>NZ_JBGCCR010000011.1:0-221689 GCF_041262485.1 Streptacidiphilus sp. BW17 | reverse complement strand
TCCTCCACCGCTACAACTACCATCGCTGTCACACCGCACTCGGAGGCCAAACCCCCATCAGCCGAGTCAACAACGCTGCGGATCAATACAGCTAGAGCGCTTCCAGCAGGGCGTCGACCAGCCCCCGGTCGTGCTCGTAGCTGAGCAGCGCCCGCGCCTCCTCGACGGGGAGCCAGCGGAGTTGGTCGACCTCGCGGTTCGGGGTGAACCGTCCGGTCAGCCGGGTCGCGGACCAGTAGCGGACGCGCTTGATCCGGTCCCGGATCAGATAGTGCTGGGTGGGCAGGCGCTGTCCGAGCATGACCGTCATCCCGGTCTCCTCGAACGCCTCGCGGAGCGCCGCCTCGCGATGGCGCTCGCCCAGTTCCAGCTTGCCCTTGGGGAAGCTCCAGTCGTCGTACTTGGGCCGGTGCACCAGCACCAGCTCCAAGCCGCCGGACGCCCCGCTCCGGCGCCACAGCACCACGCCTGCGGCCTTCACCACGTCCATACTGCGCGGGGCCTGATCCATAGCCTTCTTCTGCTGCTTCTTTTTCTTCTTCGACTGCTGCTTCTCGGACGTGTTCAGGTCGAGCGGGCGAGCCATGGGTCGGTGAGCCATCCGGAGCTGGTGAAATCGGGCCAGGAGCGGCTGAAGGCGTGGCGCGCGGCCTCGACCTCCAGACGTTGATCAGCATGCACCACCCCGAGGACGTATGCCGT
Organism: Streptacidiphilus sp. BW17; assembly: GCF_041262485.1. Taxonomy (NCBI): domain Bacteria; kingdom Bacillati; phylum Actinomycetota; class Actinomycetes; order Kitasatosporales; family Streptomycetaceae; genus Streptacidiphilus; species Streptacidiphilus sp. BW17. The sequence continues at coordinate 220,987 of NZ_JBGCCR010000011.1, read as the reverse complement.
CGCCGGGGTGATCCGCGGCGTCCGCGCCGCCAGCGCCGCCGCCTCGGCCGCGTCCGCGGCCTCCTGCTGTTGGTCGAGGTGCGCGGCGAGCTGGACCAGGCCGGCCAGCGGTTCGTCCGCGCGCCCGCCGAGCAGTGGGCGGCAGACCTCCAGGGCGTAGCGGGCGTAGCGGACCGCCGCGCCCACCCGCGTCCAGGAGACGTCCTCGTGCGCGGCCTGCAGCGGGTCCGCGGCGACCGGGACCCGGTGCAGCGCGTCGCCGTTGTACGGCTGGGCCGCCCGGTCCAGCGGCAGGCGGGAGACGGTGAGCTCCAGGGCCTCGCCCATCCGGCCCGCGTAGGCGAGCAGCTGCTCCGGCGGGCGGGACTCGGCGGGGGCGCGCAGCGGCAGGTCGGAGACGAGCAGCGTCATCCTGTCGGCGAGCGAGTGGAACCGGGCCGAGCCGAGTTCCTGCAGCGCCGCGGTGTGGCTGCGCGAGCGGGCCAGGGTGAGTTGGCGGTCCAGCATCGCGCGCGCCTTGGGGGCGCCGGGATGGTTTGCCAGCAGGCCGCCTGTCACGGGCTCGGCGGCGAGGCTCGGTAGGCCCGCCCCGCCGGAGGTCTCCCCGCTGCGCGGGGTCGGTACGCCGGTCGCGTCGGTGCAGGTCAGCGAGTCGATCGCGGTGAGCAGCCGGGTGAGTCTGCGGGTGTAGCCGTGTTCCTGGCCGAGGGTGACCACCAGCGCGGCCAGGTCGCCGCGCATGGTGTCGCCCCAGGTCGGGTCCAGCAGCGCGCCGAAGCCGTGCAGCGCGCCGTCGACACGCCGCAGCGTGCCGAGGTCCACGTCGGGCAGTGCCCGGAGGAAACGTCCTGCCTGCTCGGCGAGGTGGGCCCCGAGCAGGCTCTCCGCCGACGAGGCCCCTGCGGCGGCCGGCTCGATCTCGGTCGTCATTCGGTGAGTCCCCGTTGCGGTCGGTAATTGCGGGTTTGGTTCAGCTGGACCCGGCACCGGGCCCCCAGCCGTCGTTTCCGCGCCGGGCGCGGCGGCGGGAGTCGATCATCAGTTCCTGCACGTTGCGCAGCGGGCGGCCTTCCGCGTCGTGCGCGTGCCTGGTCCAGGCGCCGTCGGCGCCCAGGTGCCAGGAGGAGGTGTCGTCGGCCATGCCGAGTTCGAGCAGTCCGGCCAGCTCGGCCCGGTGGCCCGGGTCGGTGACCCGGAGCAGGGCCTCGATCCGGCGGTCCAGGTTGCGGTGCATCATGTCGGCGCTGCCGATCCACACCTCGGGGTCGCCGCCGTTGCCGAAGACGAAGACCCGGGAGTGTTCCAGGAAGCGTCCGAGCACCGAGCGGACCCGGATGTTCTCGCTCAGTCCGGGCACGCCCGGCCGGATCGCGCAGATGCCGCGCACCCAGACGTCGACCGGCACTCCGGCCTGCGAGGCCCGGTAGAGCGCGTCGATCACGGCCTCGTCGACGATCGAGTTGACCTTGATCTGCACCCGGGCCGGGCGTCCGGCCTTGTGGTGCGCGATCTCGTCGTTGATCCGCTCGATCAGCCCCTTACGCAGTGAGCGCGGGGCGACCAGCAGCCGCCGGTAGGACTCGCGGCGCGAGTAGCCGGAGAGCCGGTTGAACAGGTCCGACAGGTCCGCGCCCACCTGCGGGTCGGCGGTCAGGACGCCGATGTCCTCGTAGAGGCGGGCCGTCTTGGGGTGGTAGTTGCCGGTGCCGACGTGCGCGTAGCGGCGCAGCGTCTCGCCCTCCTGGCGGACCACCAGGGACAGTTTGCTGTGGGTCTTCAGCCCGATCAGGCCGTAGACGACGTGGCAGCCGGCCTCCTCCAGCTTGCGGGCCCACTTGATGTTGGCCTGCTCGTCGAAGCGCGCCTTGATCTCGACCAGGACCAGCACCTGCTTGCCCGCCTCGGCGGCGTCGATCAGGGCGTCCACGATCGGCGAGTCGCCGGAGGTCCGGTACAGCGTCTGCTTAATGGCCAGCACGTTCGGGTCCGCGGCGGCCTGCTCCAGGAAGGCCTGCACCGAGGTGGAGAACGAGTCGTACGGGTGGTGCAGCAGCACGTCCCGCTCGCGCACGGCGGCGAAGATGTCCGGCTGCGACGCCGACTCGACCTCGGCCAGCCCGCGCGCGGTCCCGGCCACGAACGGCCGGTACTTCAGCTCGGGCCGGTCCACGTTCGCGATCGCGAAGAGGCCGGTCAGGTCCAGCGGGCCGGGCAGCGGGTAGACCTCGGCGGCGGAGATGTTGAGCTCGCGCACCAGCAGGTCCAGCACGTACGGGTCGATCGACTCCTCGACCTCCAGGCGCACCGGCGGCCCGAAGCGTCGCCGCATCAGCTCCTTCTCCAGCGCCTTGAGGATGTTCTCGGTGTCGTCCTCCTCGACCTCCAGGTCCTCGTTGCGGGTGACCCGGAAGGCGTGGTGGGCGAGGACCTCCATGCCCGGGAAGAGGTACTCCAGGTGCGCGCCCATGACGTCCTCCAGCGGCACGTACCGCTGCGGCGAGGCCGTCAGGAAGCGCGACAGCGACTGCGGCACCTTGACGCGGGCGAAGTGCTTGTGACCGCTGACCGGGTTGCGCACCACCACGGCCAGGTTCAGCGACAGCCCGGAGATGTACGGGAACGGGTGCGCCGGGTCGACCGCCAGCGGGGTCAGCACCGGGAAGATCTGCTGCCGGAACAGCGCCAGCAGCCTGGCCTGCTCCTTGTCGGTCAGCTCGTTCCAGCGCACCAGTTCGATGCCCTCGGCGGACAGCTCGGGCAGCACGTCCTGGTGGAAGCAGGCGGCGTGCCGGGCCATCAGCTCGCGGGACCGGGTCCATATCAGGTCCAGCACCTCGCGCGGCTGCAGACCGCTGGCGCTGCGCTGGGCCACGCCGGTGGCGATGCGGCGCTTGAGCCCGGCGACGCGGACCATGAAGAACTCGTCCAGGTTGCTGGCGAAGATCGCCAGGAACTTGGCCCGCTCCAGCAGCGGGGTCTCCGGGTCCTCGGCGAGCTCCAGCACGCGCTGGTTGAACGCGAGCCAGCTGCGCTCGCGGTCCAGGAACCGGTTCTGCGGCAGTTCGTCCTCGACGTCGGTCGGGAAACCCGCCTCGGGCACGAGGACGGTCCCGCCGGCGGCTCCGGGCGCGGACGTGGTGGCGGATGCGGACGGGGCAGGCTGGGCTGTCATCTCGGGTGGCTCCTCCTGCGCGTCATCCGCAGGCCGCCTGGGGGACCTGACGGATCGCATTTCGTGATCTTTGCAACGGTGTGTGAACTGGGAGTGAATTCAGCATGGCCTGCGGGAAAGCTGCGGCGGTCGCCTCCGCACCGCCGTCCTCGGGCCACGCAGCACCAGGCGTCCGACGGGTCATCCGACGGGTCAGGGGCGGACGCCGTACATGAGATCCACTTCGTGGACCGTGAACCCTGCCCTTTCGTATACCCGCAGCGCGGCCGGGTTATCGGCATCGACGTAGAGGAGGACCGTGCGCAGTCCTCGGTCCTCGATCAAGTGGCGCAGACCCACTGCGGTGAGTACCTTGCCCAGCCCACTGCCCTGTTCCGACGGCGCGACCCCGACCACGTAGACCTCGCCCAGGCCGCCCTCGGCCTTGGTCCAGTGGAAGCCGACCAGTTCGCCGTTCCGCTCGGCCAGGAAGAACCCGTTCGGGTCGAACCAGCCCTCGGCCTCGCGCTCGTCGAGGTCGCGGCGGGTCCAGGAGCCCTGCTCGGGGTGGTGCGCGAAGGCGGCGGCGTTCACCCGCAGCCAGGCCTCCTCGTCCTTGCCGGGGACGAAGGTCCGCACGGTGACCCCGTCGGGCAGCGCGGGCGCCTCCGGGGCGGCGTCCGTCCGGCGCAGCTGCCGCAGTTCGCGGACCAGCGCCAGCCCGGACTCCTCGGCCAGCCGCCGCGCCCCCGGGTGCCCGCTGTGCGCCCACAGCTGCTGCGCCCCGCCGGCCAGCGTCCGCAGCAGCAGCGCCCGCCCGTGCCCGAGGCGCCGGTGCGCCGGGTCGACCACGAGCTCGGCGGTCCGGTCGCCGTCGATCTGGGCGTAGCCCAGCAGCGTGCCGTGCTCGTCCCGGCTGGTCAGATGGCTCACCTCGGCCCGCCCACTCCGCAGCGCCAGCCGCCCCTGCTCGGAAACCGCCTGCCGCCCGTCCACCTCCGCCGCGCGCGCCAACAGCGCCGCGACGTCCTCACGCTCCGCAGTGTCCATGTGTTCGACCCTACGGCTTGTCAGGTCCTTCGCCTGCGACAAATGGACTATGCGGCCCCGGCCCGGCGGGACGGCAGGACCGCGATCGCGGCGACCGCGCAGGCGGCGGCCAGCCCGAAGGCCGGGGCGTAACCGGCGGCGGTGATCAGCGCCCCGACGGCGGGTGGGCAGAGCGAGGCGGTCAGGTTCTGCCCGGTGTTGTGGACGGCCAGCGCCCGCCCGGCCCAGGACGAGCCCGCCAGCTCGGCCACCGCGGTGAAGGAGAGCCCGTTGGTGCTCGCCGACAGTCCGCACAGCAGAACCAGCAGCACCACGGCCGCCGGGCCGGGCACGAAGGCCATCCCCAGCGTCAGCGCGCCGACAGCCCCGGCCAGCACCCGCATCGGCGCCAGCCGGCTGCCGACCGCGTCCGACCAGCGCCCCGCGCCGATCCGGCAGGCGGCGGCCAGGGCCTGACCGCAGGCCATCAGCTGCCCGGCGGCCACGGCCGGCCAGTGGCGGACGTCGGTCAGGTAGACCAGCCCGAACGCTCCGACGGTGAACTGCGGCCACACCATCAGCGCGCTCGCGCCGTGGATCCGCCACAGGGTCGCGCCGCGGTAGGGGCTGGCCGGGCGCTCGGCCGGGGTGTTCGCCTTGCTCGGCGCACTGCGCGGCGGGTCGACGACGAAGGCCGCCGTCAGCACCGTCATCACGCCGCTCAGCACGGCGACGAACAGCACCGCCCCGCGCAGCCCGTGCGCGGCGGCGATCGGCGGGACGGCGACGGCGGCGACCAGCATGCCCAGCGGCGTCGACGTCTGCCGCACGCCCATCGCCAGTCCGCGCTGCTGGGGTGGGAACCACCCCAGCACGACCCGCCCGCTCGCCGCCGACACACTGGCCCCGGCCGCCCCCGCCACGGCGAAGAGCGCCCCCAGCGCGACCAGCCCGTGCGTGAACAGCGCCCCCGTCAGCGCGGCCGTGGCCAGCCCCAGCCCGATGGCCAGCACCCACCGCTCCCCGTACCGGTCGGTCGCCGCGCCCCACGCGTACAGCGCCAGCAACAGCCCGGCCGTCGGACACGCGACCATCAGCCCGGCCTGCGCCAACGTCAGGTGCTCGCCGCTGCGCAGCGCGGGGATCAGGTACGGCATCCCGTACACGAACGCGAACGCCGCCGTCTGCGCAGCGGTCCCGAGCCCGAGCATCACCCAGCGGCGGCGCGCAGGGGGCGTGCTGGGGGAAGCGGTGGGCGCGGTCGGGCCGCGCTGACTGGTGGTCATGACGGCATCATGGCCGCTGACTCATATGGTGGGACAGAAATATTCGTATGCTGAGACGGGCTGGCTGGTCACACCTCCGTCGGCAGCTCCGGGGGAGGGGTCGGTGCGCCGGGGAGTTGGAGTGTGGCGAGGGTGCCCGGGTGGGCGTTGGAGAGGGAGACCTCGCCGCCGTGGTCGTGGACGGTCTGGGAGACGATCGCCAGGCCGAGGCCGGAGCCCGGCATCTGGCGGGCGGCGGGGGAGCGCCAGAACCGCTCGAAGACGTGCGCCAGGTCGTCCTCCGGGATCCCCGGGCCGTGGTCGCGGACGGTCAGCGTGCCGAACTTCAGGGCGACGTCGATGGTGCCGCCCGCCGGGCTGAACTTCACGGCGTTGTCGAGCAGGTTGATCACCGCCCGCTCCAGCGCGTGCGCGTCGGCGCGGACGTACCAGGGCTCGACCTGGACGGTGAACTCCAGCCCCGGCCCGCGCAGCCGCGCCCGGTCCAGGGCGCGGGCGACGATGTCGTGCAGCGCGATGACCTCCAGCGGCTTGGAGCCCTTCGGGCGCGTCGGCCGGGAGAGTTCGAGCAGGTCGCCGATGAGCGTGGAGAGCTCGCCCATCTGCGCCTTCATGTTGCGCAGCAGACGGGTGTGGGTGTCCGGCGGCAGCGGACGCCCGGCGTCCTCGCTGCGGACGAGCAGGTCCACGTTGGTACGCAGTGAGGTCAGCGGCGTGCGCAGCTCGTGCCCGGCGTCGGCGATCAGCTGCGACTGCCGCTCCCGGGAGGCGGCGAGCGCGGTGGACATGCTGTTGAACGACTCGGAGAGGCGGGCGATCTCGTCGTCCCCGGCAACGTCGATGGTCGTGCCGACCTCTTCGGTGCGGGCGATGTGCTCGACGGCGGCGGTGAGCTTGTCCACCGGCTTGAGCGCGGCGCGGGCCACGAGCAGTCCGATGGCCCCTGCGGCGACGATGCCGGAGACGGCGATGGCGAGCAGCACGACCAGCAACTTGCCGAGTTCGTGAGTCACCTGGTCCAGCGGGTAGGCCGTGAGCAAGATGTACGGCTCGCCGGTGTTGGTCGCGCTGGACACCACGCGGACGCGCGCCCGGCTGCCGTCGGTGTAGGTGCCGTCGATGATCTGCGTCTCGCCGACCGGGACCGCCAGGTACGAGTGTGCAACGGTGATGCCGACCGAACTGCCCGGTTGCACACAGACGCTGTTTGTCGGCTCGTCCGGCAGCACGAGTTCGCTGTCCCAGCGGTACTGGGTCTTGCTTCCCGACGGCGCAGCGTAGCCGGGCGTCGCCGCGGCACTGGCCTTCGAGACGGCCTCGGGGGCGCTGCCGGCACACACCAGGTCGCGCCCGATGCCGCCGGCGTTGGTGAGGTTGTCGTCGACCTGGCCGTAGAGCTGCCCCTGTACCAGGAACCAGCACGCGAGCGCCGCTATGGCCACGGCGAGTGCGACCGCCGAGGCGGTGAGGAGTGCCAGTCGGCCGCGGAGGGTCATCCTCCGAAACCAGCCGGGACTTCTCATGCCGCACGCAACGCGTAACCCACACCACGCACGGTGTGCACGAGGCGCGGCAGGCCGCCGGCCTCGGTCTTGCGGCGGAGGTACATCACGTACACGTCGAGCGAGTTGCTGGAGGGCTCGAAGTCGAAGCCCCAGACCGCCTTGAGGATCTGTTCGCGGGTCAGCACCTGGCGCGGGTGGGCCAGGAACATCTCCAGCAGCATGTACTCGGTCCGGGTCAGTTCGACCGGCTTGCCCGCGCGGGTGACCTCGCGGGTGGTGGTGTTCATGGTGAGGTCCTCGAAGGAGAGGATCTCGTCGGCGCCCGCGGCCTCCGCCGCGCCCGCGGAGGTGGTGAGCGTGGAGCGCCGGAGCAGCGCGCGGACGCGGGCCAGCAGCTCGTCCAGTTCGAACGGCTTGGCCAGGTAGTCGTCGGCGCCCACGTCGAGGCCGGTGACCCGGTCGCCCACCGCGTCGCGGGCGGTCAGCATCAGCACCGGGACGGTGTCCCCGCGCGAGCGCAGCCGGCGGACGGCCGTGAGGCCGTCCATGCGCGGCATCATGATGTCGAGCAGGACCAGGTCGGGCTTCTGCTCCGCCACCGTGTCCAGCGCCTCGAGGCCGTCGGAGGCGGTGACCACCTCGTAGCCCTCGAAGGCCAGGCTGCTCTCCAGCGCGTCCCGCAGCGCTGGCTCGTCGTCCACGACCAGGACCCGGGCCGGTGCGTCGGACTCGGTGGCTGTCATCCCCGTTGCTCCTCGTAACGCTTGGTGACGCTTGGAACCAGTGCTGAGAAATGTCGTTGCTGCGGCAATTGTCCGCCACGCGGGCCCGCGGACCGCACAGGTCCGCGGGGTGCGCCCGCGTCAGCTGGTGACGCTCTGGCCGGACTGCAGCTGCGGCAGGACCTGCTTCACCGCGTCGATCGGAATGGCGAAGCCCAGGCCCACGCTGCCCGCCTGGCCACCGGAGCTGTCGCTGCCGCTGGAGGAGTACATCGAGGCGTTGATGCCTATGACCTGGCCCTGGGCGTTGAGCAGCGGGCCGCCACTGTTGCCCGGGTTGAGCGAGGCGTCGGTCTGGATCGCGTTGTAGCTCGCCTGCTGGCCGGAGCTGGGCTGGCTGTTGCGGCCGCTGTCGCCCTGCCAGAACGGGAGGCCGAAGCCGCCGTTGCTCTGCACCGTGCTCGGGCTGACGTCGACGGTGACCGGGCGGTTCAGCGCGCTGACGATGCCGGAGGTGACCGTGCCGGTCAGGCCGTCCGGGTTGCCGATCGCGGTGACCTGGTCGCCGACCGCGACCTGGCCGGAGTCGCCGAGCGAGACCGTCGGGAGGTTGCTGTAGCCGCCTATCTTGATGACCGCGACGTCCAGCTTGGCGTCGGTGCCGACGATGGTCCCGGTGGCGGTCTTGCCGTCGTTCAGGGTGACCTTGATGGTGCCGCCGTTGCCGTTCACCGCGTCGGAGATGACGTGGTAGTTGGTCAGGATCTGGCCGGTCGCGGTGAGTATCTGGCCGGTGCCGATGTCCTGGGCGTTGGAGCTGTCGACCTCGATCTGGACGACGGCGGGCGAGACGGCCTTGGCGATCGCGGCCGTGTCGCTGCCGGAGGTGCTCTTGTCACCGGTGACCACGGCGTTGGTGGAGTAGCTGGCGTGGTCGCTGGTGGAGTTGCTGATGAGGCCGCCCGCGACGCCGCCCGCGAGGGCGGAGAGCACGGCCACGGCGGCGACCAGCGCGAGCGGGCGCTTCATCCGCTTGCGCGGGGCTCCCGGCTCGCCGCCGTCACCGGCGGGGTACGCGCCGTCGGCGGTCGGCGGGACCGGCGGGATCGGCGGGACGACCGGCGGGCCCATGGGCGGCCCGGCGGGCGGCTGCTCGGCGCTGAAGTAGTACCCCTGCGGGCCCTGCGGCGGCTGCGGAGCCTGAGGCTGCGGCGCCTGCGGGCCCTGCGGTTGGGCGGCCTGCGGGCTCTGCGCGGCGGCCTGCTGCGGGCGCGGCCACTCCGGCGCCGGGGGCTGCGGGTACATCGGGGCGGAGGAGGACGGATGGACCGTGCCTTCGAGGGGCTGGGCCTCGTACGCGGTCGGGTGGTACCCGGGCAACGGCGGCACAGCAGGGGTGTACGGGTCGTCTGCGTGGTTCCGGGGCGTCTCGCTCATGGAAGTAACTTCCGCCTTGTAGATGAAAACCCTGTGAGAGCCCAATCAGAACCGAGGTAGAACCTTCGACCTCCCGTCCCGGACCCCCGTCCGCACCGGTCCGGGCGCCGACCGGCACGCGGCCGACCGGCGCCGAACGGGAAGTCAGTTGCAGCCGCAGCTGCGGCGGATCACCAGACGGCTCGGGAAACGCCGGATCCTCGGCGTGTCCGAACCCGGGACCGCGAGTGAGTCGTCCAGCACCAGGTCCACCGCGGCCTTGGCCATGGCGTCGCGGTCCGAGGCGATGGTGGTCAGCGGCGGGTCGCAGAACGCCGCCTCCTGGATGTCGTCGAAGCCGATCACGGCCAGGTCCTCCGGCACCCGGAGGTCCAGCTCGCGGGCGGCCCGCAGGACCCCTATGGCCTGGTCGTCCGTGGAGCAGAAGACCGCCGGCGGCCGGGCGGCCGGGTCCTTCAGCACCTCGAGTGCGACCTGGTAGGCCCCGTAGCGGGAGAAGGGCGCGTCGATCAGACGGCCCTCCGTGGAGACGCCCGCGGCGTCCATCGCGGCCCGCCAGCCGTGGATGTGGTCGACCACCGGGTCGCCGGGCGCGGGCGCGTTGACCGGGCCGCCGAAGCAGGCGACGTACGGGTGGCCGTGGTGTTCCAGCAGGTGGCTGACGGCGAGCATCGATCCGCCCACGTCGTCGGTGACCACCGCGATGTCGTCGCCGGTCTCCGGGCGGCGGTGCAGCAGCACCACCCGGGAGTCGTCGTGCGCCGCGAACTCCGCGTCGGCGCGCTCGCTCGGGCCCTCGCTGATCAGGATCAGCCCGGCCACCCGCATGCCGAGAAAGGCCCGGACGTAGTGGATCTCACGGTCGCCGGTGTAGTCCGAGTTCCCTATCAGGACGATCTTGCCGCGCTCCGAAGCCGCCCGCTCCACGGCGTGGGCCAGCTCGGCGAAGAAGGGCTGGCGCGCATCGGGCACGACCATGCCGATCAGGTTGGTGCGCCGGCTCGCCATCGCCTGGGCGACGCTGTTGGGCCGGTAGCCGAGCTCGTCTATCGCAGCGAGGACGCGCTCGCGGGTCGCAGGCGCGACCGGGCGCGGTCCGTTGTTGATGACGTAGCTGACGACCGCGGTCGACGTCCCCGCCAGTTTGGCGACATCGTCGCGGGTCACCTTGGGCATGGCGGAATCCTACTTGGACATGTCGGGCTGGGGGCCAGTGCGTTCGGGACCTGATACAGGTCACCGACGCACTGGGCTGCTAGGACCCCTTCGAGGCGTTGGCCGAGGACGTGGACTGCGCGGGGGACTTCTCTGACGATCCCGACGACTGCGCCAGCTCCGACGACTCCGACGGCTTCCGCGACGACTCGGCGGGCGTCTCGGCGCGGGCAGCGCCCTTCTCCGGTTTCTCCGGCACGACGAAGCGGTAGCCGACGTTGCGGACGGTGCCGATCAGCTGCTCGTGCTCCGGCCCGAGCTTGGCCCGCAGCCGTCGGACGTGGACGTCGACCGTCCGGGTGCCGCCGAAGTAGTCGTAGCCCCAGACCTCCTGCAGCAGCTGGGCCCGGGTGAAGACCCGGCCCGGGTGCTGGGCGAGGTACTTGATGAGCTCGAACTCCTTGAAGGTCAGGTCCAGGACCCGGCCCTTGAGCTTGGCGCTGTACGTGGCCTCGTCGACGGAGAGGTCGCCGTTGCGGATCTCCATCGGGCTCTCGTCCGCCGTCACCTGCTGACGGCCGAGCGCCAGCCGCAGCCGGGCCTCGACCTCGGCCGGACCGGCCGTGTCCAGCAGCACGTCGTCGACGCCCCACTCGGCGGTGACGGCCGCCAGGCCGCCCTCGGTGACCACGAGGATCACCGGCGCGCCCGGACCGGTGGAGCGGAGCAGCTGGCACAGGCTGCGGGTGTGGGGAAGGTCACGACGTCCGTCGACCAGGATGACGTCGGAGCTTGGCGTGTCGACGAGCGCGGAGCCCTCCGCGGGCGCGACACGGACGTTGTGCAGGAGCAGTCCGAGCGCGGGCAGCACCTCGGCCGACGGCTGCAGGGCGTTGGTCAGCAGCAGGAGAGAACTCATACCCGGTTAGTCCCCTTTCCGGGTGGACCGGTGACACTTCCTGGCCCGGTGGCGCACGTCGTCGGGCGCTACCGGGAACGTCCGTCACTCGTGCGAACGTCCGTACTGGTGTTCACAAAGCACAAAAGGATCCGGCGGCTACGCTGCCCGGACCCTCACTGCTCAGGAGAATAGCCCACATGGACGCCGTAGCGAAGAGTGCCGTTCGCATCCCGGACACTTCCGGCCGCCGGACGCACTGGCGCTCGTCTGCGGAAGCGCGGCTCACCGCGGCCGACGGCGTGAGCATCCACGCGGCGTACCTGCCCCCGCAGAACGCTGACGCGACAGTCGCCGTCGTGCTCGCCCACGGCTTCGGCGGAGCCGTGGAACGCCCTGCCGTACGGCGTGCGGCAAGGGTCTTCGCGGGTAGTGCCGGGGTGATCACCTTCTCCTTCCGCGGGCACGGCCGGTCCGACGGTCTGTCCACGGTCGGCGACCGGGAGGTGCTCGACCTCGACGCCACCGTGGCCTGGGCCCGGGCGCTCGGTTTCGAGACTGTTGTCACAGTAGGTTTCTCGATGGGCGGCGCCGTCGCGCTGCGGCACGCGGCACTCCACGGGGGCGTCGCGGCGGTCGCGGCGGTGAGCGCTCCGGCCCGGTGGTACTACCAGGGCACCGCGCCGATGCGGCGGCTGCACTGGGTGGTGATGAAGCCGCTCGGACGGGTGGTCGGCCGGATCGGACTGAAGACCCGGATTGACCCGAACGAGTGGGTTGACGTGCCGATTCCTCCTGTCGACGCAGCCGCACGGGTGAACGTCCCGCTGCTGGTCGTCCACGGCGACGCCGACCCCTACTTCCCGCTCGACCACCCGCGCTCGCTGCGCGAGGCGGCGCCCGACAGCGAGCTGTGGATCGAGCCGGGCTTCGGCCACGCCGAGAACGCCGCGACCGAAGCCCTGCTGGAGCGGGTCTCCGCCTGGCTGACCAGCCACGCGTGACTGTTGCCGGTGGGAACGGCGATGATGGCTCGCATGCAAGGAGCGACGGAGACAGTCAACGACGAAGGCGTGGCCCGCAACGGCGTGATCCGCTACTGGGCGGCTGCCAAGGCGGAGGCCGGCACGGCGGAGGAGCCGTACGCGGCGACCACGCTGGCCGCCGCGCTCGCCGCCGCGCGTGCCCGGCATGCCGACAACCCGCGCTTCGCGCACGTGCTGGAGCACTGCTCGTTCCTGGTCGACGGCGCACAGGTCGGCCGCCGCGAGCACGCCGACGTGCCGCTGACGGAGGGCGGCACGATCGAGATCCTGCCCCCGTTCGCGGGAGGGTGAGCGGCCGATGAGCGACCAGCAGCAGTACGAGAACGCGAACGAGTACGGGTACGAGTACGGGCAGCAGCCGCACCAGCACCAGCAGGCGCAGCCGTACCAAGAGCACCAGCAGCCGCAGCAGTACCCGCCGCAGCAGCAGTTCGAGCAGCACGGGATGTCCGGCTTCCCGATCGACCCCGGGGTCGGCGCGCCGCAGACGGCGGAGTCGGATGCCGAGCGCACCGCCTATCTGCCGCCCATTCCGGCCGCGCCGTCGCAGAGCCAGCAGGCGCACCAGGCCCCGCAGACCGCGCAGGCCTCGTACGGCTATCCGCAGGCCGAGGGTCCCGGTGGGCCCCTCGGGTACGGCGGCCACGGATCCGACGCGGAGCAGACCGCCTACCTTCCGCCGATCGTGGACGGGCACGCCCCCGACGCGTACCAGGCCGCCGCCGGGCAGTCCCGGTTCGGGCACATCCAGGAGCACTACGGCACGGGGGAGTTCCCCGTGCAGCAGCCCGTCGCCGAGCCTCTTGCTCAGGCCGCGCCCGCGTCCATGTCTGCGTCCATGCCCGCGTCCGTGCCGGAGGCCGAGCGCGCCGACTCGCCCTGGCCCGACGGCTGGGAGCGTCCGGCCGCGCCGCCCGCCGCCTGGGCCCCGCAGCCGTCCGGGGCAGCGCCGACGCCGCCGAGGCACGCCGCTCCTCAGCCGCAGGGGTTTGCGCTGGGGTCGGTCGAAGCCGGTCCTGGCGGGTCGACGGATAACGCCTTCGAGCAGACCTCGTACCTGCTGTCGGTCCCCGCACCGGTGGCACCGGTGGCATCGGAGCCGAAGGCCGCTCCCGCGTCCGGTGAGGCCGACAACGCCTTCGAGCAGACCTCCTACATGCTGCCCGTTCCCGTTCCCGTTCCCGTTCCCGCTCCCGCCGAGCCCGGGAACCCCTTCGAGGAGACCTCGTACCTGCTCGTGGTCCCCGCGCCGGAGAACGCGTCCGAGCAGACCGCGTACCTGCCGCCGATCCCGCCCCTGCCGTCTGACGCGGGCGCGCCGGGTGGGGCCGGGGGCTCGCTGCGGGAGGCGTTCGCCGCCGCGCAGCCGACCGGGCCGGTGGCGGGCAGGCCGAGGCCGCTGGACGCGCAGTCGGGTGGTTCACTCCGTGAGGCCTTCGCGGCCGCGCAGCCGACCGGTGTCGGTGCGCCCGCGCCGCAGCCCGCCCGGCGTACCGGCTCGCCGATCATCGACCCGGGCATCCAGCCCGGCGCCCTCACGCTGGTCCTGTCGGCGCTGATCGGCGTGTCCGCGCTGGCCGGGCGGTACGGGCTGGCCGTGCCGGTCCTGCTGCTGCAGGCCGTCACCGCCGCCGGATGGTTCCGACTGAACGGGATGTGGCCCGCACGGCAGGGCATCGCCCTGGCCGCACTGGGCGGGGTCGTCGCCGACGCGGCGATCCTGGCGGCGTCGTCGCAGTCCAGCGCGCCGACGGTGATCGCGGGGACGCTTGGGGCGTTCTTCGTCCTGGTGCTGGTCCTGCAGATCTTCAAGCCCAGCAACCCGGACGAGCGCTTCTACGCGCTGACCGTCTCCGCGTCGGCCACCGTGGTGACCGTCCTGGGCGCCGCGTTCCTGGCGGTCGGCAACGGAAAGGCCGTGCTGGCGGGTGCCCTCGCCGCGGGCGTCTCGGCCGCCCTCTCGGCGCTGCTGCGCAGGCCGGCCGCGCTCGGGTTCGGTGCGGGCGCGGTGGCCGGGCTCGCCGTCGGTGCCGGGATCGCAGCCGCGACCGGTCTGGGTCTGGTCGAGGGCGCGCTGCTCGGAATCGCCGCCGGCGCCTGTGGGCTGATCGGCCGTCGGGTGGCGGCGTACGACTTCCCGTCGCGCTTCGTCCACATGACCGCCGGTGTCGCACTGCCGCTGGCCGCCGCCGCGCCGGTCGTCTACCTGATCGCGCGCTGACCCGCTGAGCTGCTGAGTCGCCGAACCCCTGAGCACGCCGGGGCCGGGCAACCGTCGTTGCCCGGCCCCGCGTCGTTACTTCCCGAACGTGGCAGCCTTGAAGGCTGACCCCCGCTCCACTGCTTCACACGAAAGAACAAGCGAGCGAACTTCGAAGGGATCAACACCTCATGCGCAACCTGCGCCGACTCCTGATCACGCTGGTGATCATCTTCGGCCTTTTCGTCGTCGCCGACCGCGTCGCGGTCCGGATCGCCGAGAACGAGGCCGCCAGCAAGATCCAGAGTTCGCAGGGGCTGGCCCAGAAGCCGGACGTCAGCATCGAGGGGTTCCCGTTCCTGACCCAGCTGGTCGGCTCCAAGCTGGACCAGGTCAAGCTGCAGGCCGACGACCTGAAGGTCAAGGGCAGCAACGTCCAGCTGGCCACGCTGAACGCCACCCTCAACGGCGTGCAGATCACGAACAACTACTCCAGTGCCGTCGCCGACTCGGCGACCGGCACGGGATACCTGACCTACACCGACCTCTCCAAGGCGCTGCCCAACAACACGACGATCGGGTACGGCGGCGCGCCGGGCAAGGTGAAGGTCAGCACCACGATCCAGGGCACCCAGATCTCCGGCACGGCCGACATCTCCGTGGTGAACGGCAACAGCGTCCAGCTGAACAACCTGGACACCGGTGACCCGCTGACCTCGTTCCTGGCCAACGTCTTCTCGCCGCAGATCCCGTTGGCCGGTCTGCCGTACGGTCTGCAGCTCCAGTCGATCTCCGCGGACCAGAACGGCGTCGCGGTCACCGTCTCCGGCACGGACGTCCACCTCAACGGCTGAGCCGAACCCCCGGGGAAATCGCGGCGCGGAGGGGCACTGGTGTCCGATCCGTGAGACGACCTGTCCATGGGCGTCCCGCAGATCGGCCCGGGACCCCTCCGCGACCACGTCGGAAGTGGCCCGCGGCGTGCGCGAGCGCGTATTCATCTCATGCTGTGGATGTCATTGTCTCACCATTCAAGACTTCGGTGACAGCCCCTGCCCTGGTTCCCTAGAGTCGACGACATGAAGCGACAGGCGGACCTTACGAAGCGGCGGGCAGTGGACCTGTGCCGTGTCGCTGCCTGCCTCTGTCGAATGCGCTGATCGGGCCGGTTTTTCAAGAGAGCCTGCCCACCCTCGCGCCGTTCCCGCGTGCTTGAGCCACGCCCTGCAAGACTTCCTGCCGCACGTCCCACGATCCGGACTCCCCTCCGGACGTGTCACCGCGCGCGGCCACCATCGCCTTCCGCAACTGCCCCGGAGGAGAATTCCCATGAGCCGTAGTGACGTCCTGGTCAGCGCCGACTGGGTCCAGGAACACCTGGACGACCCGAAGGTCGTCGTGGTCGAGGTCGACGAGGACACCGCCGCCTACGACAAGAACCACATCCGCAACGCCGTCCGGATCGACTGGAAGAAGGACCTGCAGGACCCGGTCCGCCGCGACTTCGTGGACCAGGCCGGTTTCGAGGCCCTCCTCTCCGCCAAGGGCATCTCCAACGACGACACCGTCGTGCTCTACGGCGGCAACAACAACTGGTTCGCCTCGTACGCGTTCTGGTACTTCAAGCTGTACGGCCACGGCGACGTCCGCCTGCTGGACGGCGGCCGCAAGAAGTGGGAGCTGGACTCCCGCGAGCTGGTCGACGGCGCCAACGTGCCGAACCGCGCCGCCACCCAGTACAAGGCCAAGGCCCAGGACACCTCGATCCGCGCCTTCCGTGACGACGTCGTCGCCGCGATCGGCAGCAAGAACCTGGTCGACGTCCGTTCGCCCGACGAGTTCTCCGGCCGCCTGCTCGCGCCGGCCCACCTGCCGCAGGAGCAGTCGCAGCGTCCGGGCCACGTCCCGAGCGCCCGCAACATCCCGTGGTCGAAGAACGCCAACGACGACGGCACCTTCAAGTCGGACGACGAGCTCCGCGCCCTCTACCAGGAGGAGAACGTCGACCTGGCGAAGGACACCATCGCCTACTGCCGTATCGGTGAGCGCTCCGCGCTCACCTGGTTCGTCCTGCACCAGCTGCTGGGTCAGACCAACGTCAAGAACTACGACGGCTCCTGGACCGAGTACGGCAGCCTCGTCGGCGTGCCGATCGAGCTCGGCTCCAACTGAGCAGCCGGCCCCAGCAAAAGCAGCAAGGAGAGCAAGACATGTGTGGAGCCAAGGCCGGAGGCCCCGAGCTGGCAGGAGTGGACGTGGCCAACGAGACGATCATCCAGGGTTCGGTGACCCGCGACGGTGAGCCGGTCAACGGCTATGTCCGTCTGCTCGACGCGAGCGGTGAGTTCACCGCCGAGGTTCCCACCTCGGCGACGGGCCAGTTCCGCTTCTTCGCCGCCCCGGGTAGCTGGACGCTGCGCGCGCTCGTCCCGGGCGCCACGGTGGACCGTGCGGTCGTCGCCCAGCAGGGCCAGTTCACCGAGGTCGCGATCGCGGTCTGAGCAGTGACGCAGTAGCGCACTGACGTGACGGGGCAGGTCCGTCGGACGCCGTACCCACGGCGTCCGACGGGCCTGTTCGCGTTCCCCCGGCAGCATTTCGGGAAGACTCCTCTTATGCAGTCGCGACGCCGACATGCCTACTACGCGCTGATGGCGGTCTGCCTCTTTCTGATCGTCCTGGCGTGGAACGTGGTGCGCCTCTGGTCCGTGCCGGCGGCGGTGGTGATGAGCCTGGTCGCGATGGTGATCCCGCCGATCGCGGCGGTGGTTGCCAACCGGCGCGGTCCGGACGATGCCTGGTGGGACGACCCGGCCGTCAGCCGACGGGTGCCGCGACCCCGGCAGCGCCCGAGTGGCGGGGCTCACCGAGAGGGCGACACCCGGCCCCACTAGACTGTGGCAAGCCGTTTGTCCGACCGTGCAACCGCTCAGAGGAGCAGGCCCCCATGACCACCTTCTTCGACATCCTGCTCGCGCTGATCGCCGTCGCGATCATCGCGTTCGCCGTCTTCTCGGTGAAGAAGCTCTACCAGGGCCAGCGCTGACCATGATCGAGATCCCTGAGGGTCTGCACAAGGACGTCGTCTCGCTCGCGTTCCTGCTCGGGACGTGGGAGGGCGCGGGTGTTTACGCCCCCCTGCCCAATCAGGAGGGTCCTGGCGCGGAGAAGTGCAACTTCGGCCAGGAGGTCATCTTCCGGCACGACGGCCGCCCGTTCCTCGAGTTCCGCTCCCGCACCTGGGTGCTGGACAACGAGGGCAACAAGGTCAGCCCGCTGGAGAGCGAGGCCGGCTTCTGGCGGGTCACCGGCAACCCGCACGGCACCTCCGGCGTCCGCGAGATCGAGTTCTCCTCGGTGCGCGACGACGGCACGGTCGAGATCTGGTACGGCGAACTGGCCGACGGCAAGCCGCAGATCGACCTGGCCACCGACGCGGTCGCCCGGATCGAGGGCGCCCCGCCGTACACGGGCGGCAAGCGCCTGTACGGGTTCGTGAACAACGAGCTGATGTGGGTCGGCGAGAAGGCCGCCCCCGAGGTTCCGCTCCGGCCGTACATGTCCGCGCAGCTGAAGAAGGTGCTCAACCCGGCCAAGCTGATCGAGGACATCGCCGACCTCCCGGACGACGGCATCGCGTTCTTCCGCTGAGCACTGGGTGCTGGGTGCCGAGCACTGAGCGCTGAGCACGCGCTGAGCGCCTCCTCTCCGGCCGGTACCTCTGTCCCGCACCCCCCTAGACTCGGGGGTACGGGACAGAGGCGTTTCTCAGGACTGGTTTCTCAGGACAGGGGCTCGGGTTGAGCGGCATCGACTGGCAGGCGGACCTGCGCCAGCGCGGATATCGGCTCACGCCGCAGCGGCAGCTGGTGCTGCAGGCGGTCGACGTGCTGGCGCACGCCACCCCGGAGGAGGTCCTCACGGAGGTCCGCCGCACGGCCGCGGGCGTCAACATCTCCACCGTCTACCGGACCCTGGACCTGCTGGAGGAGCTGGGCCTGGTCACCCACGCCCACCTCGGCCACGGCGCGCCCACCTACCACCTGGCCAGCCGCGACCAGCACATGCACCTGGTCTGCCGGGACTGCGACAACGTCATTGAGACCGACATCGCGTTCGCCACGCCGTTCGTGGAATCCCTGCGGCGCGCCCATGGTTTTGAGACAGACATGAAGCACTTCGCCATCTTCGGCCGCTGCGCGGACTGCACGGCCAAGCTCCCCGACGGGGCCGAGCTCGCCGACCGGGCGGACACGGCCGACCACGGCGGGATCGCCGGGGGAGCGACGGACAAGGAGACCCACGCGTGAGCTACCGCAGCCCCCTGCTGGACCGTCTGCCCGGTGCGGTGTCCGCCGACGGCGTGGACGCGGGCGTCGCGGCGCACTACGGCGACCTCTTCCGTGAGCAGCGCGCGCTGGCCGGCGGTGCGGGTTTCGTGGACCTGTCCCACCGCGGCGTCGTCACCGTCTCCGGCCCGGAGCGGCTGAGCTGGCTGCACCTGCTGCTGACCCAGCACGTCAGCGGACTCCCGCCGCAGCAGGCGACCGAGGCGCTGATCCTCTCGCCGCACGGCCACATCGAGCACGCGCTCTACCTGGTGGACGACGGCAGTACGACGTGGATCCACGTCGAGCCGGGCACCACAGGGGAGTTGGTCGCCTATCTGGAGAAGATGAAGTTCTTCGCCCAGGTCGAGATCACCGACGCGACCGACGCCTACGCGGTCGTGTACCTGCCTGCCGGGTCCACTGTGGAGGCGTCCGGCGGGACCGGGGCCGTCGCGGCGGTGCGTGAACTCGCTTACGGCCGGGACCTGTTCCTGCCGCGCGAGAGCTTTGCCGAGGCGACGGACGGCTTCGGCCCGGCGGCCGGGCTGTGGGCGTACGAGGCACTGCGCGTCGAGGCGCACCGGCCGCGTCTGGGCTTCGAGACCGACCACCGGACCATCCCGCACGAGCTGGGCTGGCTGGAGACCGCCGTCCACCTGCAGAAGGGCTGCTACCGCGGTCAGGAGACGGTGGCCCGGGTGCACAACCTCGGCCGTCCGCCGCGGCGTCTGGTCTTCCTGCACCTGGACGGCAGCGGCGAGGCGCTCCCCGCGCACGGCGACCCGGTCCGCCTGGCTGCGGACGGGCCCGAAGGGCGTGCCGTCGGCTTCGTCACCACGGCCGTCCGGCACCACGAACTCGGGCCGATCGCCTTGGGGTTGGTCAAGCGCAACACCCCTGCGGACGCCCCGCTGACCGCGGGCACGGTTGCGGCGGCGCAGGAGATCGTCGTCGAGCCCTGACCGTGTCCCGGTCTCGGGTCTAGAAGTCCAGCAGTACCCAGAAGTCCAGCAGTGCCTAGAAGCCCAGCAGCACGGTGAACGGGCCGTCGTTGGTGAGCGAGACCTTCATGTCCGCGCCGAACCGGCCCGTCGCCACCGTTGCGCCCAGCTCCCGCAGTTGGGCGACGACCTCGTCGACCAGCGGCTCCGCCACCGGCCCGGGGGCCGCTGCGTTCCAGGTGGGACGGCGGCCCTTGCGGGCGTCGCCGTAGAGGGTGAACTGACTGATCACCAGCAGCGGCGCGTTCAGGTCCGAGCAGGACTTCTCCCCTTCGAGGCTGTGCTTGTCGGAAAAGATCCGTAGCGACCAGAGCTTGCGCGCCATCAGCGCGGCCTGTTCCGGGGTGTCCTCGTGGGTCACCCCCACCAGCACGCAGAGCCCCGGCTCCTGGATGGAGCCGACGACCTCGCCGTCTACGGTCACACTTGCCTCGGTCACCCGCTGAGCCACTGCACGCATGCCCCCATTCTCCGGCACCCGTTGCAGGGGGCGTGCGAGCGGGCTCCGCGCGCCCCCGCGCCACCCCCGACGGGGGCTGTGCGCTGGGGATATGCGCCGGTCGTATTTATCACGGTGATTCGCCAGGGCCCCGATTGGGTGCAGCCGTCCCCGAACATGCGACGGACGGTGGCACGATGCACGCGTGGGACACCATGACGAGCTCGCCGAGCCGATCGACCTCTCCGGACTCGGTCTGGACGAGCTGCGCACGCTGCGCCGCCATGCGCAGCGGGACGAGGCCGACCTCTCCTATCTGCGCCGACTGCTGCAGGGCCGGGTCGACATCCTGCGCGCCGAGCTGGACCGCCGCAGCGGCCATGCCGCGCTGCTCACGGACACCCTGCTGGAGCAGCTGCCCGAGATCCTCGCGGACATCCCCTCCCAGGTCCGCCACTCGGCCCGGCACGTCACCCTGGGCACGCCCAACAGCCACGCGTACCGGACCCTCGCCGACGAACTCATGGGCGACGCCCGCCTGGCGGACCTGGCCGAACAGAGCGACGCCCAGCTCCAGAAGGCCTGCATCCGGCTGACCGCGCACGAGCGCGGCATCTCCCGGGAGCGCCAGCGGCTGCAGCGCACGGTGGACGGTTGCAGCGCGGAGATCACCCGCAGGTACCGTGAAGGGGAAGCACGCGTCGACGACCTGCTGTCCGGAGGGTGACCCGCTCCGCGCGGCGGTCCCCTCCAGGCACAGAAGGAACACTCACATGTCTGAATCCTCCGCCGCCGCAGGTCCCGCCGACCTTCCCGTCCTCGCTGAGGTCGTCCGCTCGGGTTTCGTCGAGGGCCACCACCGCGGCTCGCTGGTGATCCTCGCCGCCGACGGCAGCGTCGACTTCGCGCTCGGCGCCCCGGAGTTGCCGGTCTTCCCGCGTTCCAGCAACAAGCCGATGCAGGCCACGGCCGTGCTGCGCACCGGTCTTGAGCTCAACGGAGAGCTGCTGGCGCTGGCTGCGGCCAGCCACTCTGCGGAAACGTTTCACCTGGACGCGGTGCGGAAGATCCTCGCCTCGGCCGGACTCGACGAGACCGCGCTGCAGACCCCGCCGTCCTACTCCCTGGACGAGGAGGAGGCCGAGGCCTGGATACGCGCCGGCGGGCAGCGCGAGCGCATCCTGATGGACTGCTCCGGCAAGCACGCGGCGATGCTGGCGACCTGCGTCCGCAACGGCTGGGACACCGCGAGCTACCTGGCGGTCGACCACCCGGTCCAGGTCGCGGTCAGCGAGACGCTGGAGGAGCTGGCGGGTGAGCCGGTGGCGGCGGTCGGCACGGACGGCTGTGGCGCCCCGCTGATGGCCGTCAGCCTGGTCGGGCTGGCCCGCGCCTTCCGCGCACACCTCCTGGCGGACCCCGGCACCCCGCAGCGCCGCGTCGCCGACGCGATGCGCGCCCATCCTGAGTACGTGGCGGGCACCCGCCGCATCGACACCTGGCTGATGCGTGCCGTCCCGGGCGCGATGGCGAAGATGGGCGCGGAGTCGGTCCAGGCCGTCGCCCTCCCGGACGGCCGCGCGCTCGCCTTCAAGATCGACGACGGCGCGAAGCGGGCCCTCGGCCCGGTCCTCGCCGCCGCGCTTGCACGCGCGGGCGTGCAGGTGCCCGCGGACGCACTGGCTCGCATCGCGGCTGCCCCGCTGTACGGCGGGGGCGCCGTGGTGGGCGAGGTCCGGGCGGCGTTCTGAGCCCTGCGGCAGAGGGAAGTTGCACTATCAGGGGGGCGGGGCTCTGCGCGAGACACCACCGTGTGCGGGTGGCGCTGCTCGTTCGGTGCTCTACCTGTGTGGGTGGCTGGTCGCGCAGTTCCTCGCGCCCCCAGAGAGAGCAACTATCCCTCGGCGCCGGTGATCCGGCCGAAGGCCTCGAGGTTGCGCGTGGATTCGCCGCGCTTCGTGCGCCATTCCCACTCGCGCTTGATCGCCGTGGCGAAGCCCAGTTCCAGCAGTTGGTTGAACGGCTCGTCCGCGTTCTCCAGGACCGTGCCGAGGAGGCGGTCCACCTCCTCCGGCGTCACCGCCGCCAGCGGGAGACGGCCGACCAGGTAGACGTCGCCGAGGCGGTCCAGGCCGTAGGAGAGGCCGTACATCCGCGTGTTGCGTTCCAGCAGCCAGCGGTAGAACGCCTCGAAGTTCTCGTCAGGGCGGCGCACCACGAACGCGTTGATCGACAGTGTCTGCTCGCCCACCCGGAGGCTGCACGTCGTCGCGAGCTTGCGCGTCCCCGGGAGGGTCGCCACGAACGTCCAGAGATCGCCGGACGGTTGCTCCCAGGGGACTCCGGCCTCGTCCAGCGCAGCGGCCAGCACCTTCGCCGCCCGCTCGCGGGTGCTTCTCTCTTCGCCTGCCCTTGCGCTTGCGCCTTCGCCTTCGCTCATGCTTCGCACGTTACCGCGCCGTAGCGACCGCCACCTGCCCGGTCGTGAACCGGGCGCGCTGGATGGTGTCGGAGTAGACCTCGGCGGTCGAGCGGGCCGCAGTCTCCCAGCCGAACGCGCGGGCGTGACGGGCCGCGGCCGCGCCCATCCGGGCGCCGAGCTCGGGGTTGTCGACGAAGCGGCGCAGGACTCGGGCCCAGGAGGCGGGGTCGTGGCCGGCGACCAGGAAGCCTGTCTCGCCGTCGCGCACCGCGACGGGCAGGCCGCCGACCGCCGCCGCGACCACGGGCGTGCCGCAGGCCTGCGCCTCCAGGGCGACCAGGCCGAAGGACTCGCTGTAGGAGGGCATCACCAGGGCTGTCGCCGCGCGGTACCAGTCGGCGAGCTGCTCCTGGCCGACCGGCGGCTGGAACCGGACGACGTCGCAGACGCCCAGCTGAGCGGCCAGCTTGTGGAGGGCCTCGGGGCGGGTCATCCCGCTGCCGCTGGGGCCGCCGACGATCGGGACGACGAGGCGTTCGCGCAGTTCAGGGGACTCGTCGAGGAGGTGGGCCACGGCGCGCACCAGCACGTCGGGCGCCTTGAGCGGCTGTATTCGGCCGGCGAAGAGCAGCACCACCGCGTCCAACGGCAGTCCGAGGCGTGTCCGGATCTCCCGGACGGACGCCTCGGCGGCGCGGGAATCGCTGACCGCGTCCCCCACGGGACCGGTCGGGGAGGCAGTCGCAGGGCGGAAGACGTCCAGGTTGACGCCGGGGTGGACCACCGCGAGCTGGTCCCGGCGCGCGCCGTAGTACGAGGCGAGCTGCTCGGCCTCCTCGTCGGTGTTGGCGATCAGCCGGTGCGCCGCCTCGACGACCTGGGACTCGCCGATGATCCGCGCCGCCGGTTCGGGCTTGTCGCCCGTCGCCAGCGAGGCGTTCTTGACCTTGGCCATGGTGTGCATGGTGTGCACCAGCGGCACGCCCCAGCGGTCGGCGGCCAGCCAGCCGACCTGGCCGGAGAGCCAGTAGTGCGAGTGGACCACGTCGTAGTGGCCCGGACGGTGCCCGGCCTCGGTGCGCAGCACGGAGTGGGTGAAGGCGCAGAGCTGCGCCGGGAGGTCCTCCTTGATCAGGCCCTCGTACGGGCCCGCCGTGACGTGTCGCACCAGCACGCCGGGCGCCAGCTCGACCTTCGGCGGCAGCTCGGAGGCCGTGGCCCGGGTGAAGATCTCCACCTCGATGCCGAGCTCGGCCAGGCGCTTGGAGAGTTCGACGATGTAGACGTTCATGCCGCCGGCGTCGCCCGTTCCGGGCTGGTGCAGCGGGGAGGTGTGGACGCTCAGCATGGCCACGCGGGCGGGCTGATGGGTCACCGCTCGTCCTCTTTCCGGTCCGGTCCTGGGTCGTCCTGCTGTCCGGCTTCCTGCCTTCAGCACTGGTGCAACAGGTCTGATCGCCCAGCGATTCCCGCCCTCATACCCACGTTACCTGTTCGATTCATTTGTTCGATCGCGTGCGGATGCCTCGGCCCGGACCGCGTACGCTGCGTGACATGGGAGCTCGCACGGGGACGAAGCCGGTGGGCGCGGTCACCCGGGGCACCACGAACCCGAACCGTCTGCGCCGCCAGGACCGCTGGATCGCCCACACCCTGGCCCCGGCCCTCCGCCGCGCGGACGCGTCCTCGCCGGCTGCATCCCCGTCGAACGCTGCCCGGACGGACGCGGCCCCGTCGAACGCGGCCCGGACGGGCGGTCCGGTCGCCGTCGACCTCGGCTACGGAGCCGCGCCGTGGACCGCGGTCGAGCTGTACGAGCGGCTCCACGCGGTCCGGGCGGACGTGCGTGTGGTCGGCATCGAGATCGAGCCGGAGCGCGTCGCCGCGGCGCAGCGCTGCGCCCGTCCGCCGGCGCTCACCTTCCGCCGCGGCGGGTTCGAGGTGCCGCTTGACGGAGGCGAGCGCCCGCTGCTGATCCGCGCGGCGAACGTGCTGCGGCAGTACGACGAGGACGAGGCCGCGGCGGCGTGGGAGCGCATCTGCGCCCGGCTGGCCCCGGACGGACTGCTGGTCGAGGGCACCTGCGACGAGATCGGCCGCCGCCAGTCCTGGGTCGCCCTCGGCCCGGAGGGCCCGCGCACGCTGACTCTCTCCACGCACCTCGCGTCGCTGGAACGCCCCTCCGATCTCGCGGAGCGGCTGCCCAAGGCGCTGATCCACCGCAACGTGCCGGGCGAGCCGGTCCACGCCCTGCTCCGTGACCTCGACCGCGCCTGGGCCTCGGCCGCGCCGTACGCGGACTTCGGCGTGCGACAGCGCTGGCTCGCCACCGTCCGCACCATCGCCCCGGACTGGCCCCTCGTCGACACCCCCTCCCGCCACCGGCTGGGTGAACTCACCCTCCGCTGGGGCGCTGTGGCGCCGCGCTGAGCGGACGCTCCCGCATGTGGCTGCGGCCCTGGGTAGTGCAACGGCCCTGGTCGTTTACAGCGATCCATGGCAGCATCCCGGGGCCGTATCTGACGCAGCGTCAGCAAATGGGAGGCCTGCCGTGCCACGTTCCCGCCCCCGTCGCTGGGAGTCACTGTTGTTCGTTGCCTCCGCCTTCGCGTTGAGCGTGGCCGGAACGACCGCCACCGCCCCGTCCGCCGTTGCCGCCCAGCAGCTCGCCCCGCTCTCGCCCGCCCAACGCCTGGCTGACTTGCAGGGCGAGATCGCCGCGCTCTACCAGCAGGCCGAGTCGGCGTCCGCCCGCTACGACGAGGCGACCCAGGCCGTCACCACCCAGGAGGCGCGGATCGTCGCCGTCGCGCGGCAGATCGTCGCGGCGCAGGACAAGGTCGACACCCTCACCTCGCTGGTCGGGCAGTATGCCGAGTCGCAGTACTCGGGGCTGTCCTCGTTCTCCGATCCCACCCTCCAGGCGCTGTTGGCCCAGGACCCGGGCGCCTATCTGGCCCAGATCCCGCTGGCGCAGCAGGCCTCCACCTCGGCTGCCGCCGCGCTGCAGCAACTGCAGCAGGCGCAGGCCACCCTCGCCGCCTATGGCAACGACGCGACCACCGAACTGGCCGCGCTGTCCCGGAGTCAGGCCGAGGCTGCTGCGGCCGTCTCCGAGATCAAGGGCAAGTTGGCCACCGCGAAGGCATTGCTGGCCTCGCTCTCCGCCGCTGATCTGGCGGAGTTGCAGACCATGCAGGCGCAGACCGCGCTCGCGGCCCAGATGGCCTGGCGCGGCACGCTCACCGCGGCCGAGCTGGGCCGTCAAGCCGTGGGGGCGAGCCGGGCGGCCATCGCCTACGCCGTCGCGCAGATCGGCAGGCCCTACCTCTGGGGCGGCACCGGCCCCAGCTCGTTCGACTGTTCGGGGTTGACCATGCGCGCCTGGCAGGCGGCGGGCGTCGACATTCCACGGACCTCGGAGACGCAGTGGGCGGACCTTCCGCACGTGCCCGTCTCCGACCTGCAGCCCGGGGACCTCATCATCTACTTCCACGACGCCAGCCACGTCGCGCTCTATGTCGGGGACGGCGCCATCATCGAGGCGCCGCACCCGGGCGGTGTCGTCGAGCTCGCCGCGGCCGGCTCGATGCCCATCCTCGGCGTGGTCAGACCGTCCTGACGACTCGCATAGCCGAAGTTCACTCGAACGAGTTATCGAATAACCATGGTGGATTGACGGTCTCTCAGTCCACCATGGGTCCGTGCGACAACTCCTGCCACACCCGTTCGAAGACGTCGTAGGCGTCTGCCCCGTACAGCACGAACCGGGCCTCCTCGACCAGGCTCCGGCTCCCCACGTCGCCCATGTCCGACACAACCGATGTGACCGCAGTGTCCAACATATCCAACATGTCCGATGTGACCGACGTAACCGAAGTGTTCGACCCTCCGGCCGACAGCATCACGCCGAGCGCGATCCGCGCCGCGCTCTCCATCGGCCAGCCGTAGACGCCGGTCGAGACGGCCGGGAACGCCACCGTGCGCGCGCCCAACTCGTCGGCCACACGCAGCGATTCGCGATAGCAGCAGGCCAACTGGGCGGCGCGGCGCTCGAACTCGGCCGACGGCTCGCCCGGTTGCGGGTAGACCGGGCCCACGGTGTGAATCACCCAACGGGCGGGCATCCGTCCGGCCGTGGTCGCCACCGCCTGACCGGTGGGCAGGCCCTTGCCGTAGTGCCCCGCCCTCAGTTCCCGGCAGGCGGCCAGGATCTCCGGACCGCCCGCGCGGTGGATCGCGCCGTCGACGCCGCCTCCGCCCAGCAGCGAGGAGTTCGCCGCGTTCACCACGGCGTCCACCTCCTGCCGTGTGATGTCCCCCTGAATCAGCGTGATCTCCATCACCAACTCCTTTCCTCCTGTGGCACGCTAGAGGACTTCTCGGGCGTGGCGCCGCACCGTTGCGCCTCAAGCGCCGCACGGGCTCTCGTACGGCACAGTGATCACGGTCGCCCCAGGTGCGGCCGAATGCGCTGGGGAGAGGTCGTGCAGATCACGTCACGGTCACGAGAAGGACGCCAGATGATGGTGTTGGGTGGGCACTGGATCCGCCGCCCAGCCGTTACCGAGTCGGAGAGAGGGAGGTAGGCCCATGAACGCCAGTTCCGGCGCCGCTGCGAACGCAGCGAGTGCGGCGATACCGCGCCCGCGCATCTCCGACGCAACGGACGCAACCAGTGCAACCGGCACAAAAGGCGCGAATCCCGAGTCTGCTGAGGTCGCCGCTGCTGTGGCCGTCGCCACTGCGCCCGTGCCGCCGCTCTCCGTGCTGCTCATCGAGGACGACGACGTCGGTGCCGAGTCGGTGCGCAACCTCCTTGCCGAGCTCGGCTCCGAGGTCGCCTTCCGCTGGGCCCGCAGTCTCCCCGAGGCGCTGCCGATGCTCGACGCGGACACTGCCTGCGTCCTGATCGATCTCGAACTCCCGGACAGCAGCGGCCTGGAGGACATCCGCACGCTGCTGCGCCGCGCCCCGCGCACGGCGGTCCTCGCTGTCACCGGCACGGTCGACTTGCAGCTCGGTGCCGCAGCCGTCGCCGCCGGTGCTCAGGACTTCCTGGTCAAGCAGGAGATGGACGGCCGTCTGCTGACCCGCGCGGTCCGCTACGCCGTCGAGCGCAAGCGTGCCGACGAGTCCCAGCGCCGCCTGGTCGAGGCGGAGCTGCGCGGCCAGGAGAACGCACGCCTCCAGCGCCACCTGCTGCCGACGCCACTGCTCGACGGCTCCGGCCTCAGCTTCCACGCCCGCTACCGGCCAGGTCGTCGCCGGGCGCTGCTCGGCGGGGACTTCTACGACGCCGTCCGCACGGCTGACGGCACGGTCCACGTCGTCATCGGCGACGTCTGCGGCCACGGCCCCGACGAGGCCGCGCTCGGAGTCGCGCTGCGGATAGCCTGGCGCACCCTGGTCTTCGCCGGTCTGACCGGCCATGCGCTGCTGGCCACACTGCAGCGCGTGCTGGAGCACGAGCGCCGCAGCGAGGAGATCTTCGCGACCCTGTGCATGCTGGCGATCCGCCCCGAGGGCGACCACGCCGAGCTGCACCTGGCCGGTCACCCCGCGCCGCTGCTGCTGCGCGAGGACGGCGTGCCGGAGCTGCTGCCCTACGACGACGCCGGTCCCGCGCTCGGCCTGATCGGCGAGGGCCACTGGCCTCCCGGCAAGGTCCGGCTGGGCGATGACTGGGCGCTGATGCTCTACACGGACGGCCTGATCGAGGGCCGGATAGGCGCCGGCACCCGCCGTCTCGGCCAGGAGGGGCTGATCGACATGATCGGCGACCACCGGCAGGCGGGCCTCCGCGACGAGCAGCTGATCGACACCGCCATGTCCGAGGTCGAGGACCTCAACGGCGGCGCGCTGGCCGACGACGTCGCGGTGCTCCTGCTCACCAGGGCCCGTACGGCCCCATGTGGTCCTGCTTCTGCTGCCCGTTCCGGCCACCCCGGCGGGACGGCGTGACGCGCCGCAGCGCGGGCCGCACGTCCACCATGTAGACCATCGCGGCCACGATCGCGATCAGGTCGAGGAAGATCGAACCGAGGAAGAACTCGATTCCCACGCCCACGCCCAGGATGATCAGCCAGAACGGCTTGGTCTTCTTGTCCGCGGCCCGGTACGCGTCCTCGCGGCGGAACGCGGCGTCGACGAAGGTGAAGACCGTGAACAGCGTCAGGCCCATCATCAGCCAGTACAGGACGTTGTCGAATGCTGCCGTCAGCAGTCCGTAGGCGGCCAGCTGGTTCATCGCCACTCCCTCGTTCCACTCGGACGGGCTCAGGCCCATCGTGACATGCAAAACGGCTGGGGCACACAGGACGTGCCCCAGCCGTTGCGATCCTGTCGTTCTCTTGTCGCGCGCCCTTTGGCCGGGTGGTTCAGCTGGTGGTGCGGGGCTTGCGCGGCGTCGACTTGCGCGCGGGCTTGGGCGCGGCGGCGTCCTTGGCCGCTGCGTTCTTGGCCGGGGCGGGCTCGTCCACGACCTCGACGATCTCGACGATCTCGGCCTCTGCCTCGACGTCGTCCAGACCGGCGGCGAAGACGTCCGCCTTGGCGGTCGGGGTGCCGTTGCTGGCGCGCTCGGCCTTCGCGGTCACCGGCTGCGGGTCGGCCTCAGCGTCGGCCGCGCCCTCCCCGAACTGGCGCTCGACGACGACCTTGCCGCGCACGGCGAGCTCGTCGTAGACCTCACGCGCCTTGACCGCGAACTCGGCGGCACGGCCGACGCTCTGCAGCGCGAGGGCCTGGGCCCGCTCCTGCAGCGACTTGATGTCGGTCGGCAGCGACTGCACCGTCTCGGTGACCTTGGTCTGTGCCTCGACCAGGCGGGCCTGGGCCTCGGTCAGGGTCGCGGTCGCCTTCTCCTGCGCGGCCTGCCGGTCGGCGGCGAGGGCCGCGGCCTTCTCCGGAACGGTCCGGAGCTTCTCCACCGCCAGGTCACCGGCCCCGGCGAGGGCGTAGAGCGGGGTGGGGTCGGACAGGGTCTTACGGAGGTCGTCAGTGATCGGCATCGGAATTCCTCCCCTTCACGTCGTCTGCTGGCTGGGTGTGTGCGGCTCGTCGGTGGTGGCCCCGTCGGCGGGCGCGGTGCGGGAGCGGGCGTTTCCGGGAGTGGCATCGGGGTCGTTGACCCGGACGCCGTTCTCCTTGAGGAACGACTCGTAGACCGCGAGCAGCACCTGCTTCTGCCGCTCGTCGATCAGCGGATCGGCCAGGATCGCGGCCCGGAGCTCCAGGCCCTCCTCCTCGCGCTCGTCCAGGATCCCCGCCTGCACGTACAGCGTCTCCGCCGAGATCCGCAGCGCCTTGGCGATCTGCTGCAGGATCTCCGCGCTGGGCTTACGCAGTCCGCGCTCGATCTGACTCAGGTACGGGTTCGACACCCCTGCCGCGTCGGCAAGCTGACGCAGCGAATACTGCGCATACCGCCGCTGCTCCCGGATGTACTCGCCGAGCGACCCGACGTTGAGTGAGGCCATGACTCCATGCTGCTCCTTTGTGCTTGCAATTGCAAGCACGCCGCTAGCAAGCGTTTGCGGGCGTGTCGGCGGCGTGGCGTCCACCGTCGATTCCGGAGGCCTCCGGCGCGGGACGGGTCGCGAGGAAGAAGGCCTGCTCGCCCTGGGTGGGGCGCTCACTCTCGTCGGGTGCGCGGACCAGGCGGGCGTCGAGGGTGAAGCCGGCGTCGGTGAGGAGTGCGGCGACCTGGTCCAGCGGGAGCCAGTAGACGTCCAGGTCAACGGCGTGGCCGTAGCCCTGGCTCAAGCGGCGGTGCCGGTCTCCCACCTTGAATGCGAGCAGGAGTCGTCCGCCCGGTGCCAGCACCCGGTGGATCTCCGCGAAGACGGTCGGCAGCAGCTCCGGCGGCGTGTGGACGGTCGAGTACCAGGCAACCGCGCCGTCCAACGACGCGTCCGGCAGGTCGAGTTCCGTCATCGAGCCCACCTCGAAGCGGATGCCGGGATGCCGTTGTCGAGCCACCTCGATCATGCCGGGCGACAGGTCGATCCCGAAGATCCCCTCCAGCCCCAGCCCCCGCAGGTGGGCGGTGACCCGCCCGGGCCCGCAGCCGAGCTCCACCGCACGGGCCTTGGGCCCGACCACCTCAGCGAACACGCCCAACATCGCTCGGTCCAACGGCTTCGGCGCGAGCTCGTCGGCGAGAAGCTCGGCGTAGTCGGCGGCGACGGTGTCGTAGGACGCGCGGGTGGAGTCCAAGTACGTCTGCGCGGAGGTCTGTTCGGCCATGGCGGCACCGTAGCGGCCACCTCTGACAACGACAGGTCAGTGGCCGTGCCCGCCGCCGCCGAAGTCGTGCCCGCCGCCGTGGTGTCCGCCGGAGCTGTGCGAGGTGTGGTGGCCGTGGTGGTGATGTTGACCGTGGTGACGTCCGCCGGCACCGGGGTCCGACAGGTAGCCGAGCCCGTTGTCGAAGCGGGGCGCCCGCCGCTTCCGGTCGATCGCTTTGAGCCAGCGCCGTCGGGAGAGGGCCACGATGACCGCCGTCACGACGACGAAAGGTACGCAGGCCACGAGAAACGCGAGCATGGTGGCGATAGGCATGAGTGGTCCCCCTGTTCCGGCGGATCTGCCCGCCGATGTGGACGCTCGTTCCCGTGGTGGTGCGTCAAGACACCTCAGTTGATCAAGATCTGAGCCTTCGTAGGGCACTGGCGGAGTGTGCGCCATCGTATTGAACGCGTTCAAAAATAGGGCTACAGTCCTTCTCGGCGCAAACCTGAACGCGTTCGATTCTGGTAGGGCCAGGCCATGGGGGGCTGCTTCGCCATGCACTCGACCGTCATCACCGAGCCGTACCCACGGCACCAGCGACGCCGCGGGCACCCGGGTGTCGCGCGGTCGCCGCAGGTGCGGCCAGAGGCCGCTCGGGGCAGTCCGAGTCGGGCGGGGAGCGGCCCGGGAGGGAGCAGCGACTGTGCAGGGGGCAGCCGGTGCTCGCATCCTTTCGGGCCGCTGGTCCGGATAGCCTCGACCCGTGACCGACGACCAGCCCGCCACCGCGAAGGACGAGCAGGGGAACTCCGCGGAGCCCGGCGGAACCGAGCCCGCCAGGACGGCGAAGAGCGAGCGCACCCGCGCGCTGATCCTGGAGACCGCGATGCGGCTCTTCCAGGAGCGCGGCTACGAGAAGACCACGATGCGGGCGATCGCCGCCGAAGCGGGGGTCTCGGTCGGGAACGCCTATTACTACTACGAGGGCAAGGAATTCCTGATCCAGGGGTTCTACGACCGGATGACCCACGAGCACGCCCTCGACGCCCGGGCCCGGATGGAGGGGCGGACCGACTTCTCGGAGCGGTTGTCGCTCGCGCTGGAGTCCTGGGTGGACTGCGCCGCGCCGTACCACGAGTTCGCCGCCCAGTTCTTCCGGACGGCGGCCGACCCGAACAGCGCGCTGAGCCCCTTCTCCAACGAGTCCCACCCGGCCCGCGCGACGTCCGTCCAGATCTTCCGCGAGGTGCTGGACGGCTCGGACCTGGGCCCGAAGATCGACCCCGAGCTGGACGAGCTGCTGCCCGACCTGCTCTGGCTGCACCTGATGGTCGTGGTCCTGTACTGGGTCTTCGACCGCACCGACGACACCGAGCGCACCCGCGCGTTCGTGAAGCGCTGCGCCCCGTTCGTCGCCAAGATCGTCACCCTGTCGCGCTACCGGGTCTTCCGCCCGCTGGTCCGCGACGCGGTGGACATGGTCAAGGAATTCGTCCTGCCGACGATCGGCAGGACCACGGCGTCGGCCAAGCCGGCCGCGCTCGCCGACCCCGAGGTCGGTGCCAAACGCAGGCGACGCGCCAAGGGTTGACCGGACGTCATCCCCTCCGGCGCCGCCGGAGGGGATGACGTGATGAGCAGCGACACGACGGATCCGGTCCGCGACGCGCGTGACCACCACCGCACAGCCGTGACCCGGTGAGCGGCCTGCGGCCGACCGACGGCCGTGTCCATGCGCCACTCCGGCACGGCCTGTGGATCGTTGCACTGGCCGCGCTGTTCAGCGTGCTCCTGGTCGTGCTGGCCTACCTGACTCTGTTTGCGCTCGTTGCTCTTGGTTGGTTCGGCTTCGTCGTACCGTTCGGCGCGGTGCTGTTGGTGGTGGCGCTGGTGGACGGGGCACTCAGCTCCAAACGATGCCGCCGCTGCGGCGAACGGCTCCGGCCGACGGCCGAGGAGTCAACGAAGCCGACGGAGCCGACGGGGCGGCATTGATCTGGCCGTCGGGCGCGGCGGGCGCGTCGGGACCGGCGCTGGTGCTCCTCGCGCTGCCCGCACTCGCCTGGGCGGCCTTCCGCTAGGGGCGAGACGCGCCGGCACGACGACCGGCGGTGCTCATGGCCCGGATGGCGAGGTCGCAGGCCCGACAAACCCCCTGCTTCCGCGCGGTGTTACGTATGCGAATTACCTGAGGCCGCCTCGTCGGTGTGTGTTAGGCTCCACCCGCATAGTGGAACTCCTATTCCACCATGCGGACAGGCCGGGCGGGGGCGCGGGGAGGCTGGCGATGCGGATTCTGTTGACCGAGGACGACTCGGACGTTGCCGAGGAGTTGTCCACGACGCTCCGGCGGCACGGTTACGACGTGACCCACGCGCCTGACGGGGTGTCCGCGATCGAGGGGCACGAGGGCTTCGATCTGCTGCTGCTCGACCTGGGTCTGCCGGACCTCGACGGTCTGGAGGTGTGCCGTCGGATCCGGAGGACCTCCACCATCCCGATCATCGTGGTGAGCGCGCGCGTCGCCGAGATGGACCGGGTGCTGGCACTGAAGTCCGGCGCCGACGACGTCGTGGGCAAGCCGTACGGGTTCTGGGAGCTCGAAGCGCGGATAGAGGCGCTGATGCGCCGTGTCGCGGTTCCGTCGGAGCCCGCGGCGGACGTGTTCGCCGCGCCACCCACACCCGCTTCGCCGTCCCCGGCGCAGCAGTTGCGCTTCGGGAACGTGTCGATCGACCCGCGAAGGCGCCAAGTGCTGGTCGGCGGCCTGGAGGTGGAGCTGACGCGCAAGGAGTTCGACCTGGTGTCCGTCCTGGCGGCAGACCGGGGCGCGGTCTTCGAGCGGGGGCGGCTCATGCGTGAGGTCTGGGGCAGTGACTGGTTCGGCTCGTCCAGGACCCTGGACGTGCACGTCAACAGCCTGCGCCGCAAGCTCGGCGACCCCACCTGTATCGAGACGGTGCGGGGTGTCGGGTTCAGGCTGAGAGCCGGGTGAGTCGCGGTGCGACGCAGATACCTGATCGCCAATCTGAGCCTGGTCTCGTTCATCGTCGCCGTGCTCGGGATCCCGCTGGCCGTGCTCGTCGCCCGCAACGCGTGGGCGGACCTGGAGAACGCGGGACAGTTGGACCGGGCGTATCTGATCGCGCCCATCGTCAAGCTGAGCGCACATGAACTGCCCACCCGACTCCCGGAGTTGGTGCGCGAGTTCACGGCGGCGCGCGGAGCCACGGCGATCGTCGTGGACCAGTCCGGCCGGGAGGTCGTCGCCTCGGGGCCGTCCCCTGCGCGCTTCTACCGGGAGAACTCCGGGGCGGTGCGAAGTGCCTTCCGGGGTGAGCATGTGATCAAGGAGGGGAGCCTGCTCCCCGACGCGTCCCGTCCCCTGGTCATCGCCCAGGAGTGGCAGTTGACCGACGGCCGCTGGTACGCGTTCCTGATCGGGGTGCCGACGGAGGACCTGCGCCGGACGATCGCGATGCGGTGGGCGGTACTCGGCGCCGGTGCGCTGATCGCGATCCTCGGGACGACCGCGATGGTCTGGTTCCTGTCGGCCTGGGTGCTGCGTCCCATCAAGGCCACCGAGGCCGCGGTGCGTTCCCTGACCCGGGGGCATGACGTCGAGCGGATCTCGGTCCATCGCGGGCCGCCGGAACTGCGCACGCTCAACGCCCATGTCAACCACCTCGCGGGCACGGTGCAGGCGCTCGTCGAGCGGCAGCGCTTCTTTCTCGCCGACGCGTCGCATCAACTGCGCAACCCGCTGGTGGCGCTGAGCCTGCGCCTGGAGAACCTGGAGCCGCACATCGCGGACGGCGGCCGGGGCGGCTACCGGAAGATCCTCGGCGACATCGACCACCTGCGGCAGACGCTGTCGGAGATCCTGGACATCTCCCGGGTGGTGAACGAGGAGCAGCAGATCACCGAGGTGGACGTGGCCGCGGTGGTGGCGGACCGGGCGTCGTCCTGGTCGGTGGTGGCCTGGCAGCGGCACGTCCGGATCTACAGCACACCCTGCCCCTCCGTCTTCGTGGTGGCGCGCCCCGGTGCGCTCGAACAGGCCCTGGACGTGCTGCTCGACAACGCGATCAGGTTCAGCCCGTCCAACGGCGAGATCGCAGTGGCCGTGCTGCCGGGCGAGACGTTCGTCGACATCCATGTCCGGGACGAGGGGCCGGGCATGACCGCCGCGGACCGTGAGCTCGCGGTGCGCCGGCACTGGCGGCTTCCGCAGGGGAAGCTCGCGGGCAGCGGGCTCGGGCTGTCCATCGCGACGATGCTGGTGAGCTCCTCGGGCGGGCAACTCGACCTGCTGGCTGCGGAGGGCAGCCCCGGCCTGGACGCCCGGATCCGCCTGGCCGCGCCCGTCGTCACGCAGTCCGTGACGAAGACGAAGAATTGACAGAGATCTTGCGCAGTCCTGCCACTTCGCGTGCCAGGAACGGGCGTTGGCATAACACGGCCCGGCTAACGTTCCCGTCGTGAGTCACCGCGACCGCAGAGTGCCGACCGCCACCCCGGACGGCGCCGTCGCGGACTCCTGACGCCGCTCTGCTGCCTCGCGATCCGTGTGCACCGCGCGTCGATTACCCACCTCTCCTCGAATCTCCTCGAAAGAGCCATGTCATGACCAGTACAAGCGTGCATGCGGGTGCCGCGAGCCTGCCGTCCACACGTGACCGGCGAGGCCTGGACCGCGCAACGACGCTGCTGCTGTCGACGGCCACAGGTCTGTCGGTCGCGAGCCTCTACTACGCCCAACCGCTTCTCGAAGACATCCGCGCGGCCCTCCATCTCAGCACCTCCGGCGCCGGACTGGTGGTGACGATCACTCAGATCGGCTACGCGCTCAGTCTGCTGTTCCTGGTGCCGCTCGGCGACCTGCTGGAGCGGCGGCGCCTGGTCACCGCGATGTGCCTGCTCAGCGCGGTGGCACTGACCGCTGTCGGCGTCGCGCCGAACGCGGGGCTGCTGTATCTCTTCAGCGCCGTCGTGGGACTGTTCTCGACCACGGCGCAGATGCTAGTGGCCTTCGCGGCGGGCCTCGCGGCGCCCGAGGCACGCGGCAAGGTCGTCGGCACGGTGATGAGCGGACTGCTGCTGGGCATCCTGCTGGCCCGCACCGCCGCCGGATACCTGGCCGAACTGGGCGGCTGGCGCCTGGTCTTCTGGGTGGCGGCAGGACTCATGGTGCTGCTCGCGGGGGCGCTGCGCGCCCGGCTGCCCCTCGCGCCGCCCACCTCCGACCTGCGCTACGGCGCGCTGCTCCGCTCCGTGCTCTCGCTGCTGCGCGAGGAGCCGGTGCTGCGCCTGCGCGCCCTGTACGGCGCGCTGACCTTCGCCGGCTTCAGCGTCCTGTGGACGCCGATCAGCCTCATGCTGGCCGGCAACCCCTACCACTTCGCCCCCGACATCATCGGCCTCTTCGGCCTGGCCGGTGTGGCCGGCGCGGTGGCCGCCGGGCTGGCAGGCCGCCTCGCGGACCGCGGCGGCGCCCGGGCCGTGACCGGCCTCTGCGGCCTGCTGCTGACGGTGATGTGGCTGCCCATGGGCTTCGGACAGCACTCCCTGATCGCGCTGATCGTCGGAATCATCGGCTACGACCTGGCCTGCCAGGCGATGCACATCACCAACCAGAGCGAGATCTACCGGCTGCGGCCCGAGGCCCGGAGCCGCCTCACCTCCGCCTACATGACCTGCTACTTCAGCGGCGGCGTCGTCGGTTCGTCCCTGGCGTCGCTGGCTTACGCCGACTACGGCTGGGACGGAGTCTCCGTGCTCGGTGCCGCCATCGGGGCCTGCGTCTGCCTGATCTGGCTGTTCGGGCTCCGGAAGGCGCGCTGACGCGCAGTCGTCCGCCACGGCGCACCGGGGAGCGCCGATACCGCGGGGGCCGGGCAGGGCGCGGCAGTGGAAGCCGCGCACCGACAGGTTCACGACCACCGACGCATTTACGACCACCGACACATTTACGACTACCGGCGCATTTTCGACCGCCGACACATTCACGACCACCGACACGACCACTGACCGAGGAGAACCATGTCCGCGTCGCAGACTCTCTGCGGTGACCGTTCCGAGCCTGCCTGGCTCACCGACTGGCAGGAGCGCAGTCCTGGGTTCCAGGCCGAGTGCCTTGCCGCTCATGACGCCCTGGTGCGGGACCTCGCCGATCCTTACGCCGCACAGGACCGGGTGCTCGCCGACATCGTCGGCGTCAGCGCGGGCTCCGCGCACTGGCGTGAGCGGGGGTACGACGCCGTTGCAGCCGCCGAAC
Source organism: Streptacidiphilus sp. BW17 (assembly GCF_041262485.1). Classification (NCBI taxonomy): domain Bacteria; kingdom Bacillati; phylum Actinomycetota; class Actinomycetes; order Kitasatosporales; family Streptomycetaceae; genus Streptacidiphilus; species Streptacidiphilus sp. BW17. The sequence continues at coordinate 183,853 of NZ_JBGCCR010000011.1, read as the reverse complement.
CCGCCGACCGTGCCACGGCGTACCGGGCGACCCTGCCGGTGATGCGGTACGACGACTTCGTCCCGCTGATCGAGCGCGAAACCCGCACCAAGGGCGGCATCCTGACCTGCAGTCCGGTCCTGCGCTGGCTCCGCACCAGCGGCACCACGGGCGACCCCAAGCTGGTTCCGTACACCAGGCACTGGCTGCTCTCCTACCGCATGCCCGCGATCCGGGCGATGTGGGGAACCTACCTGCGGCTCCACCCCGAGATCCTCGCCCACCCCTACGCCACGCTGGACACCCAGACCGTCCGTGAGGACGCGAGCGAGTTCGTCCAGGGCGTGGCGCACCAGGCGATCAGCAACCGTCATCCCCGGCTCAACGAGGGGGACTGGAACCCGCCGTGGTACGAGGCGCCGTGGTTCGGGCCGGAGACCCCGAACAGCCACGACGGGCGGATGTACCACCGCATCCGCGCAATGCTCGGCCGGGACCTGCACTTCATCGCGGCGATCAACCCCAGCACGCTGATCTCGCTCCGCGACCTGATCGGTGAGAACCGGGCGGAACTGGTGCGGGACGTACGCGAGGGCACCCTGCTCGGGGAGCCCTGGGGCAGCCCGGACCCGGCCGGGGCTGAACGGTTGGACCGCGTCCTGGCCGACCCGGACTTCCGGCTCACGGACGTCTGGCCGGGGCTCACCGGGTACAGCTGCTGGCTCTCCGGCAGCGCCGGGCTGTACCAGCAGAAGCTGGACGCCGTCCTGCCCGGACTGGCCCGGCTGCCCTTCATGAGCTGCGGGACCGAGGGCGTCACGGCGATCCCCGTCGACGCCGACCCGGTCAGCCAGCCGCTCTCGGTGAACCAGGCGTTCTACGAGTTCGTGCCCGCCGACGTTCCGGTCGGCGAACTCCTGGACGCAGGCGAGCACTTCGAGACCCTGCTCTTCGACGAGGTGGAGGCCGGCCGCGACTACCACCTGGTGATGTCGCAGGCCAACGGCCTGTACCGGCTGTGGACGGGCGACATCTACCGGGTCGAACGCACGGTCGGTGCGGTGCCGTGCATCCGGTTCGTCCGCCGCGACGGCGTCTTCCACTCCTTCACCGGAGAGAAGCTGACCGAGGGGCACGTCACCGAGGCGCTGCGCGACGGTTTCGCCGAACTCGGTCTCGAACTCGGGCTCTACCTGTGCGGGCCGGAGTGGGAGGAGCCGCCCCGCTACCTGGTCGTCGTCGAGTCGTCCCAGGCCGCTTCGGCGCCGGACCCCGAGGCCGGCGAACCGGGCGGTGAACCGGGCGGTGAACCGGCTGTCGAACCGGTCGGCGAACCGAGCGGTGAAGCGGACGTCGAGGCGCGGCTTTCGGACGCGGTGGATCGGGCGCTGGCGCGGATCAACATCGAGTACGCCTCCAAGCGCGACAGCGCGCGGCTGGGCCCCCTCGCCGTACACCTCGCCTCCAGGCAGTCCGTGTCCCGGTACGTCGAGAGCCGACGTACCCAGGGCAACGGCACGCAGTACAAGTACAAGCCATTCCAGCAGGACACCGCATTCGTCCAGCAGATTCTGGGCCGCTGAGCGCCGGGTGACGGCGCATCGAAGGAGGGGGAACATGTTCGAATCCACGGCGACGAGTCCCGTCGGGGTCGACATCCGACGGGAGATCATCCCCGTCGTCTGCGACGGCATCACTCTGGACCTGCACGTGTGGCGGCCGACCAGACCGAGAGCGGCGGTCTTCTACTTCCACGGCCTGCAGAGCCACTCGGGCTGGATGTGGGAGACCGGACCGGCCTTCGCGGAGAGAGGCGTGGCCTTCTTCGTCCTCGACCGGCGCGGCAGTGGCACCAGCCCCGGCGCCCGCGGCGAGATACCCGCGGTCGCGACCGTCCTTGCGGACCACCGGGCGGCGCTGCGGGCCGTCCGCGAGCTGACCGGCGACGACGTGCCGCTGGGTCTGTTCGGCCACTGCCTGGGCGGTTCGTTCCTCGCCGCCCTGCTCAAGTCCGGCACCCTGGACACCGCCTATGACGCTGCGGTGTTCTGCTCGGCCTGGCTGGGCAAGCTGCACGCCACCCTGCCCGCCGACCGGTTGCGTGCCCTGGCCGGGGACCAGAGCACGGAGCAGCAGGACGTCGGACTGTCCGCGGCGGACTTCACCGACCAGGACCGCTACCGCCGCTTCATCGACGGCGACGACCTTGCGGTCCGCACCCTGACCGGCCGCTCCCGGGCCCGACTGCTCCAGTTGGAGCAGATCTACCTGTCGCCGGACGCTCCTGCGCTGCCGGACCGGGTGACCACGGCGTTCGTGTCAGGGCAGGCGGACCCGATCATCGATCTCGACGACGCGCATCGGACGTTCATCCAGTTCACCGGTGGGCGTGGCGAGATCAGCATGCTGCCCACCGACCGGCACTACCTGCTGCAGACCGGGGTCCGCGACCGACTGATCGCCTGGACCGCCGCCTTCGTGAAGGCGGCTCAGCCGCGGCAGTACGTCCGTGCGAGGCAGCATGGCTGAGACCGCCGCCCCCGCGCTGCCGGACGCGCTGACGGTGTCCACCGCGCGGGTGCCGATGCGACGCTCCTTCGCCCACGCCGCGCACGTGCGGGACCACGCGGAGTCCGTCCTGGTCCGCTGCCGCCTCGACGGCGTGACCGGCTGGGGTGAGGGAGCGCCCCGACCCTATGTCACCGGTGAGACCACCGAGAGCGCACAACAGGTGCTGACCGGCGAGAACGCCGCGCTCCCGCTCACACTGCTGCGTGAACTCCGGGATTCGGGCGCCGTGTTCGAGCAGGGGCCGCGGGCCTTGGCCCTGCTCGACCTGCCGCGCCTCCTGGGCGGTCTGCGACGGGCTCCGGCCGCCGCTGCCGCGTTGGAGACCGCGCTGTTGGATGCCTGGTGCAGGCTCTACCAGCGGCCGCTGCGCGACATAGTGCGGGCCGTGCTGCCGGTAGTGGCAGAGACGTCCGGCGGGACGTCGGCTGGGACGTCGGGCAGGGCCTCGGGTGGGACCTCGGGACTGCTCGCAGAGGAGCCGCAGCAGCGGCCGGTCACGCTGGTGGTGGATCTGGCGGGCGGCGCGGACCGACGTGTCGCGGCCCTGGGCCCGACTGCGGCCGCCGCGCTGCGGCACGTGAAGCTGAAGGCCTCACCGAGCGCCGCCGACACCGCGCGCCAGGCCCGTACGCTTCGCGGGCAACTCGCCGACATCGGGGCCGCCGGGGTGACGGTCTCGGTGGACGCGAACGCCGCGTGGACCGGCGACGAGAGCCTGCGCGCCGCCGAGCTCCTGGGCGGGCTCGCCGACTGGCTGGAGGAACCCACCGCACCGCGCGACTGGGCACAGCTGCGGCGCATCCGGGAACAGACGGGTATGGCCGTCATGCTGGACGAGTCCGCGGTCGACGTCGGGGACGTTGCAACCGCCGCCGCACTGGGGGCCGCGGACGCCGTCAACCTGCGTGTCTCCAAGTGCGGTGGTCTGATCGGCGCACTCAAGGTCGCGGCGGCTGCCCGGCGTTGTGGGCTGCGCTTGCAGGTGGGCGTCCAGGTGGCGGAGGTCGGGCCGCTCTGGGTGGTCGGCCGGATCCTCGGCGCCGAACTCGCCGATCTGCTGGCGGTGGAGGCCGGCCGTCAGGACGAGTGGTTCGATCCGCCGCTGACTGAGCCTCCGTACCGGGTCGACCGCGCCCGGCATCTCGCCGCGGTGCCGCAGGGCCCGGGCCTGGGCGTGGTCCCGTCACCGGCCCTGCTCCGGTTCTCCCCGGGCTTCGACTGATTTCCACAGGTTCGAGATTCGAGAAAGGAACACTCACATGACACAGCGCACTGCCCTGATCATCGGCGCGGCCGGCGGCATCTGCCGTGAACTCTCCCGACAGCTGGCGGACAAGGGCGAGCGGCTCGTCCTGTTCGACCGCGACGAGGCCGCGGTGAAGTCCCTCGCCACGGAGTTGGCCGGGACGACCGAGGTCGAGGTGATCGTCGGCGACATCCTCGATGTCCCGGAGAGCGAAAGGCAGTTGGGCGCGCTGACCGGCGCCTGGACCCCGGAGATCCTGGTGAACGGCACCGGCGGCGACACCCGCGTGGTCCCGGTGACGGAGCTCGACGAGGAGTTCCTGCGGCACTCCGTCGCGGAGAACCTGCTGCCGGTGCTGACCGCCACCCGGCTCTGTGTGCCCGCGATGAAGCAGGCCGGCTACGGACGCATCGTCAACTTCGCGTCTGCCGGGGGGCGTACGTACAGCCACTTCAACAACGCCGCGTATGTGGCGGCGAAGGCGGGCGTGATCGGCTTCACCAAGCAGGCCGCGTACGAGCTCGCGCCCTACGGCGTCACGGTCAACGTCGTGGCCCACGGCCCGATCGCCACCGACCGGGTCGCAGGCGCCTGGGAGCGCCGTCCGGAGGAGCAGAAGGCCGCGGTGCTCTCGAAGATCCCGATGCGCAGGATGGGAACCGTCCGCGAGGCGGCCGGCAGCGTGCTGCACCTCTGCTCCGAGGAGTCCGGCTACAGCACGGGCACCGTGACCGACGTCAACGGCGGCATCTGGATCTGAGCCCCGCGTCCACCCGCCGCCCGCACGCGGGCGACACGGGCACCGCGCGACACGAGCACCGCGCGACACGAACCGCGCACTGCGCGACACGAATACGAGCACGAGAGAGCGAGAGACGAGCACATGGCAGTCTTCATTGTCGAATGGACCTACGCCGTCGACCGGGCGGGCCGCGAGGCGGTCAACGCGGAGCACAAGGCGCACCTGAAAGAGCTGGTGGAGCAGGGCGTCCTGCTGGCCGGTGGCCCGCTGCCGCAGGACAACACCGGCGTGCTGGTCTACCGCGCGGCGGACCGCGCGGCCCTGGCCGAGCTCTTCACCGACGACCCCTACATCCGCGCCGGGTACGTCAAGCAGAGCGTCATCCGCGAGTGGCAGGTCAACTTCGGTCCGCTGGCCGGTGCCTGAGACATGGCAAGCGACTGGGAATCCCTGCCCGGCCGGCCGGGCAAGATCGTGGTGATCGGGCGCAACTACGGTGACCGCGACGACGTCGCCGCGGCCGGAGCGGCACCGCTCGCGGTGTTCTTCAAGCCGCCCACCGCGGTGATCGGCTCCGGGGACGCCGTGCGGCTGCCCGCCGCGACCGGTGAGGTGCGTTTCGAAGGGGAGCTCGCCGTCGTCATCGGGCGACGGTGCAAGGACGTCCCGGCGGAGGCGTACCGGGACGTGGTCTACGGCTACACGTGCGCGGACGACGTCACCGCCTGGGATGTCGGCACGGCGTCCGGGCACTGGTCCAGGGCCAAGAGCTACGACACGTTCTGCCCGCTGGGACCGCGGATCGTCCGTGACCTGGATCCGACCGACCTGGCCGTCCGGACCAGGGTGAACGGCGAACTGCGCCAGGACGGCACCACCGCACGGCTGCTCCGGCCGGTGCCGCAACTCGTCGCTGAGGTAAGCCGGTTGATGACCCTGGAGCCCGGCGACGTGCTGCTGACCGGCACGCCGGGCGGGGGAGGCCCGTTGCGGGTCGGAGACCACGTCGAGGTCGAGATCGCCGGAATCGGCACGCTCACCCACACGGTGGCCGAGGCGGGTGATGCGGTCGATCCGGGGACGACCGCGCTGCCCCCCTTGGCCTGACGGCACGCGGCACGCCGCACGCCGCACGCCGCATGCCGCACGCCGCACGCCGCGCGGCAGTGCTTTCCTACCGGCGGGACCCGACCGGAGCGGGCACAGGATGTCGGGTCCGATACCTGGCACGCTTCCTAGGCTCGGTGATCGAAAGGGAAACGGAAGGAGCCGTCGGCGTGCTGGAGCCGTTGAACGACGCGATGGCGTGGGTCGAGGCGCACCTGGGTGACCAGGAGGGCGTCGACGCCGCCGAGTTGGCGAGGGTCGCGATGACCTCGGAGTACCACTTGCGGCGGATGTTCTCGGCCTTGGCCGGGATGCCGCTGTCGGAGTACGTCCGGCGCAGGCGGTTGACGTTGGCCGGGGCCGAGGTGCTGGCCGGGGAGGACACCTTGCTCGACATCGCGGTCCGCTACGGCTACGGCTCGGGCGAGGCGTTCGCGCGGGCGTTCCGGGCGATGCACGGGATCGGCCCGGGGGAGGCCCGCCGGGCGGGCGCCGGTGCCGTGCTGCGGTCGCAGCCGCGGATGACCTTCCGGCTCGTCGTCGAAGGGAGCAGCACCATGCAGTACCGGATCGTGGAGAAGGGCGAGTTGGCGATCGTCGGCCGTAAGGCCACCGTCCCGCAGATCCACGCGGGAGTGAACCCGCACATCGCCGAGATGATCGGCCGGATCGACGCGGAGACCATGGCGCGGATCACCGCGCTGTCCGACCAGGAGCCGGAGGGCATCGTCTCGGGCACGCTGCCGCACGACCCGGACAACCGGGACGAGGGCAGTCTGCTCGACTACTACCACGCGGTGGTGACGTCGCCCGAGCGGGCGGCGGCCGAGCCGGACCTCGACGCGTACACCGTCGAGGCCGGCAGCTGGGCCGTCTTCACCAGCACCGGCGAGTTCCCGCAGGCGTTGCAGCATCTGTGGCGCGACGTCTACACCGAGTGGTTCCCGTCCAACCCCTACGGCCACCGCCCCGCACCGACGTTGCTGCGCGTGCGCAGCAACGCCGGGATGCGGCCGGAGGCCGGTGCGGGTGCGGTGGCGGAGCTGTGGATCGCGGTGGATCGCGAGGAGCGGGAGCAGCGGGAGCAGCGGGAGGAGCGTGAGCAGGGCTGACAAGCAGCCAGAAGGCGCAGGTCAGAGCATTCCGGCGAGCCGGTAGAGCACGAGCGATCCGGCGACGGCGACGTTGAGGCTGGCGCCGCGGCCGATCATCGGGATCTCGACGACCGCGTCGAGCAGGTCGAGCGCTTCAGGCGGAATGCCGGTCTGCTCGTGGCCGAGAACCATCACCGTCGGCTCGCGGGCGGCCGGGAGATCAGCCAACCGGACGGCCTCATCGGCGAGTTCGACGCCGACGATGCGGTGGCCGCGGTCACGGGCGCGGTTCAGCCAGCCGAGCGGATCGCCGGTGCGGTGGACGCAGGACGGGCGGCGCAGCGTGTTGCCGCGGGCGAGGGCCTCGTCCACCCAGGGGAAGCGCGGCGCGACCATGCAGGCACCGACGGCGTCGCAGGTGCGCAGCAGGGTGCCGAGGTTGGCGCCGTGCAGCGGCCAGAGCGGCGCGGCGTAGAGGTGGTCCCAGCAGGGGTGGCCGCGTCGTCTCCGCATCCCGCTCAGCTCGGCGGGCGTGCGGACGCGGGCCTTCACGGCCGAGCGGAGGCGCACCTCCGCGAGGTCGTCGTGCCGGTACGCCGGTCATTGGTGCGGCGGTCACCGGGGCCGCAGTCAAAGGAAAAGGCAGTCATGCCGCCGAGGCTAGGCGGTCGTCGTCCCGTGCAGCCACGGAATATCGCCGGCAGGCGATGGCGGTGGCGGTGGCTGCACGGGACGTGATGCCGAGGGTCAGAAGGTGTCCGGGCACCACGGCGCGCGGTCGGTGCGGAGCACCCGCTGGGCGCGCCGGAGGCCGCCCGGTCGGCGCTCCTGCACCAGCCCGGCCTGCTGCAGCCGTTCCAGCGGCTGGGAGTTGAAGTACACCGTCGCCAACTGGCTGATGTCGCAGGCGAAGTCGACCTCGTCCGCGGCGTCTTCACCCACCGGGACACAGACGCCCCTGCCGTCCTCGGCCGCGTCGAGCGCGTAGCGGCCCGCCGCGTAACCGAGCGCGTCGGTGACCTCGAAGACCACCCGGCCCGGGGCCTCGTACGTCCGCGCCGCGAAGGCCTTCGGCACGTCGAGGATGCGGACCCAGAAGAAGTCGTCCGAGCTGTCGCCGTTGTCCACGCAGGCCCGGCCGTTGTGCAGGGCCAGCGGCAGCGGGGAATCGGTGGCGAGGTCCCAGATGTCGATCCGCTGAACCCAGTCGACCTGCAGCGCGTAGCGCCACAACGCGGCCTCGGCGGTCCAGTCGACCGCGAAGTAGTCCTTGACCTTGAGGGTGACGTCCTTGGGGAGCCAGTTCCGCCACTCGTCGATGACCTTGTAGGTGAGCAGGCCCGCCGGATTGCCGTCCGGATCGCGGTAGAGGGCGATCAGCGGCTCCTCGAAGGTGCCGTTGCGGCTGGTCAGCTCGCCGGTCCGGAACTTCCAGACGACCGCGTCCCGGGAGACGGCTGCCGGGCGGTTGCGGCGGAAGCGGTCGTGCAGTTCGGGGGCGATCTTGGCGTACTCGGCCAGGGTGATCAGCTCGATGCTGCCCCGGTCCGCCTCGGCGGGCACGCGCATGCCACCGGCCAGCTGCTTGTCGATGATCCGGCCGTGCTGACCGGCGACCGGGCCGAAACCGTAACGGCCGTAGATGCCGAACTCGGCCGGGATCAGCATGGCGAAGGCCTCGCCGCGGGCGACGGCGGCGTCCAGGTCCTGCCGCATCATCCGGGTGAGCAGGCCGCGGCGGCGGTGGGTGGCCGAGACTGTGACGTTGGTGATCGCATCCGCGACGGCGGTCGCGCCGCCCGGGAGGGTGACCTCCTTGGCGAAGCTGCGGAACGTGCCGACGCAGCGCTCACCGTCGAACGCGCCGAGGGCGCGGCCGAGCCCGAGGTCGAAGCGCTGTCCGTGGTAGTCGGCGGAGCCGTCGCCCATGGGCTGCATGAACCCGACGTTCATCGCCTGGCCCCAGGCGGCCAGGGTGGAGTCGTCGATGACCCGGATCTCGACGTCCTGCCGCGCTTGCGGCTGCGCCTGCGTTTGCTTCTGCACCTTCGGCTCGTCCATGGTCCGAACTCTAGGAGGCGACGTCGGCAGAAGCACCGGAATTGTTGCCGCATCCGCCGTCCAGCGCGCCGCCGTCGAGTGCGCCGCCGTCCAGCCCGCCGTCGTTGACCGCGCTCTCGGCCATCGCGCTCTCGGCCATCGCGCTCTCGGCCACCTCACCGTCGTCGATCCGCACGGCCTGGAGACCGCCGGCCCGGCCGCGCATCAGCAGCACGTAGCCGCCCGCGCAGACGACGCCGAGCGTGGCGCACGTGGCCCAGACCGAGTTCGCGCCCCACGCGCTCAGCATGAAACCGGCCGACAGCGGGGCCATGAACGAGTTGGCTTGCCAAGCCAGTTGGAGGGCGCCCTGGTACCGGCCGCGGCCGTGGGTGGGCGAGAGCTCGGCGACCAGGGCCTGGGTGGCGGGTGTCCAGATCATCTCTCCGCAGGTCCAGATGACGACGGTCAGCGCGTAGAACCAGATAGCCCCCGCGAAGGCGCAGAGCGCGGTGCCGAAGCCGAGCAGTAGGGCGGCCGAGGTCAGCGCGGCCTTGCGACTGCCGTGCTCCACCACCCTGCTGATCGGCATCTGGGCGAGGACGACCACCAATCCGTTGACCGCGATGACCAGGCCGTAGTCGGTGGCTGTGAACCCCTGACGGCCCATCACCACCGGGAGGGCGACGGCGTTCTGGCCCTCGACGACGGCGAGTAGGAAGGTCAGCACCACCAAGCCCATGAACGCGCCGTCACGGACCACCGTGCCCATGCTGACCGAGCCCTCGTCGGGTTCCGACGTACCGGCTTCCGACGTGCCGGCTTCGGACGCGGCGGAGGTCTGCTCCGGCCGGGTCTCCGGGATGCGCAGGAAGACGACGAGCGCGCAGAGCAGCGTCGTGATCGCGTCGCCCCAGAAGAGGAGCACAAAGCCGTGGGCGGCGATCAGTCCGGCGACCGACGCGGAGATCGCGAAGCCGATGTTGATCGCCCAGTAGTTCAGCGAGAACGCCCGCACCCGGTCCGCGCTGGGGACGAGGTCGGCCATGGCTGCAGAGGTCGCGGGCCGGGCGCAGCCGCTGGTCAGGCCGAGCAGCGCGGCGACGACCGCGATCAGCACCGGCGCCCGCGTGTAGCCGAGCGCGACCGTGGTCACCGCGGCGAGCACCTGAGCGGTGACGAGGGTGGGCCGCCGTCCGATCCGGTCCGCCAGCACGCCGCCGATGATCGAGCCGAAGACACCGCCGAGGCCGTACGCGGAGACGACCAACCCGGCGACGGCGGGGGAGAAGCCCCGCGTGGTGGTCAGATAGAGGGTGAGGAAGGTGACTACGAAACTGCCCAGGCGGTTGACCAGGGTGCTTGTCCAGAGCCACCAGAAGGTGGTCGGCAGTCCGCCCACGGTTTCGTTCAACATGACCCGTAAGCGGCCGGGGGCAGCCATGGACATATGCACTCCGCCTTTGGCAGGTAAGTGTCAGACAGTCTGTCCGCACGCTACCGACTCGGTGGGCGGGCGCGCCAGCGAATTGGCACCTGGACTAGGCTCGGGGCCATGGCTGAAGCTCCCTACCGTCTTGTGCTGCTCCGTCACGGCGAGAGCCAGTGGAACGAGAAGAACCTCTTCACCGGCTGGGTCGACGTCGACCTGAACGAGAAGGGTGAGAAGGAGGCTGTACGCGGTGGCGAGCTGCTCGCCGCGGAGGGTCTTCTTCCCGACGTCCTGCACACCTCCCTGCTCCGCCGGGCGATCCGCACCGCGCAGATCGCCCTGGACCGGGCGGACCGCCACTGGATCCCGGTGCACCGCAGCTGGCGCCTGAACGAGCGCCACTACGGCGCGCTCCAGGGCAAGGACAAGGCGCAGACCCTCGCCGAGTTCGGCGAGGAGCAGTTCATGCTGTGGCGCCGCTCCTACGACACCCCGCCGCCGCCCCTGGCCGACGACTCGGAGTTCTCGCAGGCGGACGACCCGCGCTACGCGGAGCTTCCGGCCGACATCCGCCCGCGGACCGAGTGCCTCAAGGACGTCGTCCACCGCATGCTGCCGTACTGGTACGACAGCATCGTCCCGGACCTGGCCGACGGCCGCACGGTCCTGGTCACCGCCCACGGCAACTCGCTGCGCGCGTTGGTCAAGCACCTCGACGACATCTCCGACGAGGACATCGCGGGCCTGAACATCCCCACCGGCATCCCGCTCCTCTACGAGCTGGACGAGAACTTCAAGCCGATCACCAAGGGCGGCCGCTACCTCGACCCGGCCGCCGCCGCCGCGGCCATCGAGGCCGTCAAGAACCAGGGCAAGAAGTAGCCACTTGCGTGATCATGCCCCCACCTGCGCGAACAGCGCGGATGGGGGCCTTCTCTTGCCTTGGGCCGTCTGTGGGCCGTCAGGCCGCGCGATCATGCTCCGTGTCGCGCCAGCGTCCAGCAGTCATGAGCGAAAGGCTCGCCCGTACTGGACCTGACCCGCGGGATCTGACGGATGGTCAACCGCTTGCTCGACGCGTCGTGGACGCACGACGGGAACCCTAGGATCGCGGCATGACCTACGAGTTGCTGACCGGTGACCGCGATCCGGAGCTGAACGAGATCCTCGAACGAGGCCTGGACGAGTACAACTTCGCCGCGACCGGCACCTCGGCCGCCGACCAGGGCGCGTTCTCGCTGAAGGTCGTCGACGGGGCAGGGGAGGTCGTCGGGGGCCTCGCCGCCTGGACGTGGGCCGGGCTCTGCGGGATCAGCATGCTCTGGGTCCGCGGGGAGAGCCGCAAGGACGGCTGGGGCACAAAGCTGCTGCTGGGCGCCGAGGAGGAGGCGCGGCGGCGGGGCTGCGACCGGGTGGCCGTGGCCTCGTTCACCTTCCAGGCGCCCGCGTTCTACCAGCGTCACGGGTACGTGGAGACCGGCCGGACCCAGGGCATCCCCGGCGGCCACGAGGACGTCCACATGTTCAAGCGGCTCGACGTCGCGACGGCGTGAAGCCGTGACGACGTGACGCCGTGAGGAACGGGGCCTCACGGCGTCGTGACGACTGGTCAGGGCCAGAAGGCGGCTGTCATCGGCTCGGACAGGGATCGAAGGAACGGGCTTCTCGGTGGCGGACGGGGTGGGTGGTCCGGCCGGGCGTCGGCCCGATCAGTGGCTGCGGCAGCCGCCGCACTGGCAGCTGCCGCCGGACTGGCAGCCGCAGCCGCAGCCCGAGCCGCAGCCGCAGGCGGCGAGAAGTGGGAGACGGCGTGGGTCGGTGGCCGGCGGGGGAGTCGGAGTCTGCGGGGTCGGAGCCTGGATCACGGAGACGGCCCTCCTCAGCGGAGTTGGGGTCCTTGGCTGGGATTCCACGGATCGGCGCCGGATGGCATCGGCGCCTGTAGCCCAGTGAAACGGCCCGTGTACGGAACGTCAACGGGCGTACGGGTTCACCCGTACGCCCGTCCGTGCGCCCCTGCCGGAGCACCGCAGGTGAGTCACCCCGCGCCCCGGCTCCCCTCGCCCCGGTCCCGGCGAGGCCGGGTCACTCCGCCTCCGGGGCCTCCGCCACGAACTCGTCCGCGTGCTCGCCGGTCACCAGGAAGACGACGCGGTTGGCCACCGACACCGCGTGGTCCGCGAAGCGCTCGTAGTAGCGCCCGCACAGGGTGACGTCCACCGCGGTCTCCACGCCGTGGTGCCAGCGGTCGTCCAGCAGGTGGGCGAAGAGCTGCTTGTGCAGGTCGTCGATCGCGTCGTCGTCGCGCTCCAGTTCCAGCGCGGCGTCCACGTCCTTGGTCGCGATGACCCGGCCGGCCTTGGCGATCATGCGCTGGGCCAGCTGGCCCATCTCCAGCACGATCGGGTGCAGGTCGGCGGGGACGGCGGACTCGGGGTAGCGCAGGCGGGCCAGCTTGGCCACGTGGCGGGCCAGGTCGCCGCAGCGCTCCAGGTCCGCGCTCATCCGCAGCGAGGTGACGACGATGCGGAGGTCGGTGGCGACCGGCTGCTGGCGGGCCAGCAGCGCGATGGCGCGGTTCTCCAGGTCGTGGTGGAGGTTGTCGAGCTTCTCGTCCGCGGCGATCACGCTCTCGGCCAGCTCCAGGTCGGCGTCGAGCAGAGCGGTCGTCGCCCGGCCCATCGCGGAACCGGCCAGCCGGGCCAGCTCCACCAGGCCGTCGCTGATCGAGTCGAGTTCCTCGTGGTAAGCGTCGCGCATTCTTCTTCTCAGTCCTCACTGGGCCGGTGGCACGGATCTGCCGCTGACACGGGTCCGACAGCACGGACGATGTCGCCGGATCAGGCAGATGTTCCCACTGTGCGTGGCCACGGCAACCCTGGACCTCAGCAGGAGTGAACCACTGGGGACGTGAAGGTGAATTCTCGGCATCCTCCGGCTGAGCGCATTCTCCGTAGCTCACTGCAGGTCACCGAGGTGCGCTTACGCTGAGGACATGGACGTGAACGTGGCCGCCGCCTCCGTGAGCGCGATCGTCGGGCTCGGAGTCGGCCTCACCGCCGCGCTCGCCTTCCGCTGGAGCGAGAAGGAACAGCACCCGTCGAAGCGGGCCGAGAAGCAGGACGAACCGGCTCTGCCGCCCGGTGTGGACACCGTGCTGTCAGTGCTGCGCTCCTGCGCCGTGGTGCTCGACGAGAGCGACCAGGTGATCAAGGCGAGCTCTGCGGCCTACGCCCTCGGGCTGGTGCGCGGGGGCGCGATCGCCGTTGAGTCGATGCTGGCGATGGCGCGGCTGACCCGCCGTGACGGTGAGATACGGCAGGCCGATCTCGACATCCCACGCCGCGCCGGGGGAGGCGGCGACGGGCTCGCCGTGTCGGTACGGGTGGCGCCGCTCGGCTCCAGACTCGTGCTGGTCCTGGTCGAGGACCTGACCGAGGCGCGGCGGATCGAGGCGGTCAGACGCGACTTCGTGGCCAACGTCTCGCACGAGCTGAAGACCCCGGTGGGCGCCCTGTCGCTGCTCTCCGAGGCCGTCCAGGACGCCAGCGACGACCCCGAGGCGGTGCGCCGTTTCTCGGGGCGGATGCTCATCGAGTCCGCTCGGCTCACCAGCCTGGTCCAGGAGATCATCGAGCTCTCCCGGGTCCAGGACGACCTGCGCATGGTCGACCCGGAGCTGGTGCCGGTGGACGAGCTGGTGGCCGAGGCCATGGACCGCTGCCGCCACTCGGCGGCGGCCAAGCAGATCACCATGGCCGCGGGCGGTATCGCCGGGCTCCACCTCTACGGCAACCGCGGCCAGCTGGCGGCGGCACTCGGCAACCTGGTCGAGAACGCCGTCAACTACAGTCCGGCCCGGACGCGCGTCGCCATCGCGGCCCGCAAGCTGCCCGGCACCCGGCAGGACTCGGTCGAGATATCGGTGACCGACCAGGGCGTCGGCATCTCCGAGAGGGACCGGGAGCGCATCTTCGAGCGCTTCTACCGGGTCGACCCGGCCCGGTCCCGGGCGACCGGCGGCACCGGCCTCGGCCTCTCCATCGTCAAGCACGTGGCCGCCTCCCACGGCGGCACGGTCTCGGTCTGGAGCATCGAGGGCCAGGGGTCCACGTTCACCTTGCGCCTCCCCTCCGGGGACCTCCCCGGGCGGCTCGTGACCACCTCAAGCCACGTCGATGTCCACGCTGACGCCGATGTCGACGCACCCACTGACCCGTCCACCCACCGGACGGAACCGGCTCACCTGCCCGAGCAGCCGGATCCGCACGCCGTCGAGTCGTCGGGATCGTCGAATCCGTCAGAACTGACCGATCCGACCGACCCGGCCGAGACCACCTCTCCCACCCTTACCGCCGCCCCGGAGGCCATGCCGTGACCCGTGTGCTTGTTGTCGAGGACGAGGAGTCCTTCAGCGACGCCCTGTCCTACATGTTGCGCAAGGAGGGCTTCGAGGTGGCGATCGCCGCCACCGGGCCCGACGCGCTGGACCAGTTCGAGCGCAACGGCGCAGACCTGGTGCTGCTGGACCTGATGCTGCCGGGTCTGCCCGGCACCGAGGTCTGCCGCCAGCTGCGCGCCAAGTCCAGCGTTCCGGTGATCATGGTCACCGCCAAGGACAGTGAGATCGACAAGGTCGTAGGCCTGGAGATAGGGGCCGACGACTATGTGACCAAGCCCTACTCCACCCGCGAGCTCGTCGCCCGCATCCGCGCGGTGCTGCGTCGCCGCGGCGAGGCGGAGGAGACCACCGGCGGCCCCGGCGCGCTCGAGGCCGGCCCGGTCCGGATGGACGTCGACCGCCACGTGGTCACCGTCGACGGCGCCAAGGTCGACCTGCCGCTGAAGGAGTTCGACCTGCTGGAGATGCTGCTCCGCAACGCGGGCCGGGTGCTCACCCGGATGCAGTTGATCGACCGGGTCTGGGGCGCGGACTACGTCGGCGACACCAAGACCCTGGACGTCCACGTCAAGCGCCTGCGCGCCAAGATCGAGCCGGACCCGGGCGCGCCGCGCTACCTGGTGACCGTCCGCGGCCTGGGCTACAAGTTCGAGCCCTGATCGGCGCACCGGGTCGGACGCTGACCTGCGTACCCAGCCGGTCGCAGATCCGCGCACCGGGTCGGACCCCGGTTCGAGCGCTGCGTCGAACAGTCGGGGTCGGACGCGACCCTGACGCGCCACAATTTCACCCGAAAGTGGCTGAGGCCGGGCCCGTCCTGTTGATCAGGACGGGCCCGGCCTCTGGCTTCGGGACGTGCCTCGGCTGCCGGGGATACCCCGGGATCAGGCGGTCGGCTTGGAGACCGGGGTGCTCGCCTTGCCGCCGGCCGTCGGGGTGGCGCTGCTGCCCGGCTTGTGGGTCCCGCCGCCCTTGTGAGCCGTGGCGGAGGCGCTGACGTGCGGCAGGGCGCTCGCGGTCGGGCTCGGCGTGCCCGGGGCGTAGGAGGCGTACTGGCCGGAGCCCTTCTGGATCTGGGCGTCCACGGTGACCGAGCCCGCGTTGGCGAAGACGAAGGTCACCGGGATGTTGGAGCCGGCCGGCTGGCTGAGCGTCGGGACGGTCGCCTGGATGGCGCCGGTGCTCGGGCCGCCCAGGATCAGGCTGGCCTGGGTGTTGATGTTGCCCGAGCCGGACAGCGTCGCGGCCGTGGCGCCGACGGTCACCGAGACCAGGGTCTCCGCCTGGGACTCGTTGTTGGCGATGTTGGCGACGACGTTGGCGGGGGCGTTGCCCTGGGCGTCGGCGACGACCTCGACGCCGTTGACCTTCAGCTGGCCGTTGCTCAGCGAGGTGGCGCCGGTGTTGGGCTTGACCTGGAGGGTCGCCGCGCTGGACCCCGCAGAGCAGGCGGCGAGGACGGGGGCGATCGCGACGATGACGGCGGCGACCGCGCCGCGACGAAGAGTGCGGCTCACGGCGGAGGGTGCTCCTTGAACGTTTTGATGGTTCTGGCCGCGTTCAGATTACCGATGGGCTTTATCCGCTCCACACGGGGTGGCCCGTGTCGCGTTCGAGAGCCGACCGATACCCTGTCGGACGAAGATCGGATCACGGTTTCATAACGCACCGAACGCAAGATCGTTGCGAGCCGAGGCGATGCCCGCAGGTTCGTGGACAACCGCTCCGACCTGCGGGAAGCCCCCGTCGAACAGGGGTCGCAGCACGGAATCATGCCGGTTGTCAAGCCTGCGGATATGCTCTGACCTGCGGAAACGCCCTTCTGATACAGCCCGGATCGTGTTAGGCTGGAAAGCCACGGAAGGGGTACCTGTCACATGACGTTCAAGGTTGGCGACACCGTGGTCTACCCCCATCACGGGGCCGCGCTGATCGAGGCCATCGAAATCCGCCAGATCAAGGGTGTGGACAAGACCTACCTGGTGCTCAAGGTGCAGCAGGGTGACCTGACGCTGCGCGTGCCCGCGGAGAACGCGGAGTTCGTCGGAGTGCGCGACGTGGTCGGCCAGGACGGTCTGGACCGGGTCTTCGAGGTGCTGCGGGCACCATATACCGAAGAGCCGACCAACTGGTCCCGCCGCTACAAGGCGAACCTGGAGAAGCTTGCCTCCGGCGACGTTATCAAGGTCGCGGAGGTTGTGCGCGACCTTTGGCGACGTGAGCGCGAGCGCGGGCTGTCCGCAGGCGAGAAGCGGATGCTGGCAAAGGCACGCCAGATCCTGGTGAGTGAGCTTGCGCTCGCCGAGAACACCAACGAGGACAAGGCGGAGACGCTGCTCGACGAGGTCCTTGCTTCCTGAGGTCCCTGAGTGCGTTCGGACTGTGCATGCATGTCGCAATGTCGGCGTGTGTCCGTACGCGTGTCAGTACGTGGTGCATTCCGTACGTGCGTCCGCACGTACGGGTATGACGTCACGGTATGTTTCGTTTCAGCGCCTGGCGATGCCGTCGCCGGGCGCTGAGGCGTGCGTTGTCGCACGCGCCACGCGGCGTCAGTCCTGCGTGCGTGGTGCGTGTGGTGAAGGCGGAGCTCAGAGCTGTGGTGCGTGTGGTGCGAGTGCCGGACGCAAGCACAAGTGGGGCTTCACGGAAGGGCGCTGAGCCCGGCACGCCATGGCCATACCCACATCCCTGAAGGGACCAAACCTGAACGCCGCAGCAGTGGTTCCCGCCGCCGGCCGGGGCGAGCGCCTCGGGCCAGGCGCCCCGAAGGCGCTGCGCGAGCTCGGCGGGGTGCCGATCCTGGTGCACGCCGTCCGTGCGCTGGCGCGTTCGCGTGCCGTCGGCCGCGTCGTCGTGGTCGCACCCGCGGACGGCGTCGCCGAGGTGCGCGCCCTCCTCGCTGATGCGCTCGGCGAGCGTGAGAACGCCGTCCTCGTCGTGGTGCCCGGTGGCGCGACCCGTCAGGAGTCCGTCCGGGCAGGCCTCGCCGCGCTCCCGGAGGACGTCGACGTGGTGCTCGTCCACGACGCCGCCCGCCCGCTGGTTCCGGTCGACGTGGTCGACGCCGTGGCCCGCGCCGTCGCGGAGGGCGCCGAGGCGGTCGTTCCGGCCGTCCCGCTGGCCGACACGGTCAAGCAGGTCGGCGCACCCGCCGCGCCCGGCGGACCGGAGCCCGTCATCGCCACACCCGACCGGTCGACCCTGCGCGCGGTGCAGACGCCCCAGGGCTTCCGCCGCGACGTCCTCGACCGCGTCCACGCCAAGGCAGTCGCCGAGGGTGTCGACGCGACCGACGACGCGGGCCTGGTCGAGCGGTTCGGCGGCCGGGTCGTGGTCGTGCCCGGCCACGAGGAGGCGTTCAAGGTGACCCGCCCGCTGGACCTGGTCCTGGCGGAGGCGGTTCTGGCCCGACGGAGGTCCCGCGATGAGTTCTGAGGGCACCCGACTTCCCGGCCTTGCCGGTCTTCCCCGTCTGCCGCGCACCGGGATCGGCGTGGACACCCACGCGTTCGCCGAGGGTCGCGAGCTGTGGGTGGCCGGTCTGCGCTGGGAGGGCTACTCCTTCGGCCTGGACGGCCACTCCGACGCGGACGTCGTCGCCCACGCGGCCTGCAACGCGCTGTTCTCGGCGGCGGGCCTCGGCGACCTCGGCGCGCACTTCGGGACGGACCGTCCCGAGTGGGCGGGCGCGCCCGGCGTGAAGCTGCTCGCAGAGGCCGCACGGATCGTCCGCGAGGCGGGCTTCGAGATCGGCAACGTCGCGGTCCAGGTCGTCGGCCCCGTGCCGAAGGTCGGCAAGCGGCGCGCGGAGGCGCAGGAGTTGCTTTCCGCGACAGTCGGTGCGCCGGTCTCGGTCGCGGGCGCGACGACGGACGGGCTGGGCTTCCCGGGCCGTGAGGAAGGTCTGACGGCGGTGGCCACGGCGCTGGTGTACTGAGGGTTCCCCTTTCACGCTCGGGGACGCTGCACTCACCTGACGTCTGCAACTGGCTCTCTGTGTGACGCGGGCAATAAAGGCGTGTGGCGTCAGCCCGTGCAGGCGCAGGGCACCGGTTCCCGCCCACTACCCTGGTGGGGTGAGCATTCGCCTGCACGACACCGCCTCCGGTCAGGTCCGTGACTTCGTCCCGATCACACCGGGCTGCGTCTCGATCTACCTGTGCGGAGCGACCGTCCAGGCCGCGCCGCACATCGGTCACATCCGTTCCGGCCTCAACTTCGACATCATGCGCCGGTGGTTCGCCCACCGCGGCTACGACGTCACCTTCGTCCGGAACGTGACCGACATCGACGACAAGATCATCGCCAAGTCGCGTCAGTCGGGCCTGCCCTGGTGGCAGATCGGCTACGCCAACGAGCGTGCCTTCAACGACGGCTACGCCGCCCTCGGGTGCCTGCCGCCCACGGCCGAGCCGCGGGCGACCGGGCACGTCACCGAGATGATCGAGATGATGCAGGCGCTCATCGAGCGCGGTCACGCCTACGCGACCCCCGAGGGCAACGTCTACTTCTCCGTCACCTCGTACCCGGACTACCTCGCGCTCTCGCACCAGGAGCTGGACAACCTCCGTCAGCCCGAGGGCGAGGGCGAGGTCGGCAAGCGTGACCCGCGCGACTTCGCCATGTGGAAGGCCACCAAGCCCGGCGAGCCCAGCTGGCCCACCCCGTGGGGCGACGGGCGCCCCGGCTGGCATCTGGAGTGCTCCGCGATGGCGCACAAGTACCTGGGCAGCAGCTTCGACATCCACGGCGGCGGCCGGGACCTGATCTTCCCGCACCACGAGAACGAGATCGCCCAGTCCAAGGCCTACGGCGACGACTTCGCCGCCTACTGGCTGCACAACGCCTGGGTGACCCTCAGCGGCGAGAAGATGAGCAAGTCGCTCGGCAACTCGGTGCTGGTCTCCGAGATGGTGGCCAACTGGCGTCCGATCGTGCTGCGCTACTACCTGGGCACGCCGCACTACCGGTCCACCATCGAGTACAGCGAGGAGGCGCTGCGCGAGGCGGAGACCGGGTTCGCCCGGATCGAGGGCTTCATCGAGCGCGTCCTCGAACTGCACGGCCAGGTCGAGCCGGCCGCGGACGTGCCGCCGGCGTTCGCGGAGGCGATGGACGAGGACTTCGGCGTGCCGGGCGCGATGGCGATCGTCCACACCGCCGTGCGGCAGGGCAACGCGGCGCTGGCCGCGGACGACAAGGAGAGCGCGGTCGCGCGTCTTGCCGAGGTCCGTGCCATGCTCGGAGTGCTGGGCATGGACCCGTTGGACCCGTTCTGGGCCGGTGCCGGCGCGGGCGCCGGGGACAACCTGCACGATGTGGTGGACTCGCTGGTCAGGCTGGTGCTGGAGCAGCGGCAGGCCGCGCGCGAGCGCAAGGACTGGGCGACGTCCGACGCCATCCGGGACCGGCTCTCCCAGGCCGGGCTCACCATCGAGGACCGGGCGGACGGTTCGCGCTGGACTCTCAGCAAGTAGCCGGTACCGCACCGCCGTAGAGCACGCAGCGCAGCCCGGAGCGGCAGCGCACAGGGCAACCCCGAAGCGAAGTAGCAGAGCGCGAAAGCGTAGAAGCAAGGAAGCAGGACAGCAGCCATGGCCGGCAACAGCCAGCGCAGGAACCGTCGTAACCCCGGGTCGAAGAAGGGCGCGTCGGTCGGCACGGGTGGCCACAGCCGTCGGGCGCTGGAGGGCAAGGGCCCGACGCCGCCCGCAGAGGCGCGCAAGGGCCACCCGAAGCAGCGTGCCGCCAACGCCGCCGCCAAGCGGGCCGCCGACGCGCGTGCGCGGTCCGGCACGCGCCGTGGCGGCGTCCAGGGCCGTACCGGCAAGGCCGGTACGGAGCTGGTCTACGGGCGCAACTCGGTAGTGGAGGCGCTGCAGGGCGACGTGCCCGCGTCCGCGCTCTACGTGCAGCAGTTCATCGACAACGACGAGCGTGTCCGTGAGGCGCTGAGCCTGGCGACCGAGCGCGGTGTCCCGCTGCTGGAGGCGCCGCGGCAGCAGCTCGACAACCTCGCCGAGGGCCACAACCACCAGGGCATGATCCTCCAGGTGCCGCCGTACGAGTACGCGCACCCGGACGACCTGCTCGCCGCCGCCGCGGTCAACCGCGACAACGCGCTGATCGTGGCGCTGGACGGCATCACCGACTCGCGCAACCTCGGTGCGGTCGTCCGTTCCGTCGCCGCGTTCGACGGGCACGGCGTGGTCGTCCCCGAGCGCCGCTCGGCCGGGATGACGGCGGGGGCGTGGAAGACCTCCTCGGGCGCTGCGGCGCGCGTGCCGGTCGCGCGCGCCAGCAACCTGACGCGTGCGCTGGAGTCGTACCAGAAGGCGGGTTGCTTCGTGGTCGGCCTGGCGGCCGACGGTGAGCACGACGTGGTCGACCTGGACGCGCTGACCGGACCGGTGGTCATCGTGATCGGTTCGGAGGGCAAGGGACTGTCCCGACTGGTCTCCGAGACCTGTGATCTGACGGTCCGTATCCCGATGCCGGGTCAGGCCGAGTCGCTCAACGCCGGTGTGGCGGCGGGCATCGTGCTCTACGAGGCCGCGCGCCTGCGCGCCACGGCAGCCAAGGCCGACAAGCCCGCGAAGTCGTCCAAGGCAGCCAAGACCGAGAAGGCGGCCAAGGCCGGCAAGGCCGACAAGGGCTGAGCCTTTTCGCCCGGGCCGTTTCACCTGGCCCGGTCGACCTGCTCCAGCTGACGTCTTCCAGCTGACCTGGTCCCCGCCTGAACTCCCCGGTGGGGATGCGTCAATGGCCGGCCGCTACGGTGGCCGGCCTTACGCGTCGTGTGTCCGTTCGGAGTTCGGACGTGGCCGCTCTTGGCGGACTTTTGTCAACTCCGTCCACTTCCGTCAACCGGGAGTGTCCTTCCGGCCCTTCAGTCGGTTAGAGGAGCGTGGACACCAGAACACGTACCCGTCCCCGTCCCCGGGCGGCCTCCGCCGGTGGGGCCGATGCTGGTGAGGCGACGCTCAACACGGTCAAGGTGCCGTCGGACCCGACGCGGTTGAACATCACCACCGCGAGCTTCCGAGTGCGGTTCAGCCCACCCGAGGGGTCGTTGATCGCCCCGGGCCTCGTCGGCGCGATGTCGCGTGACTCCGCCCTGGTGGGGGCAGGCACGTTCGCCGGTCCGGCACGCGCGGGCGCTGCGGCGGGAGTTGCCGCCGGCGGAGCGGTCGGGATCCCCGGCTCCGTCGCCGTCCCCGGGCTGACGGGTGCGGTCGCCACGATGCCCCGCCGACGCGGGCGCGTGGTGCCGATCACCTACACCGGCCAACTCGACCTCGCCGTACCGCCGCGGGGCGTCCCTGCCCAGGCGGCCGGCCGGGCGTCCGAGGGCGGCGGCCGTGGCGTCGCGCTGGGCGACATGGAGTCGACCCAGCAGATGACCCAGGTCGACTTCGACGAGCTCGAGAACTACGAGGACTTCGCGGGCTTCTCCGGCTTTGCCGACCTCGACGGCGTCCGGGTCTTCGAGCCGGCAGCGCGGCGTCCTCCGCTTCCCGACACGCCCGCTGCCTCCACCGCGCAGCACCACGCCTGGTACCCGGGCAAGCGCGTCGACCTCGGCCTGGTGCTGCTGCCGCTGCGCGTCTTCCTCGGCTGCATCTCGGTCTACGCGGGCTTCAGCAAGCTCTGCGACCCCGTCTACTTCGACGGCGGCGCTCGCGGCTCGATGATGCACTGGCTGCAGGCCCTGCACCCGTGGAGCGTCGCGCAACCGCTGCTGGCGCTGGCCATGGACCACCCGGTGGGCGCGGGCCTGGTGGTGGCGTTCGTCCAGATCAACGTCGGCGTGCTGGCGATCCTCGGCCTGTGGCAGCGGGCCAGCGCGGCGGTGGCCATGATGCTGTCGGTCGCCCTGTTGGTGACGGTCAGTTGGCGCGCCGTGCCGGTCTACGACACGCCGGAGATCATCTTTCTGGCCGCATGGAGCCCGCTGCTGCTGGCTGGTGCGCCGATGTTCTCGCTGGACGGCTGGCTGCACCTGGAGGCGTGGCGTCGGCTCGGCGAGCACGCGGAGGTGCAGCAGTTGCGGCGCCGAGTGCTGCGGCGCGGGGTGGTGCTGGCGACGGTCGTCATCGGCACGACCTTCCTGCTGGGTTCCGTGCTGGGCGCGGCAGTTCGCGCCTCGCACGTGAGCCAGACCACCTCGGTCCCGTCCGAGACGCCCACGCCCTCGCCGAGCCAGTCCACGCCGAGCGACGTCTGGCCGAGTGGAGCGATTCCGGTCCCGGTGGCCTCCGTGCCGACGAGCGGCAAGTCGGGCCACTCCGGCCCGGGCTCGGCGAGCGCCAAGCCGTCGCCGTCCAGCTCGCACAAGCACCACAGCGGCAGCACGGGGGCGACGTCGTCCACGTCCTCGTCGTCGTCCCTGGGCAGCTCGCCCACCGGCTACGGCACGGGGGGCAGTTCCGGCTCCAGTTCCGGCACGAGCGGCTCCAGCCGCTCGCACAAGCCGAGTCCCGGGCAGAGCCCGGGCAACCCCAACGGCGTGATCGGCGGCCTGCTGGGGTAGCCCGCAGAGCGCGTACGCGGCAGGTAGAAGGGCAGAGGGGCAGACGGGCAGAAGGGAAGGGCGGGGAACCGGTCACCGGTTCCCCGCCCTTCCCTTCTGTGCCTCTGTGTCCCTACGCGTCCTTAGGCGTCCGCCTCCACGGCGGCACGGGTCGACGCGAGCTCCTTGGCGGCCTCGTGGAGGTCCTTGGCGGTGTCGATGGCGCGCCAGTAGACACCCTGCGGGAGCTCGTAGCCGGAGAGGCGGTGCTCACGCGCCAAGCGGGGGAAGGTGGTCCGCTCGTGGTCGCCGAGGTCCGGCAGCATGCCCGCGAAGTCGGCGGAGAAGACGTAGACGCCCGCGTTGATCAGGTAGGGCGACGGCGGGGACTCGATGAAGTCCAGGATGTTGCCGAACTGGTCCACGTCCACGGTGCCCCACGGCAGGCGGGGACGGGCCAGGGCGAGCGTCGCGTGGGCGTCGCGGGCGGTGTGGAAGTCCGCCATGTCGCGGAGCGGGAACCGGGTCCAGATGTCGCCGTTGGTGGCGTACCAGGGCTCGCTGTGGCGCGGCAGCGACGCCGCCGCGAACTTCAGGCCGCCGCCGCGTCCCAGCGGCTCGGTCTCGACGACCGTGGTGACGTTCAGCGGCAGGTCGGCGGCCTTCAGCCAGTCCTGCAGGACGTCCGCGAGGTAACCACAGGAGATGACGACGTCGGTGACGCCCTCCTCCGCCAGCCACTGCAGCTGGTGGCCGACGATCGGGACGCCGGTTCCGGGGATCTCGATCATCGGCTTGGGCCGGGTGTCGGTGTAGGGGCGGAGGCGGGAGCCCTGTCCGCCGGCCAGGATGACGGCCTGGGTCACGGTGGGCGCTGCCAGCGGCGACTGCCCGGCTGAGGGGATGAGATTCTCGTCGGTCATGGCGCCACCCTAGGCCCTGTGGGCGGAGGTGTACGCCGGTGCCAGGAGCAGCCCCGACGGGCGGCCGACGCGGGAACCCTGAGCACCGGTGAAACCGGTACCCAGGGTTCTGTGGGGGGCGCGCCAGGGTCGGGCCGGGGTCCGGCGGGGTCCGGCCTGGGTCAGGCCGTCGGAGACAGGGATCCGGCGGCGAAGGAGGCGTCGCAGACGGGGCGGGCGTAGGTGAGCGCCTTCTGCACGTCGCCGTGGTACTTGCGGACGGCGGCCTGGCCGAGGTCCCGCGCGATGGAGGAGCAGAACGCCCGCAGCGACGGCTGGCGGTCCATGGTGCTCTCCAGGTCGTCGAGGGCGACGCCGGGGTTCCTGGTCGTCAACTCCCGCAGCAGGCGTGCCCGGAGGGCGTCCTGCGGCGCGGTGCTGTCGCCCTGCGCGGGGGCGGGCTGGGCGGCTGCGGCGGTCAGCGACTGGACGTCGGCGTTTGCCGATGGGGCCCAGGAGACGCGGGCCACCGCGAGGGTGCCGGTCGTCACCAGGACGAGCGGCAGGACGAAGGCAAGTGATCGGCCGATGCGGCGGGCTAGCTGCTTCACGACGGCGATGCTAGCGACCTGTGATGATTTGGCGACATTGCGTCACTCCAACGAGTGAGTATCGCGCCGGAATTCTCCCGAAAAGCCCGAAGCCGCCCGGGGGAACGGGCGGCTTCGACGCCTTGCTTCGGAGTGCGTCTGACGTCGGTTGTCTCCGGTTGTCTCCGATGTGGGACCGACCCGGACGTCAGTCGCCCAGACGGGTGCCCGTCTTGGTGGAGAACAGGTGACGCTCGCCCTCGCGCGGCACGACGTGCAGCACGTCGCCACGCAGCGGGACGGACCGGCCGCCGACCCGGACGACCAGGTCCTTCGTCTCCTCGCCGACGGTCGCGGAGCCGTAGACGTAGCCGTCGGCGCCGAGCTCCTCGACGACGTTGACGGTCACGGCCAGGCCGGTGCCGCCCTTGGCGAGCGCGTCGCCCTCGGAGACCACGTCGAGGTGCTCCGGGCGGACGCCGAGCGTGAGCGTGGTGTCCCCGGCGGCGGAGGCCTCGGCCAGCGCCTCGCGGGAGACCGGGACCACGATGCCGCCGAACTGCACGCCGCCGTCGACGATCGGGACCTCGATCAGGTTCATCGCGGGCGAGCCGATGAAGCCGGCGACGAAGAGGTTGGCGGGCCGGTCGTACATGTTGCGCGGGGTGTCGACCTGCTGCAGCAGACCGTCCTTGAGGACCGCGACCCGGTCGCCCATCGTCATGGCCTCGACCTGGTCGTGGGTGACGTAGACGGTGGTGATGCCGAGGCGGCGCTGGAGCGAGGCGATCTGCGTACGCGTCTGCACGCGGAGCTTCGCGTCCAGGTTGGACAGCGGCTCGTCCATCAGGAAGACCTGCGGCTCACGCACGATGGCGCGACCCATGGCGACACGCTGACGCTGACCGCCGGACAGCGCCTTCGGCTTGCGGTCCAGGTACTCGGTCAGGTCGAGGATCTTCGCGGCCTCCTCCACCTTCTGGCGGATCTCGGCCTTGTTCACGCCGGCGATCTTGAGGGCGAAGCCCATGTTCTCGGCGACGGACATGTGGGGGTACAGCGCGTAGTTCTGGAACACCATGGCGATGTTCCGGTCCTTGGGCGGGAGGTGGGTGACGTCTCGGTCACCGATGCGAATGGCCCCGCCGTTCACGTCCTCCAGTCCGGCCAGCATGCGCAGGCTGGTGGACTTGCCACAGCCGGAGGGGCCGACCAGGACGAGGAACTCCCCGTCCGCGATCTCCAGGTCGAGCGCGTCGACCGCGGGCTTCTCTCCACCGGGGTAGACACGGGTGGCCTTGTCGAACGTCACCGTAGGCATGGTTCTGCTCCACTTCACCGGCAGGAACGTGCCGGACGATCCGAGTAAAGGGGGTGGGGTGGTATGAAGTTGTGGCCCTGCTCGCCCCGCCTGCGCCCCGCACACGTCCGCCGGAGCGGCACGGTTCACCGGGAGGTCTAGTCCACATCGCAGAGTGAACTTCAGGCGACGGTACCGGTCGGACCATCCGCTTGTCAGCCCCTCGCGCACGACCAATTCCGCACCACGCCCACCCTCCCCGCCCGGTACACTGCCAAGCGCGCCTCCTTAGCTCAGTTGGCCAGAGCACCGCTCTTGTAAGGCGGTGCTCATCGCCCGGCTTGGGCCGGGAGGCCCGACAAACTGCCTGGTCAGAGGCCCTTCCGTCGAGACGATGGAAGGGCCTCTGTCGTTACAGCACGCATTCAGCACGCATCAGGCCGCCGAGGCGAGTCCGCCGGTCTCCAGAGCGGCGAGCTGCTCGGCGAGCTGCTGGGCCTTCCGCGCCGCCTTCTCGGCCTTCTTCCTGGCCTTCTCCAGCGCCTTGGTCCGCTGGGCGTCGAGACGGTCGGAGACCTCGTCCAGGCGGTCGGGCCAGAGGTGACCGTACGTGTCCAGGGTCAGCGTCGCGGTCTTGTGGCCGAGCATGGTCTGGACCACCTTGACGTCGGCTCCGCTGGCGATCGCCAGCGAGGCCGCAGTGTGCCGAAGCTTGTGCAGGGTGATTCCCATGTCGCCCAGCCCGGCCGTTACCAGTGCGGTCTTGTAGTGCCGGCGCATGAAGTTCCGGTACATCAAGACACCGCCCAGCGGAGCAGTGAAGAGATATTCCTCCGGGTCTCTCTCGGCGATTACAAGTGCCAGCTCCTTCACTAGGAACGCTGGAATGGGAACCGACCTTCGCTCGTGATTTTTGGTGCTGTCCTCAAGATAGAGCTTGCCTTTGTCGGAACCCCAGGCTTGGGCGATTCGAACGCGCCTGGTTTTCAGGTCAACATGCTTGATCTGAATGGCCGTCACCTCACCCCATCGGACACCGGTGTAAGCCAGGAAGAGAATGAGAGGCCGGTATTCAGCACAGGCTTCTGCAAGCGCTTCAACCTGCACATCGGTCAAGTAGATGTGTTCGGCGGGCGTGTACCGGGGGAGCGGCACCCCGATAGCAGGGTTGTATGCAATTTTCTTCGTCCGTACTGCGAATCCGAGGACGCCCTTAAGGACAACCCAGATCTTCCTGATGGTCGCCGCGCTCAGAGGTGAAGCAGCGGCGACGGAGTCCGCCATGATGTTGCCCAGCCAGGTCACGATGTCTTCGTGCTGCACATCGGCAACCGCGGTGGTGCCCCAGCGGGGAATGACGTGGAGGTCCAGGACGCCCCGATACCGGGCGCGGCTCGATCGACGGAGATCGACCTTTGAGGCGAACCAGGCTTCGGCGATCTCGGCCACCTTGGTACGTCCGGCCCGAGGGTCTCGGTACGTTCCGAGACCAAAAGAGCTCTCGACTTCGGTTCGCTTGGATTCGGCGTCAACCTTCCGAAGGAAGGTGAGCATCCGCTCCTTCCCGCTCGGGTCGTACCAGCGAACTCGGAATCGGCCCGGAGGCTTGCGCCCAGTCGTCTTCGCCTTCGCGACGGCCTTCTTATAGGCGGCGTGGTTAATGCGGTCTTCTATCCATACGCGGGACATAAATCACCTGGATCTGGTTTGCAGTGTTCATGGTCATATCCATTCCTTCTTTCTGCCCGTTTCGAATGAGCGGCTTCTGCCGCATTTCGGGTTGCATGGTTTGTGTTGGGCCCGCACTTGCGCCGGAGTGGTGGCCGCTCCGGGTAGGTGGATGAGTCAGGGCCCGGTGCCTGCGCTTGGGATCAGGCCGGCCGTGGGATCGGCCGAACGCCGAGGGCAGGGTTGCTGGCCAGGTGTCCGTGCCGGACGCCAAACTCCAAGGCACGCTTGAGCGTTGCCAGGATGCCGTTGATCGTGGCGAGGCTCAGGTGACCCTCGGCGCGAAGCGCCGAGACCAAGTGCTCAATGTCCGCTCGGGTGATCGTGATGGCGAGCTTGGCCCCGAGGCGCGGCAGTGTGTGCAGGTCGAGCGGTCTGCGGTTGGGCAGCCTCGGCGGCGCGAGCGGCCGGGTGGGCCTCACCGGCATTGCGGACCAGAGGTCGACCAGACGGTTGAGCGTCAACGGAGCCCGGCCGTACGCGATATCGGCTTGTATGGCTCTCGCAAGGTCCCGAGTCGCCACGCTCAAGCTGCGGAGGTGGCCTGTCTCGGTGCGCCAGCGGATGCGGTAGCGGGCCGGCGGCGTGCGGCCAGCCGTACGAGCACGCGCGACGGCCTTCTGGTAGTCCGCGTGCTTACCGCGGTCCTCGATCCGAGCGTGGAACATGGTCTTCTACCAATCGTTGATGGGTGCATGCCATAACATCGCCTCTTCTCTGCCCGTGCGGATGCGGGACCGGTTGGTCGCGCAATCGGGTTTGCTGAACTGGCGTCGCGGCCGTGCCGGACGCCCGTGTGGTGTAGGGCCTACTTCGCGCTGGTCTCGCCTGGCCTCAGCAGCGCGGCAAGCTCCTCCGGGCTCGCGCCCGATTGGACGGCGGCGTTGATCTTCTCCAGGGTCGCCGCCATCTCCGAGTTGAAGGACTCGGCCAGCGCCGCGGCCCGGTCCTGGAGCACGGAGCGGGTGAGGTCGGCGATGGCCTGCTGACCGTCGTTGGCCGGCATCCGCTGGAGAGTCGCCGAGTAGAACTGCCGAGAGTCACTCTCGGGCAGCGCTCTCTGCCCGCAGAACCACTCCATCAGCAACTCCGGGTCGCTCACTGCTAGTTCGGGAGTCAGCTGGAGCTTCGTCCCTGGCTCGGCGCTGTCGGGCAGGCCCAGCAGGTGGACTGGAGCGATGTCCAGTACCACCGCCAGGACCACGACTTCGTCGATCGACAATTCGCGCCGTCGAAAGCCGTCCGCACCTCGGCGGCCGGTCTCGATGTTGCTCAGCGCGGGGGCCGTCAGCTTGGTCGCACCAGCCTCATGGCATGCGGCTGCCAGTTGTTTCGTGGTCCACCCGCGTCGAGTGCGGGCTTCCTTCAACCGGAGCGCTGCCGCGTCGCTCACCGACAGGGTCGGTGGAGCCGAGCCGCTGGACATCTGGCCTCCTTGCTCGTCGTATCGGCGACTCTACCCATCATCTCTCGATTGTGCAATCGACAAGCGTCGGACCCGCGCTGCCATGTCGATTCGGCAAGCAGCTCGCCAGTCTCCTCGCCGAACAGGTCTTTGGGCTTGCATGTGCGTCGAATCGACAAGTTCATGCGTCGCATTGACAACTCGGCCAAGTGTGGTTGATGCTCATCCCGGTTGTTCAAACGACGACTCTGGTTGTCGAAATGACGAACGAGATGAGATGTGAGTACTCATGAGTACGGACAGGCTGTGGACTTTGGACGAGGTCGCGACGTTCCTCGGTGTGCCGAAGCAGTCGGTGTACCAGATGAACTGGAAGGGCACCGGCCCGCGGAGCTACAAGGTCGGGCGGCACCGGCGGTACGACCCAAGCGATGTGCGGGCGTGGCTGGACACCCGCTCGTCCGACGCCGGGAGCAACCGATGAAGCGGCCGATGACCTCTGCGGATGAAGCCTGCCGCCGCCCCTGGTGGTCGTTGGAGCAAGCCGCCTCCTACCTCGGGATCACAGCCGCCGACCTGCGGTATCTGGGCACGGTCGGCATCGGCCCCAGGTACATCGAGACGTTCGAGGCGCGGAAGTACCGGCCGGCTGACGTCCGGCTGTGGGCGGCCACCGGTCTCACGCGCGACAGCCGCGGTTGGAACGGGGAGGCGCGTTGACCGGCGATCAGATCGCCCGCCTCTCCGACGGATCACCTCCCGGCCCGAGCGGACCGAACGGGTCGTCCCGGCCTCCCTGAACGTGAGTCCGTTCAACAGGCGAACGCCGGGCCTCCGCCGGGAGGACCGAAGACCAACCATTGCAGGAGCTCATCATGCAGACCTTCACCCACGACCGTTACGCGGACCAGCCGCCGCACGCCTGGATCGGCCGTCACTGGATCTCGACCGCCAAGGACGGATCGGGAGAGTACCTCCGCGGAGTGATCATCGACATTCGCCCGGGAGGCGTGAGAGTGAAATGGCCGTCCTCGACTGAGTGGGCTGCCACCGACAAGGGCAGCCTCGCCAGAGGCTGAGAACAGACAGAAGGCCGGCGTGCCCCCACAGTCCTACGGTGGGGCGCGCCGGCCTTCTGCTGTGCCGGTCTTGAGAGTGGTTCAGCCGTTAGCGCCAAGGAATGATCTCGGGTTCCGGCGCATGCTGGTGGTGCGCCCCGGCCTCGGCGGAAGTGCTGGCTCTGCTAGTGAGCGCCCGAGCGCCTGAGCGCCCGGCACGGGGCGTCAGCACCGCAGGCGGTCCTTCAGCTGATCACTTCTCAGCCGCTTCCCCAGATCACGCACTCGGTCTGGTGGGCCGTGGTGATGACAACAGTGCCGCCGATCGAGATCCGCCGGGTGCGGGTGACCGTGCAGCAGCTCGGCAGAGGCTCGGGCGGTGCGGGGCGCGGGACCTCGGCGGTGGGCCAGAACAACACGGCGTCGTCCCCCGGCTCGCGCAGCGTGGTGCCGAGCGCGGCAACGCGGGAACGGCGTCGGCTCCTTCGGGGTCCTCGTCGGTTCATCGCCCCAGGATGCCCGGACGAGACGCTTGGTGGGGTTGGCTTTCACCCGCTTGCGCGTACGGCTTTCACCAGGTGGCACCAGAGACGCTGGGGCAGCCGGGCGATCTTCGCCTGGCTGCCCCCTTCGTCCCGCTGACCAGGAGTTCCAGTCGGCATTCTCAACGGCGGCGCCACCACAGCGCGCGGCTGCGGGGCCGATCCGGGGCGGCCGGCTCGCTGACGGGCTCGCGGAGGGCTGCGATCGTCTCGGCGTCCCAGCGGGCGCGGTGGGGAGCCCGATCCCAACTGGTGGATGGCGCCGCAGTGACGAGCACTCCCTCTCCGATGTCGTCAGCCAGGGTGAAGCCGGAGTTCTGAAGCTCGGTGGTCAGCATCTGGGAAGCCAGGAAGAGCGCCGTCGTGGCGCTGATCCGGTCCGACTCACACAGCCGCACCGTGAACGGGACCGTGGGCGGGGTGAGCGGCTGCGGGCCAAGGTTCCATGTCAGGACGACGCCTTCGGCTCGCGTGCCGAGGGCGAGGCCAGTGGTGCCGGGCTCGGTGAGCGTGTATCCGACGTCGTGCAGGGCCGTGCGAACTGCGTCGTACAGGTGCTGGTGGTGCTGGTCATACATACGGTGAGCCTCGCTGCTTCGCTCGCGATAGTTCAGAGGGTGTCGCGCATCAAGGCCACCACGGCAGTGCCGTACGACCGGGCCCTGGCCCAGACTGCATGCTCGTCCTGGCCGGCCTGTCGCCACTCGTCCAACCGGTCCTCCCCGACGCGCATCCCGAGTCGCGGATCAAGCAGCAGGCGGACTTTCCAGCCGGTCTTCAAGCTCAACCGTGGGGTGGCCGGT
This sequence comes from Streptacidiphilus sp. BW17, assembly GCF_041262485.1. NCBI lineage: Bacteria > Bacillati > Actinomycetota > Actinomycetes > Kitasatosporales > Streptomycetaceae > Streptacidiphilus > Streptacidiphilus sp. BW17. The sequence goes on along the minus strand of NZ_JBGCCR010000011.1, from coordinate 152,397 downwards.
ACCGATGTGCCGGACTGTTCGGCGGCCACAACCTGGGAGTGCCAGGTTCACCGGCGCAGGGCGGAGCGCCACTGCACGAAGAAGATCAGTGTGCACACTGCCAGAACTGCCGTGATGGGCTCCTGCATCCACCTGGTGTCCGACTCCGTGCGGCACAGGATCAGCGACACCGCAGTGCTAGCAGCCCAGGCGACCCAGTAGCCGTAGCGCTGGCTACCGGTGATTCGCCAGGCGACCGCCGCAGCGCTGAGCACCAGGCCGGCGGATGGCCAGAACAGCCAGGACGAGCCCAGCAGCGCCAGGGTGGCACACATCACGCTGCCGCCGACCAGGCCAGCTATTAGCCGGAGGTTCTGGCGCAGTTCCACCTCGCGGGTCTGCCTCACGGTCGTCTCCTCTCGGACGCTCCATCAAGGGCCCATCCCGCTGGCGTCATGTGTCACAGCTCAGACAAATCATCCGGGCACCCACACATCGTCGCAGGTTGCTGCGGTTCTGGATGACAAGCCGGATCGCCTACGAGGGGACGATGCGGCGGAACGCGACCGCCTGCTGGTCCCAGTAGCCGCCACTGAAGTGGGTGATCTGGATGTCCTTGCCTGTGCGGGGGGCATCAAGGACGAGGTCTGACCCCAGGTACATGCCGACGTGGCCGGGGTTGGTGGGGGTGCCGTCGGAGCCGGCCACGAAGATCAGGTCGCCGGGCTTCAGTTGGGCGGCAGAGTAAATGGGCGTTCCGTCGTACACCTGCTCGTACGTGGTGCGGTGGATCGTGATCCCGGCGGCTTCGTAGGCCCGCATCATCAGGCCGGAGCAGTCGTAGCTCGGATCTCCGGTGCCGCCCCACTGGTAGGGCATGCCCCGCTTGCTGATGCCGAACTGGATCGCCGTGACGACCTGCACCGGCGTGCCGACCGGAAGTGAGAACCCGGCGGGGAGGGCAACGGGATTGGTGATGGCCTGGCCGTTGCCGTCCCCGGTGGCGCCAGCACAGTTCGCCGCGCCACCGCTCACGGTTCCGACCAGTCTCTTCGCCAGGTCCTCCCACTTCGCGTAGGCGTCCGGGTAGGCGCTTCTCTGTACGCGCTGGGCGGCCTGCGTAACCGAAAGGGCTTCCCAGCCGGGCACCTTCACCAGGGCGGCGAAGAACGCCTTCGATGCGTAGACCGGATCGACGAGCTGGGCAGGAGAGCCCCACCCCTGCGACGGGCGCTGCTGGAAGAGGCCGACGGAGTCCAGGTCGCCGTTGGGCCTGTTGATCAGGGTGCTCTCCTGCATGGCGGTGGCGATGGCGATCACCGCTGCCTGCGGTGGCAGTCCCAGGCCGCCGGAGACCTGGTAGATGATCGCGGCGTTGTTGATCTGCTCACTGGTCAGCGACTGGCCGTCCGCGGTGATCGTTCCCGGCGCTACGGGTGTCACACAGCCCACGCCCCCCACGTTGAGGGTGGGGGTCACGGCGGAAGCGCCGCCGGCCGTAAGGGCGATGCTGATGACGAGGCCGAATGGGACAGCCACGCCAGCAGTGCAAGCCTGCACGATCTTCTTCACGAGCCACCCCTACGCGCGGGCCCGAGACGCGGCTGCTCGGTACGAGAAGCAAGACCGCCAAGGCCGTTGATTTACTCCAGCTAATTCTGAGTCGGCCAACCATAGGCTCACGTCAATGGCGCGGGTCAACTGGAATCAATGTGATTCCTGATACATGGCAACTGGAGTGAAGATCGCCAGGCGGATCGCGACCAGCCGTCGGGGGAGAGGCTGGTGGGGCGAGGCGCAGGTGCGGCCGTGAACGCGGTTCAGTGGTGTGCAGGGCCAGCCGAGACGAGCGAGTGCTCCTGGTGCCGTTCGAGGGCCACCACGGCATTGCGTACCGCCGCGCTCTTTCGCGCGGCAGCGACCCGTCGCAGCCACCGCGCCTCGTCAGCGAGTTCGGCAGCCCCGTGAGCAGGAAGGTCCGCAGGGCCGCTCTCTGGAGCGGCGCCACGTTCCCGCGCCCGCAGTCCGAGCCCGATCCACACCGCCTGTGCCGCCGCCTCGAAGTCGTCGCCGCGCAGGCCGGCCGCTGACAGGCTCGACCTGATTGCCCGCCAGTCCTCGCAGCTGACGTACTGGCGAAGCAGCAGCGCGGCGTCTCTGATCTCGATCGTTCGCCGCAAGAGGCGGATGCTGAGGTACCGGACCCTGGTGAGGTCATCGAGGAGAGTCGGGGGTGTGCCGAGGACGACGCCGGGGACCGCGGTAGTCAGCTCGCTCCAGAGAGGCCGCAGGGCGAGCAGGTTCCGGATCTTGCTCAGGTTGTGTCGGCCGGCTTCCACCGTCGGTACCGAGATGCCGAGCACCATCAGCAGGACCGCGAGGATCAGGGGCGCTCGTGTGACGAAGAGCGCGAGGTTGTTGCCGCCAGGGATTCGAAGCCCGACCATCCAGGCCGTGAAGAGCGCGCACCGCCCCACCGTGAAGAGCGAGCCGGCCAAGGTGCCAGCCGTCATCAACCAGATGCCCACGTTCAGGCACCGGGAGGTAGCTTTGCCAACTGCTACCCACAGCATGCGGCTTGCGGCGATCATGGCGTACCCGAAGTAGACCTCGAAGGTCCCTACGGCGATGATCGCGGCTTTGTCGCCCTCGGCGGCCACGACGAACTCGCGGGCCTCCGGGCACGGGGCGGCGATGAACAGCACAGCAAGCAGTCCGATCGCGGTTGCCGCGAACGGCCGGCGAAAGCGGAGCATGCCGCTTGCGCTCGCTGGCGGGCTCACGGCAGCCACCCAGTCCAGCATGGCTGCACCGGAGCAGATGCCGAGGCTGTAGACGATCAAGCCTGACAGGTTGGCGATGCCGGCGAACCTGTCGGTGGCTGCGATTGCGGTCGGCAGGTGGGCGGTCATCGCCAGGCCGAGCCAGAGCAGTGCCCACCAGAGGGAGCGCTTGATCGGTGAGCGCCGAGCGCACGGAAGTCGCCAGATCACCACCAGCCACAGGAGGGCGATGGCGACCTGCTCAACCACAGCGTTCGTCCCGGAGGGGATGACCGAGTGCCTCGCCCAGGCGGTCGATGAGCTTGGAGGGCTTGCCGTCCACGCGGGCGTGCCCGAGACCGGCTCGCTCGATCAGGAGCGAAGCGACCATCTCGGCTTCGCGCTCCTCGATCTTTGAGTAGCTGTGCCGGGTCGCGAACATGTGCGCCAGGGCCGCTGGCTCCAGATCCGGGAGAGCCTGGCGCAGTGCTGTTGTGTCGAGGACTTCATCGGGGTAGTGGTCGCAGAGCATGTGACCGACCTCGTGAAGCGCGATGGCATCGCGGTGAAGCGGTGAGGTGCTCTGCTCGACGTAGATCTGGTCCTCGTCGTCCAGCTTGGTCCACCACCCATTGGGGAAGCCGTCGCCGGCTGCCAGCCCAGGCACGAGGAAGAGCTGGATGCGTCGGCCGCGGTGTTCGCCGACCGACGCCAGAAACTGGGGCAGATCAAAGGGCTGGGGAACTGGCAGTCCTCGGACCCGCTCGTAGCAGGACGCGCGCAATCGCCTCAACTCGCGCATACAAGCCCTCCAGTTGCCCCCGGGCTCCAGGTCGCTGCAATGGCACAGCACCTGGCATCTCGCCCGGCCGTCAGTCAGCGTATGCGAACGATCGCGAAGGGTTGGCCGGAGGTATCGAATTGTGACGGTTCTGTGGGCGTGGCGATTGTCACTCGCTGGGCGTCTCGGCTTGATCGTCGCCGTCTGGGAGGCCCTCGACGGCTCGCGCCGCTTCGATCATCTGCGCGATGCCGGCCAGGCCGCGGGCTGAGAGGCCGTCCGCGCGCAGGACGAGCTGTCGAACCCCTTCATCGCGCAGTGCCGAGAGGACCCTCAGTTGCTCGTTGGTCCGCTCGGCTGCCTCGTCCTCGTAGAAGTACATCGGCGAGACGCCGAAGAACTTGGCGATGGCAGCGAGCCTGCTGTGCGTCGGGTCGGTGCGCTTGCCGGTTTTCAGTTGCCACAGGTAGGTGGCCGACAGCACCTGTTCGCCAGCATCGGCGTTGATCCGCTCCGCGACTTCGGCGTTGCTGTACGGGCCGCGGTCGGCCGGGTGGACGACCTTGAACAGGTGGTCGAGCCGGGCGGCGATCGTGCTCGGCTGCTCCTGTGCCGGTGTTCCTTCGTCGGTCATGGTGCCGGTGGACCCCCTCTGTGGACGTATATGACGACCCCTCATCGTCGCGCACAGTGACACTCATTAGCCAGTGTAAACAGAGAGTGTCGGCGTGAGGCTGATCACAGTGATTCTGGTTGACGGGGCGTATTCACTCCTGCGTATCTTTGCTCATCACCTCGTTAGCCAGAGTAAATCGCAGCTGTTCAGCGCGCGTACCTCGAAGCAAGCGGGCGATCCCTCACCGTCCGCCTGTCCGCTACTGCGGAGGCGACTTCCCGTAGCCGAGCCGGCCCCGCCGAGCGACGGCGCGCCCGCACTAGGAGTCCGGCTTGTCCACCTACCTGCACCTTGCCCAGTCGGCGCACACCTTGCTCGCTGATATCCAGAATCCCGCACCGGCTGACCCGACCAACGGCTCGAAGGGCGCGAACCTGCTGCTTTCCTACGCGAAGTGGGGAGCGCTGATCGCGTGCGCCGTGGCCGCCGTCGTCTCCGGTGGCCTCATGGGCATCGGCCACCTCAGCAACCGGCCGGACAGCGCGGAGAAGGGCAAGCGGGCTCTGGTTTGGTCCCTGGGTGGCGTCATCGTCACTGCCTGCGCGATCCCGGTGGTCAACACCGTCTTCGGCGCAGCGGCGTAGCAGAAACGTTCCTGCGAGCAATCAATGAGCAATCAGTTTCTCGACCGCCGCCCGCGTCGCAGGCTCCTCCCGCTCCTCCTTCTCGCGGTCGTCGGCCTCCTGGCCTTCGTCGCCGTTGGCGTGGCGATCGAATCCGGCGGTGCGCCACGTGGGCCCAAGATCTACACGCCGCCGGCCGCGATCCCACCGCCTGGCTCGGTGACTGGGGTCGGTCCGAGCGGGTCGCCCGCACCTGGCAACACCGGCCCGCTCCAACTCGTCCAGGGTGACAAGTTGATCAACGGCGTCTCCGTCGGATACCCCCACTCGATGATCGGCGCGGTCTCCGCCGCCGTCGAGTACTGGCGCCAGATCGGTTCCACTCTCGACCCCGACCGCGCCGCCGCTGTCGGCCGGCTGGTCGCCGATCCTTCGTGGTCCGACGCACCGCAGCAGCTGGCTGCCGGACCCACCGGCGCCCGCAAGGCCCTCGGTGTGGCGACGGATGGGCCCGCCCCGGCGGGTGCGTCGGTGATCCTCGCGCCAGTCGAGTACCAGCTGCGCTCGGTCTCCGCCGACAACGTCCAGGTGCTGCTGCTGGCCACCTACACCACCAGTTCGCCGGCCCAGGGGCCGCAGACGCGCATGGGGGTCTACCCGCTCGACCTGCACTGGGCGGCCTCCGGCGACTGGAAAATCCCGGCCCCGTCCGGCACCGACACCACCGACTACAGCAGCCTCGTCGCCGAGCCAGGGTCCGTCCAGGCATCGGTGAAGGGCTGGCAGGAGTTGAAGCGATGACCCCGGCCCGCACAAGCACCAGCAGCCGGGAGGCGACATGCCTTGCGGTCTGAGCGATCCGGTCAGCTGCGTCACCGGTCCCATACTCAACACGGTCGCTGGAGACGCCGTGAGCAGCATGGCGTCCTCGGCGTGGAACTCCATCTGCAAGTCCTTCGCTGACGCGTGCACCGAAGTCCTCAAGGCGTTCGCGAACGCCTTCGTGAAGATCCCGCCCATCGACCTCTCGGGCCACGGCATCCGCAGCGTCTACGCGATATCCCTCGGCCTCGCGAGCCTCATCGCGGCGCTGCTCCTCATCGGTCAGGTGATCCGGACCGCCATCACGCACGACGGCTCCGCCCTGGCCACCGCCTTCGTTGGCGTCGGCAAGGCCGCCCTGGCCTTCATGCTCACTCTGACCATCGCCTCCACCGCGCTGCTCGCAAGCGACGAGACCACCAAGTTCATCGTTGAGAGCACCTTCGACAGTCAGCAGGCGTTCAGCGACAAGATCGCCAAGCTGATCGCGTGGAGTCCGGGCAACAGCGCATCGCTTCTATTGATCTTCGCGATCCTCGGCATCCTGCTCACCATCGTCCTGTGGTTCGAGATGCTGATGCGCAACGCCGCCATCGCCGTGTTGATCGCCACCTCGCCGATCTCGGCAGCCGGCCAGGTCTCGCAGTCCACGAAGTCCTGGTGGAGCAAGCTGGTCAGCTCCACCGTCCAGCTGATCATCCTCAAGCCCATTGTGGCCCTGGTGTTCGCGCTCGGCTTCGGCCTGGCAGGTGACTCGCAGGACCTGTCGAGCACGCTCTCTGGCATGCTCGTGCTGCTGCTCGCAGCTCTGGCCTGGCCTTCCATCGCCCGGTTCTTCACCTTCGCCAGCGTGCAGGTGGGCGGGGGCGCTGGCCTTGCCGGGCTGCTCGGCTTCGCCGGCGGTCGTCTCAGTGCGGGCGGCGGTCCGGCGTCCGGCCCCTCTCCGGACACATTCGGCCAGGAGAGCGCCAGTCGCACGATGAGCAGCTTCGCCAGCAAGGGCGGAGGCGCTGCCGGTGGAGCAGCTTCCGGCGGTGCTGGGGCGGCGGCCGGAGGTGCCGGCGGTGCGGGGGCGGCGGCCGGGGGTGCCGCTGCTGCTGCCGGGCCGATCGGCATAGCCGCCGCTGCCGGTGTGAAGCTCGCCCAGCAGGCCGTCAACTCGTTGGCGGGCGGCATGGAGAAGATGGCCGGACACGCGGGCGTGCAGGGCGCGAATCCGTACGCGGCTCAGCCGGCCGGGTACGTCAACCGGCATGCGGGCGCTCCGCTGCCCACCAGCGGAGCCAGAGCGGACCAGTCGAAGCCGGACTGGTCTGGCCAGCAGGAGCAGCAGGAGCCGCAGGCCGAGCCGGTGGAGCCAGCCGGACAGCAGGCGGACCACCAGCAGGCACTCCAGGACACCACCCCGGAGCTGCCGGTCGCTGGTGCTCCGCGCAGCGACCCGCCCACGATCGAGATGCCCCCGGTGCCCGCTGGTCCGCCGACCGGTGCCACAGCCGCCAGCGCCGCACCCCCGGCAGGTCCCGCACCGCAGAGCGGCCCCGTACCGGGCCCCCCGCTCAGGGCACCCCAGCCCGGCAAACCGGGCACCGCCCCGTCGGCGTCCGGCACGGCGGCACCCACACCGACCCAGGCCCCCACGACCCGGCCGGCCTCCGGCGCAGCCCCGATCAGCGCCACCCGGCCAGCCCCCAGCACGCGGCCCGCAGCGGTCCAGGACCACGCGGCACCCGCACCAGCACCGGCCCCGTCGGACCGCCCCAGTGCGTCCCGACCCGAGGCCGCCCCGGTCGAGCGCCCCACCGCACCGCCCGCCACCACCACCCCTGACCAGCCCGAAGGAGGCGACAAGTCATGACCACCGAGACGGCTCCCAGCCGCACGTACTTCGGCTGGCAACAGGAGAAGGTCGCCTTCCTCTTCGGACTCAGCGTCCAGCGAGCCGCCATGCTCGGCGGCGCCGTCCTCGCGGCAATCTGGCCGTTCGCCATCTCGTACGTCCGGGCCGGCATCGTGACCTGGCCCCTTTCCCTTCTCCTCTTTCTACTCTCGTTCGTCCGGATCGCCGGCCGCACAGTTGACGAATGGGCGGTCGCCTTCGTGTCCTTCGAAATCCTCCGCTTCCGTGGGCAGAATCGCTTCCTCTCCGGTGCCTTCGCACCACGCAAGGCCGGTACGGACGAGCCGAAGATGGACCTGCCCGGCATCCTCGCCCCGCTGACAATCCTGGAAGCGGACGGCGGCAGCGGCGACCCGATCGCAGTGATCCACCACCAGTTCGACCGCACGTTCACGGCGGTCGCCCGGGTGCGCTTCCCCGGCATCGGCCTCGTTGATTCCCAGCGTCGCGAGCAGCGAGTGGCCAGCTGGGGCGAGCTGCTCAACAGCCAGTGCACGGAGGGCAATCCGATCATCCGGATTCAGGCGCTCCAGCGCCTGGTCCCGGAGTCCGGCGCCGCGCTCCAGCGCTGGCACACCGACCACGTCGCCACCGACGCGCCCACCGTCGCGGTGGACATCACCAGGTCGCTGCTGTCCACCGCCACCCTGGCCACCAGCCAGCGGGAGGCATACCTCGCGTTCACGATGGACGCCGCCCGCGCCGCCGGCCCCATCAAGGCGGCCGGTGGCGGCAACGCCGGAGCTGCCGCCGTCCTGGTTCGCCACCTGCGGGCCCTGACGTCCTCGATCGCCTCCGCGGATCTCCAGGTCGAGAGCTGGCTCAACCCGCGCGAGCTGGCCGAGGTCCTGCGGACCGCCTTCGATCCGGACTCCAGCCGGATGCTCGCAGAGCGACGGGCAGCGGCCACGGCAGCCGCGTTCCGCGGGCACGAGGTCCCCTTCGAGGCAGGGGTGGACCCAGCTGCGGCAGGCCCGTCCGCCGCTGAGAGCTGGCGCGGCCGGTATGAGCACGACGGCGCCGTGTCGGTCACCTACGCCGTCCTCAACTGGCCCAAGAACAAGGTGTACTCGACCGCCCTCGCCCCGCTGCTCGGCGAAGGCCAGTACCGCCGAGCGTTCAACCTGCACATCGAGCCCCGCGGCCCCCGCGCTGCCGAGCGCGAGGTAATGCAGGAACGCACCGCCCGCGAGGTCGCAGTCAGCATGCGACACAAGACCGGCCAGATCATCCCGGAGCACGAGAAGCAGGCCCTCCGCCGCGCTGAGGCCCAGGACGCTGAACGGGCCGCCGGCCACGGCCTGGTCCGCTACACCGCCTACTGCACCGTCACCGTCACCAACCCGGCCGAACTCGAAGACGCCTGCGCTGCCTTGGAGGCCGACGCCAACCAGGGCCGGATCGAACTCCAGCGGATGTGGATGGCCCAAGACGTGGGCTTCGCCCTCGGAGCACTGCCGGTCGGCATGGGTCTGCCCAAGAAGCGGGTGGCGTGATGTTCCGCCGACGTACCGCCGACCTCCCCGTTCTCGACCTGACCGAGGTGCTCGGCCGACCCGCCCCGGTAGCACCGAAGCCCGCGGCGGCGAAGAAGCCGAGGCAGCGCAAGGAACCGGTGGCGCCCCGGCGCGGCTACGCCCGCCCGTACGCCGGACGCGCGCCCAGGATGCCGAATGCCCCGGTGTTCAGGGGCAGCACCGGCCAGGTCCAGGGGCTGTACCCCTGGCTGTACGGGGCTTCCATGCCCCCGGCCGGCGCCTACATCGGCGTTGACTGCCTGGCCGGCGGGGCGTTCAGCTGCCACCCGATCGAGTGGCTGCACCGAGGGCTGATCACCAATCCCAACCTCTTGGTGACCGGCGTACCGGGTACCGGCAAGTCGGCGACCGTCAAGGTCCTCGCGACCCGGCTCGCCGCCTACGGCGTGCGCACCTTCGTGCTGGGCGACATCAAGAACGAGTACGCGCCGCTGGCCCGTGCGTTCGGCGTCGAGCCGGTCGAACTCGGCCCCGGGCTCCGGAACCGCCTGAACCCCTTGGACGCCGGCCCGTTGGGTTCGAACCTGCCCTCCGACCCGGAGGAGCTGCGCGAGCGCCTGGACGAGGTCCACCGCCGCCGGATCACCCTGCTCTCCTCCCTGCTGGTCATGCGGCTCGGCCGCAACCTGACGCCCACCGAGGAAGCCGCTCTCTCCCTCGCCATCCAGCACGCCTCCGGCCAGGCCACCGGAGCCAGCCACCTCGTAGACCCGACCATCCCGCAGGTCTGGGCCCTGCTGCGCGACCCGCTGCCCGAGATGGCCGAGGACCTGCGTGTCCGCGACGCCGACGTGACCGAGTTGCGGGAGATGATCCGGCCGGCCGCCGACGCGCTCGGCAACATGGTCCGAGGCAGTCTCTCCGGGCTGTTCGACGGGCCGACCACCGTGAGGCCGGACTTCGACGCGCCGATCCAGACCGTTGACCTGTCCCGGATCGACGGCCGCGGCGACGAGACCGTGGCCATGACCCTTGCGTGCGTGTCGAGTTGGGGCCAGGCGGCAATTGACGAGCCGGGCGGCCCCGTGCGCCTGGTCGTCCGCGACGAGCTGTGGCGCGCGATGCGAGTCCCGGCGATGATCCGCAAGCTCGACTCGGACCTTCGTCTCTCCCGCGCCCAGGGCACCATCCAGGTCCTGAGTACGCACCGATTGGCTGACTTTGAGGCTGTCGGTGCGCAGGGCAGCGAAGAGGTCAGCATCGCCCGCAACCTGATCGCGTCCTGCGACGTGCGGATCTGCCTGCGCCAGGACACCGCGCCGCTCGCCATGACGAGGGACGCGATTGGCTTGACCGACACGGAGTGCGCGCACATCGCCTCCTGGAGCGGCGAGCAGATCGGCCGCGCGATCTGGAAGATCGGCCGGACCTCCAGCCATGTGGTCCAGACCATTCTCAGTCCGATCGAGCGCCAGCTGTACTACACCAACGAGCGGATGGCTGTGTGAGATGGCCGCCGCCTCGAACTCCACCGTCGCCCGGCGGCCGGTGCTGGACGGCCCGTCGGACTACCTGATCGTCCTGCTGATCATCGCGGTGGTCACGGTCACTGCGGGGACCTGGGCCACCGGCCAGCTCGCCGGGCTGATCACCCACGCCACCTGGCCCGCCGTGCCGTTCGGCGACGCCTTCGCTGTCGCCAAGCAGCTCCCTCACCACCTGGACGACCCGAGGTCGGCCTGGCCCGCGCCGGTCCGCCGTGACCTGCCCGGTCCGGTCGGCTTCGCCGTCGCCAGCGTGATCGTCGCGTGCGCGGCGATCACGGCGGGTGCCTTCGCCCTGCGCCGTCTGCGCCGCAGCCGCTCGGTGCGCGGCTTCGCGTCCGCCACGCAGCTGTCGAAGACCCTTTCCACCGCGGCAGTCGTGAAGCGCGGGACCATCGTCCGGCCCTCCCTTAAGGGCCGCCGATTCACCGCCGACGACGTTGCGGTGCAGCTCGGCCGGACCATGGCCGGGATGCTGCTGTGGGTCTGCGTCGAGAACTCCGTGCTGATGCTGGCCGCCCCACGACAGGGAAAGACGAGTCAGGTGATCATCCCCTGGATTCGGGCCTGGCACGGCCCGATGCTGGTCACCAGCGTCCGCGGCGACGTGCTGGACGCGACCGCGCTGATCCGACGCGGCCTCGGCCCGACCCTGGCGATGGCGCCGACCGGCATGGTCGAGTGGCCGGACCAGGTGCAGTGGTCACCCACCAGCGGCTGCGAGAACTTCGGCAAGGCGATGCAGCGGGCCGACCTCATGGTCAAGATCGGCAAGAGCGAGACCACCGACAGCTCCGGCGCCGGCTTCTTCGGCGCCACCGCCACCTCCCTGCTCGCGGGTTGGCTGCACGCCGCAGCGATCGCCGGCCGCAGCATGGAGGACGTCCTGCGCTGGGGCTTCAACGCCCACGTGGAGGAACCGATCAAGCTGCTCGCCGAGTCCCACCGCGCGGAGCCAGGCGTCGCCGAGATGCTCGACAGCCTTTACCGGAACCCGGGCGATACCCGCGCGAACTTGTTCGCGACCGTCCAGACAGCCCTCACCCCACTGTTCTCGCCGCTGGCCCGCGCGACCTTCGTCCCCAAGGCCGGCAACGGCATCGACATCGAGGACTGGCTGCGGAGCAACGGCACCATCTACCTGCTCGTGGACAAGGAAGAGGCCACCGCACTCGCCCCGCTGATCAGCGCATTCGTCTCCGAAGTCTTCGGCACCGCCAAGCGCCTCGCCGACCGCTCACCCGGCGGCCGACTCGACCCGCCGCTGGGAGCACTGCTGGACGAGGTCGCCAACATGTCGCCGCTGCCCAACCTCCCCGACCTGATGAGCTTCGCGGGCGGTTCGGGCATCTACGTCGTCGCGGTGCTCCAGAACATGGCGCAGGCCCGCAAGACCTGGGGACGCGACGGGGCGGAGATGCTCTGGGGCAGCTCCACCGTCAAGATCGCCCTCGGCGGCCTGGGCGGCGACGAACTCGAAGAGTTTTCCAAACTCGCCGGGCTCTACCGCGAATCCCTGACGACCTACCAGAGCGGCAGCCACGGCACCACGATGCAGACCACCCTCCAGGACCGCAAGACCGTTACCCCGGACGAGATCCGCACCCTGGACGAGGAGCGTCGCGAAGCCCTGGTCATCCACGCCACCACCCCCATCACCAAGATCCGCATGCAGCGCCACTACGAAGGACCCGACCGCAAGGCGTACGAAGAGAGCATCGAGTGGTCGCGGCGCTACCGCGCGGGCGAACTCGACCCCCACGAGGTCGCCGCGTGACCCCGCGACCCGCATGGAGCGGGCGTCACGCCGAGCCGCGCTCCGCCGCCGACCGGCGCTGGGAATCCCGCTTCGACCGGCGCCACCACCAGGGCCTGCTCCGCCGCCCCGAGCCCCCGATCGACTGCACCCTGCGGTGGAGCGGGCCGGTTCGCGGAATCGACGGCGCGCTCTACCACGCCGGCGAGGACCACACCGGCGCCCCGGTGGTCGTCGTGTTCAGCCCCGGCTACCAGGAAACCGTCCCTGCGCTGTGGCCGACGGACGACTGGGCCGACCACCGCGCCCTCACCGAGGGCCGGTTCCTCCCCGTGAGCACCTGGCGGCCCTCGCGGGCCGACCACGAGGACCTGGTGCTGGCCTACCTCGTTCAACGCCCGCGCGAACTGGCCGACCTCAGAGGGTGGGTGCCGGTGGACGCGTTCACCACCCATGTTCGCTACGGCATCTACGAGGCGATGCTGGCACTGCACGCTGACGCCGAGCCGGTCACCCCCGCGACCATCGTGGACCGCGTCCGCAGGAGCACCGACGAGCTGTCTCCCCGCCTGGCGCGGCTGGTCACTGACACGATGGACACCTCCGCCTACCTGCGTCGCCTCAAGGTCACCCCGAGCACGTCGATCGAGGCACTCGACGCCGCCGTGCACCTCGTGATCGCCGACTGGAATGCGGTCTCGTTGGCCGACCGCGCAGACACGAGGCACCAGCTCACCCGGTGCCCGGACACCCTCTCCGGAGCCACCCGCATCCTGCCCGCCCAGCTCCAGGATCAGACATGACCGAGCCCGCGATCACGCCGATCGGCAGGGTCAAGCACAGGCCGCACGCCCGGATTCGACGCCTTCGCGGGCGCCGCGCCGACGGCGCGCCGACCAGCGGCACCAACTCCGCCAGCACCGAGGCGAGTCCTCGCACCAGGCTGGTTGAGTGGCACTCGATGACCGGGCCCGAGCGCATCGCGGCCTGGGGCGGCCTCTGTGACTGGGTGACCTGGCTCCACGACCGATACGAGCTGGCGGTGGAGTCGAGGCTGCCGCAATGCTGGGCCGAACACCCGGGGCTGATTGAGGAACTGTGGGCGCTCAAGGTCTGGCGGGAAGAGATCTACGGAGCCGGCCCCGAGCAGCAGGTCGGCCAGGCTGCCCGCTATTGGCATGCCGAGCTGCGCACGGTGGTGGCGAACGCGACCACCGTCTACGCGACGGCCTGCCGAACTGGGCACCGAAGCCCGGAGTTCAGGGCCGCCGAGACCCCGGACCTCCAAGAGCGCTGGACCACCGCCGATCCCTGGGCCGGGATTCCCAGCCGCCTGCTGGCTGCCCACGCGGACACCGCCGAAGCCGGTAGTCCGGACCGCCTCACCGCGGCCCAGATGGACGACGCCCGGGCCCGCGGCCTTGCCGCGCCGATCAGCCCCGGCATCCCCGAGTACGTACGGTTCGCCGACGCCTGGTGGGCCGTCGAGATCGGCGGCGCCTGGCTGCGCATCGTCACCGAGGAGCTGCTGGAGCGGCTCGACGACGCTGCTGCTCGGATGGCCGCCGCCGATGACGCCGCCCGCCGCTACAGGGAAGCCACCACCGGAACGAAGTCGAGGACGAACCGATGACCCACCCCAATCTCGTGCTCCGTGCCGAGCAGGCCGTCATCGGCTCGGCGCTACGCGACCGCCAGCGCTTGGACGACATCGCGTACCTCACCCCGGACCGCATGGCCCACCCCACCCACCGCGCCGTGCTGACCGCCTTGATCGAGTCGCGCACCAGCGACCCGACGGCGACGCCCGCCCGGCTGCCGGAGCTGATCGCGCAGCGCACGGCCATCACCGGAGTGCACGCCGACTACCTGCGGCGCCTCGCCGACGCCGCGCCGCAGCCGCGCAACATCGCCAGCTATGCCCGCATGGTCCAAGAGGCCGCCGTCCGCCGGGACCTCGCGCTGCACGTTGACCGGCTCCGTTCGACCGCCTCGGGCCTGCACGGACCAGACCCGGTGCTCGACCGGCTCACCCAGGCGATGCGCCGTACCGAGCAGACAGCTCCGGTGGCCAGGCTTAACGAGCCGGCCCCGCCTCCGTACGAGTCTTGGCCGCAGCCGGCCGGCGAGCAGCAAGTCCGGGTCGAGGTCCGCCTTGAGCGTCAGGACACCGTGCTCGCGGATCTGCTCCAGCACCCGGAGCAGATCCGGGAGGTCAGCAGTTGGCTGTACCCGGAGGTGTTCGAGGAAGGTCCGCGCCGTGAGGTCTACGAGGCCATCGTGGTCGTCGCCGAACGCGGCGAGCCGGTCGATCAGTTGACCGTCGAGTGGGAGGTCTACCGGCAGGACCCCCAGGCATATGAGGTGAAGGTGGAGGTGAGCGTCGAGGAGCGCCCCGACTACCTCACCCGCCTCGCCACCACGGCCGTCATCGTCGGTGCCGCAGTCGAACTCTCGGGGGAGATCATGGCCGAGGACATCAGGGCAAAGCTCGCCACCGACTTCGGCAACATCGACGCCACCACCCGCACACCCGGTCCGGAACTCAAGGCGAGCCTTGACGTCAGAGCGACCACGGCGGCCCCGCGTCAGGAGCCGGCGCCTCTCTTGCAACCGCCGCCGGTGCAGCAGACCCCCGTCATCCAGCCGAACATCCGGCCGTGAGGGGAACCGCGATGACCAACTCCGAAGTGGGCATGCTGGCAGACCTCAGCCACGCAGCCATGGACGCCGCCCTCGCCGACGGGACTGCTCAGTACCTCAGCGAGACGATCCGCGACTTCGCCCGGTATCGGGAGTCCTGGTGGATCTTCGACAGGGCAGGTTGGTGGGAGGTCACCCGAGCCGACGTCGCGGCCGGACTGGACCTGATGGAGGAGAACATGCGCCTCGCGGACCTGGCCGTGCAGCGCCACACCGGTTGAGCAGAGCCGCCCCCGCACCAAAGCCGAACGGTGCGGGGGCGACGCCGCGTTCCGTGCACCGTGACAGTGGCAGCGCGCGGGGCTTAGAGGGCGGCCGTGCCTTCGGTGTGCTCGGCGTCGTAGAACTCGGCGAACTCCGGCTGGCCGCCCTCCCAGGCGCGGTGCACAGCGGACCACTCCTCCTGGTTGAGGACGAGCTTGTCGTCCGCGTGGCCGTCGGCGTCGTCGCTGAGTTCCACGCCGCCGTCCGGAAGCCGCCTGATCGTCAGGTTGAGCGCGACGCCCTCGGTGGTGCCAGCGTCGTAGAACTCGGCGAACGGCGGCTCCTTCGTCTCGAAGGCGCGGTGGACAGCCGACCACGTCGCCGGCGTCAGACGAATCTGGTCGTTCTCGTGGCCGGGCTTGTCGTCGCCGAGTTCCACACAGCCGTCACGGAACCGCTTGATCGTCAAGCATCCGGTGTTTCCGTTGGAAGCGAACGACTTCACCCGGGCCGTGATGCTCTCGGTGCCGTCGTGGGCGTAGGGGTCGTGGGACATCGTCACAGCCAGTCTTTCAGACGTCGGTGCAGGAGATCGTTGGACTCTTCGGGCGAGAGAGCGAGCGCGGACAGGCGGGCCCAGGCTCGCTTGAAGCGGATCTCTTCGCGCTCCGACTCTTGCACAGTCCCTGCGGTAAGTGCCTCGGAGAACACATACGTTGGTGAATCTTCCTCGTCGAAGCTGTACCGCTTGACCCGGAAGAATACCCTGCCCGCTGCACCCGACGTCTTGGGGATGACGCGTAGGACAACATGACCTTGGGCTGTCAGGTCCTTGAGCAACGTCAACTGGGGAACCATCACGTCCGGGTCGGTCGAGCGCTCGAAGGCCGACTCGTGGACGATCGTGTGCACGTGCAGGGGTGGGTTATCGAACAACCGCTGCTGCCGGCGTCGATGGACTTCCAGCCACAGCTCCGCCTCGTCGGGGCTCGGCTGCTTCCAGTAGTACTGGGCGTTCTCCCGACGGGCGCTCGGGTGTTGAAGGAGGTAGCCAAAGCAGTCGTCGTCGATCTCCTCCAGGAGAGCCGCCTTGGCCTCGACCTCGATCTCACCGACCATCTGGTGATCGAGGATCTCGCGGAAGGGCGCCCACCAGTGGACCTTGGCCGCGCTCTCCCGCAGGTTCAGCAGACGCTGCCGGCGCGCCCCCTGAACGTCGTAGCCGTCGAGCAGGCGTTCCAGGGATCGCTCTGGGATGAGCTTGACGCCGTTCTCCCACTTGCTGATGTCGCTGGCGTCGAGCCCGGTCGCCGTGGCCACCTCGCGCAGCAAGCGTGTGCCACGGAGGGCTCCCAGCTCAACGCCCAGGGCGCCGGCGGCGATCGGTGAGAAGTGCGGGGGCACTCGATCCTCCCTTCTGGCTGACCGTCAGTCTCCTGCGCCGAGGGGGGCGTTGCAAGATTCGAGACTGACCCATTGGGTTACCCATTAGGGTTGCGCACGCGATGTGACCGGGTACACACTCGTCATCACTACGCAGCGCGGTCATCGCCCCACCATTGGTGATCATGTCGTGCACCTCGACAGCTGCACCCCACGCGATGGAGGCAGTCGTGCTGGCCCTGGAAGACAGACACGCTCACGTATTCGCGTCGAGCCAGTTTCCCGCAGCAGAGCTGTCCGTCCCCAAGGCCCGCCGGTTCGTCAAGAGCGCCTACGAGTGCTTCAAGGTGCCGACGGACACCGTCGAACTGATCGTCAGCGAACTCGTCACCAACGGAGTTCAACACACCCAACGTCCCGTACGTGTAACCCTGTTCACTCCTTCGAGTGGCTTGCTCCGCATCGAGGTTGCGGACACCAGCTCCGCGCCCCCCAGGCGACGGCAAGCCAGCCCCGACGACGAGAGCGGCCGAGGGATGGAACTCACGGAGGCGCTGTCCGAGTCGTTCGAGGTCGCGCTCATCCCCGGCGGGAAAGTGGTCTGCGTCTCGATCGCGGTCGAGGAGGCTTTCCCCACATGACCACCGGATTAGTAGCGATCGGGGTCGTCAACCCGTCTCCGGACGAGGCCCTGAATGCGGCGACTCGCCTGCTGGATGCCATGGACCAGCAGCACCTCAAGCGCTTGATGCTGCGCCTCGGGGAGCGCATCGGCGCGGAGGTCACCATCGACGGCCAGTGGGGCCTACCGAATGTGCTTGGGACCGATGCCCTGTGGGAGGGCGACGCCGGTCAGTCCACGTGCGCAGTCGGCAAGGAGGGGCGCCAGCTCCGGGTAGTACCCGCGGTCAACCGCTTGGAGCATCTCCGCCAGGGCGATCAGTTGGCCCACTCGCCCGGCGGGGGACTCCAGAACGTCCGCGAACTCTTGGCGGATGCGGTGTGCGACGGCGGGCACCAGCAGGCTGCTGACCCACAGGACCGCAGGGTCGTAGCCGACCGGCACCAGGCCCCAGCGTTCCCAGTCGAGGATCTTGAGCGGCGCGGCGGTCAGGTTGGCCCACTGGAGATCACCGTGCCCGGTGGTCCGCTCGATTTCGGCTGGGGCCGGGATACCGAGGTACTTCGGGAAGACCTCTTCGACCCATGTCTGGCGCAGAGTGATCTTCGTGCTCGGTGCTTCCGCGATGCCAGCCAGCGCGTTCCGCAGCCCGGTCCACCAGCCGTCGTCCAGGCCGGGGTCATCGCGGAGGTCCGGGGTTGAGGAGACCGCGGAACCTACCAGGTCGAAGACGTCCGCCTGGTAGAACCAGCCGGCCTCCGTCCAGTCCACGGTGTCGTGGAGCCGGGGGCGCGGGACGAATGCAGGGACGAACTGTTCAGCGCCGAGGGCGCCCTGGCCGGTCGGCCGGGGCGCCCGGTGACGGCTGCTTCTGGAGACCCGGAGCCAGTTGTTCTCGGACCGGCAGCCGATGGTGGTTCCGGAGGTGCCGAAGACTGGTGGTTCGGTGCACACGAGGCCGAGGAACGCGGCGGCTTTCTTGTGCGCTGTCGTCAGGTTGTGCCGGGTGTCGTCATCCGGCTGAAAGGACATCGAGCACCGTCCTGAGTCGCTCGTCGGGGATCGGCTGGGCGAGAGCTGCCCTGGCATCGTCCCAGTGCTGGCGGGTGCCGGTCGAGGTGAGGACGACGTCGAGCGCCAGGCACGCGCCGATGAGCTGGAACGCGGAGTTGTCGACCATCTCGCGCCCCAGAGGTCCGTAGTATTCCTTCATGCGTGGAGAGTTACCCGCAGTGCTGTATGTAAGCCCCACCCGAGCACGTCCAGCACGACGCCTGTGCCCCCGTTCGCGAAGGCAGTGCATCGCAACGGGGCTGTTCAAGACCCCACCCCAACACATCGGGGGATGCCCTACGCCCCGCGTGAGGCATGCTTCCTTCCACGCGCCCGGAGAACAGATGAAGGATGAATCACCCGCTGCGGACGACCTGGCAGCAAGCAAGGAGAGAAGCTGGCGCGAAGCAGCGGTCATCGACGCCGCCTTCACCTCCGGCGACCTCGACCAGGAGGGTTGGCACGAGGCCGTCCGCGCGCTCATCGAACCCGCGTACCTGGCTGCCGACAATCCCCGGGCCCAGTCGGGGCACAGCGGAGACGCGGCCCACTGGGAGCGCGCCCGCAGGCTCCTGGTCCGGGCGCTGCCGGCGTCCGGGGGCGACTTCCTCGACGTCGGCTGCGCCAACGGCCACCTCATGGAGACACTCACCGCCTGGGCTACTCAGGACGGCATTCACATCGAGCCATACGGGGTGGAGATCTCCGAGGCCCTGGCCGCGCTGGCCCGCGAGCGCTGCCCGCAGTGGAGCGGCCGGATCTGGCACGCGAACGCGATGGGCTGGGAGCCGTCCCGCACCTTCGCGATCGTCCGCACCGGTCTGGACTACGTCCCACCCCAACTGCGCGGCGCCTACGTCGAGCACCTGCTGACCCGGGTGGTGGCACCCGGTGGACGGCTGATCATCGGTGTCTTCAACGAGGAACGCGACCAGCACCTCCTGGAGCGTGAAATCACGGAGATGGGCCACCGCGTCGGTGGGCGCGTTACCGCCCCTCACCGCCACCCCGCCTTGCTGTACAAGGCGTTCTCGGTCGAGTCCCCATCCGCGCCAGGCTCCGCCCCTGCGGCATCCACGGAGGGGTGCTGAGGCTGGAGTCCGGCAACGGGGCGAAGCGGCACGAGTGGCGGATCGAGGAGCGGGGGTACCTCACCGCGGTTGGGGCGGCTAAGTAGGGATTAGGTCATGCGTGCGATTATTGGCGATCCAATGGGGCGGTTGCTGATACCTGGAGTGGCTCAAGATGCGCAGGGAGGAACCCCAGTGGGCTGTTCCGCGCTTCTTGTCGATCATTAGTTCGATAATATCGATGTTCCTCATCGTGGTTGTCAGTGGTGGCTTCTAATGTCATCCGTGGTGATGGAGCATCAGCTGGGGATGGGAGAGGGATGTCGTCGCGCTTTGAGGTGGGCCACCTCGTCGACTGCCCGGGGGCACCGGGAATCGGGCGTGTCGGCGAGATCCATGGAGACTCGCTGCGCGTCGACTTTTTTGAGTCCGTGGCCGAGCCTGCGGTCGAGTCGCTCCTCGCGTCACCGTCTCGGTGTCGCCGGGTGACGCTACCGGCCGAGACTCGCGTGTACTGGAGGAACCCCAGTACGGGGGAGTGGCGGGCCGGCCGTGTGAAGGGTGACCGGCTCCCTGAATACTTCGTACAGTTCCCGAACTCAGACTACGACTTTCCCGTACATGAGCACGATCTCCGCGTCCGCTGGGACAGGCCCGTCCGCGACCCGGTCCAGGTGCTGGCATCCGGCGGCAACGAGTCCGGTTACTTCCACGATGCCCGGCTACCGATGCTGCGCAGTCTGGTCGCGCAACGCGCAGCAAGCGCTAACGTGCCCGCTCTGCTCTCTGCGGCCGTGGAGATCTACCCACACCAGGTGCGCGCAGCACTGACCGTCCTTGCAGACCCTGTCCAGCGCTACCTTCTGGCGGACGAGGTTGGGCTTGGCAAGACAGTCGAAGCGGGCTATGTCATCCGGCAGACCATGATCGACAACCCGAGAGCCCGGATCACCGTCATCGCACCAGACGCGCTACGTCGGCAATGGGTGCGTGAGCTCACGGACAAGTTCTTCATCGAAGACTTTCCACAGGCGCGAGTGAAGTTCTCCTCGCACGAGACTCCGGAGAAGTGGCACCAGTACCACGACAGCGACCTCGTGGTGGTAGACGAAGCGCATGCGCTAGTTGAGGCTAGCGGTCCCGGAGAGTCCCCGTACCGTGAACTGTGCGAGTTGGCACATGCGTCGTCAAAGCTGCTACTCCTGTCTGCGACGCCAGTCACCTCTCACTACATCACTCACCTCGGACTACTGCACCTGCTGGATCCAGACCTGTACCGGTGGGACGACCGTGAGGCATTTGAACGACGGTACGCACTCCGGGCCGAGTTGGCCGACAGTGTGTATGGGCTCAATCCGGCTTTCACCTTCTTGCTTCCATCGACGATCGAGGGCATCCGGGGCCTGCTGCCACAGGACACACGCTTCGAGGTCTTGGCTGCGGGGGTCCTCGAACTCCTCGATGAGGACGATGACCTGCGCGATGAGGCCGATCGCCAGGAGATCATGGTTCGCGTCGAGGAGTTGCGAGCTCACATCAGCGAGACGTATCGCTTGCACCGTCGGGTGATCAGGCAGCGCCGTGCTCAGGTGCTTCGTGATGACCCAACGTCAGAGATGGAGCCGTATGAAGTTCGGGGCCGGGAAGAACCTGAGCTTCTCGAGTCCGAGATCTTCGGGCAACAGGCGGCTCAGGACTGCCTGCTCGAGTGGCGCACGGGCATCTGGGATCATCTACTCGACGAGGGTACGGAGGAGCAGCAGGCCTCGTACGCACTCGCTCTTGGTGTGCTCGCTTCCCGGGTATCAGGTCCGGCCGATGACTTTGTGGACGCGCTCCGCTGGCGGGTCCGGCGGGACGCGGCAGCGGGAGACCGCGCTGGTCTAACCGTGCCGGAGCGTCAGCTTCTCTCTGCACCTTGCCTGGTCGAAGAAGAGTCTCGGATCCTGGACGAGTTTGAGGGTCAGCTCACTGAGGCAGACCGGGATACCGATATCAAGGTGCTGGTGCACGCCTTGTTGCCGGTGCTGCGTCAAGGCGGCCGCATCGTGGTGTTCTGTGGTCCCGGAGGGCTGGCCGAGAACCTTGCCGAGCGGCTGCGTACGCAGTTCCCCAGGGCGTCAATCGGCTCGCACACGCGCAGTGCCGGCGTGGAGGAGTCTGAACAGGCTGTCGTCGAGTGGAGCGCTCCGGCTGCCAAGAAGCCCACCCGCGTGCTCATCGCTGACCTGTCCGCCGAGGACGGGCTGAACCTGCAACTGGCTGACGCGGTCGTTCATCTCCGCCTGCCATGGTCCCCGAACAGGCTTGAGCAGCGTCTGGGTCGGATCGATCGGTATCGCGGAGTCAGGTCCGCCGGGCAGGCTACGCCGGCCCGCCAGTATGTCTTGCGTGGATCTGCCGGGGCGGAGTCTTTCCACGATGCCTGGCTATCGGTGCTAATTCATGGCTACGAGATCTTTTCTGAGTCGGCGTCAACGCTTCAGGACGCTATCGCCCAAGGGCTGGCTGACGTATGGGGAGTAGCTCTACGGGAAGGCCCAGACGGGTTCCCCAGGGCTGAGGAGCGCGTTCGCGAAGAAATGGGCGAAGCGCGTCGTCAGATCGACAAGATGGACATGCTGGAGGCCATCCACGAGACCTCCACCGAGGAGCGTGACATCGCATCTGCGCTCGGGGAAATCGAGTGGCAATGGCACAGCATGCGAGACGCCTTGCTGCGATACGCCGGGGACAGTGAGGGAGGGATCAAGTTCCGGCACTACGAGCGCACGGTGGATGGCTGCCCACGCGAAGTCTTCGACCTCGACTCTTCACATCCGCTGATCGCTCCCCGACTCTACGTCCGCGAGCGCTCTCTGCTGTCCCGCACGATGGCCCAGGCGACGTTCAACCGTTCTGCTGCGCTGCGGGCACCCGGCACTCGGTTGTTCCGCATCGGCAACCCCTTCATTGACATGCTGGGTGCCGTCATCGCTGTCGATGACCGAGGCCAGGCGGCGGCGTTTCGGCGTATCGACGGCGACTACAGGGGAGAACCGCTGCCGTACTTTGGATTCGACTTTCTGGTGGAAGCGGACACCTCTGCCGCACTGAGGCTTGTTGCCGACCGTTTGGAGGCGCAGACCGCGCTGCGGCGCCAGGCCGACCGCATCCTTCCGCCATTCATGCTCAAGGTGTGGATTCCGGCTGGAAGCGATGAGGCACTCGTCAGCGGGAGAGTCCGCAACTGGCTGGACGAGAAGTACGACAACCGCAGGGATGAGAACTTCAATGCCCAGCGGATCCGTGACTTGACCGACATCTTCGGCGGCTGGAGGGGCTACCGGAGCTCCGCGGCAGCGGCCGAACAAGGAGCTCGACGGGAGTTGGCAAAGGCCACCGACCTGACCGCCCGCTGCTCTCAGGCCCAGGAACAGGCCCGACGCGTGCTCGCCGTGGCGAAGGCTCAGGCAGAGGCTCGCGAAGCAGCAGGCCACCTGGTGGGGGATGCCGAAAGTTACCTCCGGGACGTGACGGTGACGAACGCATTGGTAGAGGGACTCTCGCGCCCGATCGTACGTGTGGTCTCGGTTACCTGTGTGGTGCGCAGCCAACGGGAGAGGAAGACGAGTGACGCGTGATACGTGGGCGGGAGCCCAAGCGCTATTCAACTCCTGGCCGGATGTGGCGACACACACGTTCGATACGGGCACTCTGCGCCGGCTCGGCGATGCGCTCGCCGGCCTCGCCACGAATGAAGCAGGCTGGCGCGATGTGGCAGCGCTGACCCGGCAGATCCTGCTCG
The DNA here is from genome assembly GCF_041262485.1 of Streptacidiphilus sp. BW17. Taxonomy (NCBI): domain Bacteria; kingdom Bacillati; phylum Actinomycetota; class Actinomycetes; order Kitasatosporales; family Streptomycetaceae; genus Streptacidiphilus; species Streptacidiphilus sp. BW17. Next base: position 129,314 of record NZ_JBGCCR010000011.1, on the reverse strand, counting down.
AAGCGCACGCACGCGGCAACACCTCGCGGCTCGAGGTGCCTGTGGACCCGCTGCTTCCCAGCCGCGACCAGTGGCAAGAGGTCCACTGCCAGACCCTGCCGTCGACTCGAGGGCTCCGGGTCTCCGCGCTGCCGTGGCACCCGGAAGTGCCGAGCGGGAAGGCGGAACAGGCCGCAGACGACGACCTGCGGCAGGTACACCTGGGACTTGAATCGCCGCACCGACGGCGACTTGAGCACTGCTCGGCCGATCCTTTTTGGACCGAGGCCCTGGGCTATGAGCACTACCTCTCAATCGGGCAGCGTCAGGCGGCGCGAGCGGTTGCCCTCGCGCCGCCTGGTAGCACAACGATCGTCTGCCTGCCGACAGGGCACGGGAAGACCGAGGTCGCGCTCGCACCCGCCCTGCTTGCGAGCGCACGCAGCGGGGTGTCCGTCATGGTGGTCCCCACGGTGGTCCTGGCGCTCGACATGGAGCGCCGCACCCAGAAGGTCCTCGCGAACGGGGGTCGGCAGAGCCCTACCGGCCGCTACGCATACATCGGCGGTCTCGCTGACGATCTCAAACGCGAGATGCGCGACGACGTGCGCACCGGACGGCAACGATTGCTCTTTACCTCACCAGAAGCTTTGGTCTCCAGTCTTAAGGAACCCTTGGAGGACGCAGCCGAAGCCGGTCTGCTGAAGTATTTCGTCATCGACGAGGCGCATCTCGTCGAACAGTGGGGCAGCAGCTTTCGCCCAGAGTTCCAGACGATGTCCAGCCAGCGCCGGACCTGGCTCAGCACTGCCCCCCAGGGGCTAGAACCCATGACTGTGGCGATGAGCGCAACGCTTACCGAGCAGCAGGTGAACTCATTGGAGAACCTGTTTGCCGGCCCCCAGCCTGCTGAGATCGTGTGGGCGTCAGGGCTGCGTCACGAGCCGAGTTACTACATTGATGCTCGCGATGATGAGGAGGGGCGCCAGGCCGCAGTTCTACGATCACTCTCTCTCTTGCCACGGCCGTTGGCACTGTATGTCACGAAGGTCGACGACGCGGAGGCCTGGACCGAGCGCTTGCGGAGGTCAGGGTTCGCGCGGGTCACGTGCGTGACCGGGAACTCGAACGACGAAGAACGCCGTAGGGCGCTCGAAGGTTGGAGCGGAAGGACCTCCGGCGCCGCGGGGCGCACGCGCTTCGACATCGTGGTGGGCACCTCCGCCTTCGGCCTAGGCATCGATCTTCCCGACGTCAGAACCGTGGTGCATGCCTGCCTTCCGGAAACGGTCGATCGGTACTACCAGGAGGTCGGCCGGGGCGGTCGCGACGGTGCTCCTTCGTTGGCATGTCTCGTGTCGGGGCCCGGGGACGAGTCCGTGGCCAAGGGCATCAACCGGAGTGCAGTGATCACGGCGAGGCGGGCGTTGGAGCGGTGGGAGTGGATGTTCCGCCCGGACGAGCACCTGGGTGCCAACCGCTATCGCGTCAGTCTCGATGCACACCCGGGAGACATGAGCGAGGGTTATGAACGCAATCGAGAGTGGAACATCCGCACGCTGAACCTCATGGTTCGAGCCGGCCTGGTGCGTCTTCACGCCCCCGAGCCGCCCCAGCGCCTCGAAGAGGAGCCGGACGTGGTGTGGCGAGCCAGGTTGGGAGCCTTCTACGCGACGATCGCCACACGTGTCGACGTCTCGCTCGAGGATATTCAGACGAACGTTGGCGACCACTTTGTCAAGAGATTCGATGCGGCTCGCAGCGCGTTGTTGTCCGAGCAGAGGTCGGCCCTGACGCACCTGCAGGCGGCCCTAAGAGGTGACCGTTGCATCGGAGACGTCCTAGGCGCGTACTACCGAGTGCCTCGTCCCCGCGGAAGCCTTCGAACGGGAATCACATGCCGCGGGTGTCCACGCTGTCGGGCGGACGGGGGGCCTGGAGAAGACGGGTTCTACCGCCTGGCGGCGGTACCGCGCCCACCAGTGCCGTTCGCGCTGGGGCGCCCGGAGGATCCCCTCGCGCACTACCGCGGTGACCTGCAGTTTCTGAGCCTGTGGTGGGATGGTGAGCAGGAACGACGGGACCTCGTCCCACAGTTGCTGAAGATGCTCACCCGGCGAGGCATGGCTGTGGTGGGTGGACCGGGCTTGGACGCCCGCACCGTGACACGGCTTCAACGGGACTCACTGCCCCGTCCTGTCATCGTGGACACCGACCACGACCTGTTGAACAGCTACCCAGGACCGGTGCTGTGGCTGCTGGACGACGACGCCGCCAAGTTGGATGACGCAGTGTCAACTCGTTTTGAGGCCGGAGACGTAACCTACCTTCTCCACCCGAAGCGCGTGGAGCACCCCGACCGGCCGGGCCTATCATTGATCGACATCCACCGAGCGAACATCTCGGTTCGCGCTGCTCTGGAGGCGCTCTGATGGCCCTGATCAACGTTGAGGGATCTCTGCCTTCTCCCATGTGGGCGGTGGTTCGGTTCCTCAGCTTCATGAAGAAGCCCGTTCCAGTCGATCAGTGCAGAGCGCTGCTGAGCCCGTCCTCCCTCTCCTCGGACGACGGAGCGACTGACAGAACGTTTGACTTGGCTGTCAGCACGCTCCGAGGACTTGGCCTGGTGAGCGTCGAGGAAGGCAGTGGTGACCTCAGGCTTGCAGACGTCCTGCGGGATCTCGGGCAGGAGGACCTTGATGCTTACACAAGGTTGCTCCGCGACGCCGTCCTCGCGCCTGATCGCAACACTGGACTGGCCGATAGCGCCGACCAATCCGGGCCGCGGGACCTCACTCGGGCGCTGGCGTGGTTCCTGTCCCTGGACCCGATGGACCCACCAGTGAACTGGGAGAGTGCCCAGTTGCAGCAGCAGGGCGCCTTGAAGCCTGAGGTCGGCTCCCTCTTCAGCAACGACATCCGATGGCAGCGCTTCGGGTATTGGGCGCCGGCACTCGGCCTGGCAGCCCGACCGCTCATCCCAAGCAGTGGCAGCAGCCCGCTGACGCCTGACTGCACACCGGCGGTCCGCCAGGCCGTGTTCGAACGGTGGCAACCCGGGATGCACGTCAACGCGGTTGAGACTCTTCTGGCCCTGCGCGGCGCGTTGCCCGTTCTCCCGGGCGGCGGCTACGCACAGGCACTGGGGATCACCAGCCCGGGAGAGACCGCAGCCGGTACGGCGCTGTCGTTCGCCCTGCTGCGCGGTGAGGACGAGGGCTGGCTCCGCTTTGAAAGCAACGCCGACGCGCGTCGCGTGCTGAGCCTCCATGACCCCGAGCGGCCTCTGAGCCCCCGCTACGTGAGCGACATCACGATCCTGGAGGACCACCGTGGCTGACTTCCGAGGCTATCTCTGTTGGGATCCCGCGACGGCGGCCACCACGATCAACACCGAGGCCGTCAGCCCTCCGCGTGCTGTCTTTCTGGCCACCCATGTGCCACTGCGCATCCAGCGGGCCCGGCCGGAAGGCCGCACCCTTGTGAAGGAAGGCCGCCCCGTTGACGAGCAGGTTGTCCTTAAGGACTTCCTGACGCGGAAGTCGGACACCGGAGCCCTGCTAATGCCGATCGTCGGCGATTCGGGATCCGGAAAGTCCCATCTCGTACGCTGGGTGAAAGAGCACATCCCCTCCACGGACAAGCGGCAGGTTATCTACCTCGAAAAGGCCAAAACCAGCCTCCGAGGTGTCATCGAGTCGTTGCTCGCGGAGATCGAAACAGGTGATCTGGCCCAACTGAAGGCAGACCTTGATAAGTTCACCGCAGATGTCGACCAGCCCGCGCTGGCCCGGCGGCTCCTGAACGCGCTCGAGGAGGTCCTCGCAGCAACCACGAGCAAGGATGTCTCCGGACCGGCGCGTGCACTGACAGGACCCCGCGGGCTGGCCGTAATTCTGCAGGACCCGCATGTCAGGGAGTACATGCTGGCCTCCGGCAGATACATTCCCCAACTGGCCGACCAACTCCTGAACGACAGGAGGGACGGCAGCGCCGAGCGTCCGCAGGGCTTTACCACAGATGACCTGCCGTTGGACATCGCCGACGTCAAGTTGGCAGCAAGGGTTACCCAGGACCTGCTAGGTCAGTTGATGACCAGGGGTGACCTCCAGGCCTCTGCGGTGGACCTGCTCAACCAGCACCTGGAGCCGGCTGTCAAGAATGCGGCCAACCTCGGCACGGGACGCCTGCAGGACGCGATGGTGGAGGTCCGCCGGGAGTACGCCAGGCAGGGCAAGGAGATCATTCTTCTCATCGAAGACTTTGCCCTTATCCAGGGCGTGCAGCGTGACCTTCTCGATGCGGTGGTCGAGGCGGCCAACCGAGACGGGAGGACGATCCTCGCACCGATCCGAACTCTGATGGCGGTGACTACGGGCTACTTCCGCGAACTGCCGGAGACAGCGCTCACCCGAGTTCGAGCGACCACTGGATACGTCTACGACCTCGATGTGCCCTATGACAAGGACGACAACGGAGCAGCCCAGATCACGTCGTTTGTGGGCCACTACCTCAACGCAGCCCGCATCGGTCGCGATGATCTGGAGCGCATAGACGACAGCGCTACGCCCAACTTCTGCGAGAGTTGCCCCCTACAGGCCCGATGCCATGACGCCTTCGGTGCTACAGCCGAAGGCCATGGCCTCTACCCCTTCAACGAGCCGGCGCTGATCCGCGCAGTCCACTCGACAGCCCCGAAGAATGAGCCGTGGGCTTTCGTCCCACGCACCGTGTTGGGCAGCGTGGTGCGACCTGTGCTGGTGGAACACGCCAGTAGCCTCAGGGAAGGAGAGTTCCCAAGCCCCCGCTTCCGCGAGCAGTTCCCCACAGCCTCGATTGATCACGCCTTGAGTGGGGCCGTGCGCGAGAGCGTTGACGACAGTGACCACGTCGACGCTGAACGGCGGAAACTGACGCTCGAGTTCTGGGGAGACGCGCCACAGCACGCAGCGGCACTGGACGCGAAGCTCCTCCAGGCGTTCTCCATGGCACCCTTGAGTGCCTCAGGCCGCATCACCCCGGCGGACACGGCCAACCACGGGCCGCAGCGGAGCTCACACTCCGCGCCTGCCCCCGCGCCATCTGCACCAGATACTGCTCTGCCGAAGTCCCTCCTGGCCCGACTCCAGTCCGCCGAGGACTGGATCTCGCGCGATCGAACGCTGGAGCAAGTCACAGCCCGCGAGATCCGAGGGGTAGTCGCGGAAGCGGTGGTCCAACGCTACCGGTGGACCACGCCGCTGATGCAGGCCCAGTCGTCGAAGCTTCTGACCAGTGCGTGGCCACGCGACTCGAGGACAGTCTCAATCGAGGATGCTGTAGGGGAAGGACGCGCCGAGGCGGCGCGTCCCGAGATCCGATTCGACCGCAAGGCTGCGAACAGCGAGTTCTTCAAGAGCGTCCTGTGCGCCAAGCACGGGCGCGGCCGGGCGCGGGCCGAGGACATCCGCCGTCTGAGCCGGTACGCGGACCTGTATTCAGACGCACTAACCTCCGCAGTCCAACGGCACTTGGAGATCTCGGACGACGAACTCGTCCTGGGGATAAGGGCCTCGCTGCTCGGGGCTGCTCTCGCTGGCCGGGCCTGGCCCGGGCTCGATGACGCGGCACTGCTGTCCGTAGTCCTGGACGAGGGGCGGACCTGGACCCGCGCGGATATTGGACTTCGCACCAGGCAGTGGAACGAAACTCTGGCACGACACTTGAAGGCACGACCGGCCTTGGTCGAGCGGATCAGGACAAGCATGGGTATCGCGCAGGGCAGTACGGGTGCCGTCAAGATGATCGATGCCGCTCGGGCAGTGCCGCTGCTCCGCCAGGCCGCGTCCGAATGGAACTGGGACATCGAGGGATTGGTGGTGCCCACATGGGTCAGGCCTGCGGTGATTGGGTTCGCGTCGTGGATGACCTCCGTTGACGATCAGGCCGCTCTCCTTCGAGAGCGTCTCCATGAGGTCCGGTCACGCCAGCCACGCGGCACCGCAAGCAGTCACACGCTCTCCGCGATTCGGGGCGCGCTGACATCTGCGCGAGAGGTGGGACTTCCACTGGCCACCAGCGACGCCGAGCGCATCGAGTCACTCATCCTGCGTGTGCAGGATGCTGACTGGAAGGTCATCTCGGAGCTGGAAGACGATCTGGAGAAGGCAGCCGGCCCGAACCGCTCCGAAGGAGCTCAGCGGACCGCCCTCGTCGTCGCAGCCGTCCGGGAGCGAGGGGACGCGTTCGAGGACATCCGCCAGATCCTCGTCGCAGCCGATGCCTGGCTCGACGAGGCCCTGAACAGCGCGGAGTCCCGGAGCGGCGAGGCCGGCGACAGCGCGGCACTAGGGGTTCAGGAACTGCTCAACGAGTGGCGTGAACTGGCCGTGGCAAGGGGCGATGAACAGTGAGCGAGATGTCGGTATACGACAAGGCGACGCAACTTCAGAACCACGCCCGCCGTCTAGCGGCAGGCGCTGCCGGAGATCGAGAGGCGGGCAGGATCGCCGAGCGCATCGCAGAACTGAGGGTGCAGCTGAACGAACTCCGTCAACAGATCAGTGTGGCCCGCGCACTGCAGGCCCAAGGGGCCTACGACTTCGCCAGGCTCTCTGACGTGGAGGATGGCCGCGTCGGGTTCGAACGCAAGGCGCAGCCTGGGGCACTGCCTTCGAACGATGTGTTCAAGACCGCCAGACAGAAGGTCAAGGCCGCTACCCAGCGCGCGGAGAGCGAGGTCCAGGCCGCTTGGTCGACCTGGTCCAATGACCGCCTGAGCGCTCTTCCTCTGGCCAGGATCCCCATGCTGCCCCCAGACGAGCAGCAGGTGGCCCGCGAACGCCGCGCAGAACTGGAGCGCGCCGCCAAGAACGGCAAGGCCACCACGTCGGGCATCGCCGTGTTTGCAGCCACAAGTGCCGCACTGGCTGAGATGCTGCACGACGCCCAAGACCCACCAGACGAGTTGCTGGCGCTCCTGGACAGGCTGGGGAAGCGGCCCGTCTCACTGCGCGAAGTGACAGACGAGGAGATCGCGTTGCTGCGGGCATACGCGATCGACGACCAGATCGGATTGCTGAGGAAGGGCGCGTGACCCAGCGCATCAACAGTGATTTCGCCAACGAACTCCTCAACCGCTTGGAGGATCTAGAACTCCCCCTTCTCGCATGGGGCATGACCGAGGGTGCGCTCGCCGAGACGGAAGTCCTCACGGTCATCGAGGAGACCCTCACGTGCCACCCGACGCCGCCAGCAGACACGACGGCCGACGATGTGCTCGATCAATGCCGGGACATGGCCCTGCTGTTCTGCGTGCCCGGAAGCTCCCCACCTCGCTACCGAACACGCCTGGCCGAGTCGCTGCGCCTGACGGCAGGGCTACGTCAGCTGTTCGCCCCACGCAGTTGGGCGGGTCCGCCCGAAGCCGGATGGTGGCAGCACGGGAAGCGACTGGTCGCTGACTACCGGCTGCACATTGCTCCGCGGCGCTACCCTCGGCGCGACATCGAGGCAGCCACAGTTCTCCAAGAGTTGGCATCCCTCACCGGATGGGAAGAGGTCCAGCAGTACATCGCGGCTGCCCAGCTCCAAGGGCGCTCCTTGGCCCGTTTCCAGGTGGATGCCTCTAAAGCCATCTTCGCCTCATTGGGACAGCCCCAGTCCAAAGGACTGATCATCGGCGCCGGAACCGGCAGCGGTAAGACACTCGCGTTCTACCTCCCGGCATTCGCCGCGATGGCACAAGAGGCTCGCCCCGGTTCCGCCCGCGTGCACACGCTCGCTCTGTACCCGCGCAAGGAACTGCTACGCGACCAACTCCGCGAGGCAGTCCGCACCGCCGACATGATCGGCGACGCGCTACACCGGGCCGGCCGTCGGCCCCTGCGGATCGGCGCCTTGTACGGCGACACTCCCTGGAACGCTCGCGATCGCAGGCTGGAGGCCGGCGCGAACGCTTCGGGCGCATGGACGAGGAAGCGCGGCGGGGCGGTATGTCCGTACCTGACTTGTCCTCAGTGTGAGACTGGCGACTTGCTGTGGTCCGACGAGGACCGGAGGGAAGAAAAGGAGGTGCTGACGTGCGTTAAGTGCCGCCACACAATCCCTCACGGGAGCATTGCCCTGACTCGGGACTCTCTTCGCAGGACGCCGCCCGATCTGCTCTTCACTACGACGGAGATGCTCAACCGGAACAGCGCGAATCCCGATCTGGAAGGCTTGCTGGGCTGGCGGGGCGGGAGCCCGCCGGCTCTCGTGCTGCTCGATGAGGTTCACACGTACTCCGGCATGCATGGCGCACAGGTAGCCCTGCTGCTGCGTCGTTGGCGCAAGGCAACCCGAAGGACGATGACCTTCGTCGGGCTGAGCGCAACCCTTAAGGACGCCGACCGGTTCTTCGCAGAACTCGTGGGGCTGCGCGCCAGCGATGTGGAATCCATCGAACCGAGCGTCACAGACATGGTGGCTGAGGGCCGCGAGTACGCGATCGCCCTGCGCGGCGACCCGGTCGCCGGTGCGAGCCTGCTGTCGACCTCGATCCAGACCGCGATGCTGTACGGGCGGGTCCTGGACCCGGATAGCGAACGGTTCCTCTTCGGTTCCACTGGCTTCCTGTTCACGGACGATCTGGACGTCACCAACCGCTTCTATGACGACCTGCGGGACGCAGAGGGAGGGCAATCGCGCTCTGGTGGACGCGCTGGTGCCAAGCCGGTGCTCGCCGGGCTGAGGGCGGTGGAGCGGCCTGAACATGCCGCGCGCTACCGTGACGGCCAGTCCTGGGATGTGGTGGAGCAGGTCGGGCACGACCTTGATCCGGGCCTGCGCCGTGGTGAACTGCGCATCGGACGAACCTCCTCACAGGACGTGGGCGTCGATCTCGGGGCCGATCTCACCGTTGCCACCGCCTCGCTGGAGGTCGGCTTCAACGACCCGCGTGTCGGGCTGGTAATGCAGCACAAGGCTCCGCGCGACGCTGCAGCCTTCATCCAGCGACGCGGCCGGGCCGGCCGTCAGAGGGGCACTCGCCCGATCACGGTGATCACACTTTCCGACTACGGCCGCGACCGCCTCGCCTATCAGGCCTACGAGACGCTGTTCGCCCCACAGGTGCCTATACGGCGGCTACCTATCGGGAACCGGTTCGTCCTGAAAATCCAGGCGGCCCAGGCGCTCCTGGACTGGCTCGGCCAAAAACTACGGTCCCGCAGAGTATGGGCGGATCCCCGTGTGCTTCTCGCGGCTCCGAGGAATGGCCTCCGCTCCGAAGACGACCAGGCCCGCGAACTGCTCGCCACCCTCCTGCAGACTCTCCTGGACGACCCACGTCTCCAGGACGATCTCGCCAACCACCTGCGCAGCGCGCTGCAGGTCAGTGCCGATGAGGCGCAGGCCCTACTGTGGGAGCAGCCGCGGTCGCTCCTACTCGGAGTCGTGCCCACCACTCTGCGCCGCGTAGGCAACCGCTGGAAGTCCCTACGCGACGACCCCGGGGCGACGCGCGGGAGTTTGCTGCCCGAGTATGTGACCCGGTCGCTGTTCGAGCCGCTGAATCTGCCCGAAGTGGAGCTCGAACTGCCCTTTGATGGAGGGGAGTCGGACGAGCGGCTTCCCATCGCCAAGGCGCTTAGGGAGGCCGTGCCCGGCCGAGTGAGCCGACGCTATGGTCATCGGCGTGACGAACATCGAACCTGGCTACCGATGCCGGAGCCAGGCAGGAGCGAACTGGACCTGCTGCAACTCGTTGCCAGCGGCACTCCCGAAGGCCCCTGGCGCCCGCACGGAGTCGACGGCGAGATCGAGGTGGTACGACCCCACCGGCTGATTCTGCAGAGTCCGCCAGCTGACATCACTGACCGCTCCCAGGGAACTCCCTGGTGGCACACCGAGATTGTCGTCCCCGACGACGCACCGCCCAGTCCCGGCGACCTGCCCGATCCTTCTCCCTGGCGGCAGCGCGTCGCCGGCATCGGCTTCGCAACGCACGCCGCCGGAAACCCGGTCGAGGTCCGACGCATGACGACCGGAGCAGAGTGCGACATCAACTACGAACGCGGTCGCAGCGAGAGCCGCACCGTCCGCTACACCCTGCGGGGGCGTCCTGCCGCATTGGGCTTCCGGCTGGGAGTTGACGCCGTACGCATCAGTGTGACCCCAATTGACCTCTCGGATCCTGCAGTACTCAACTACCTGACTTCGCCGCAGTGGCGGTCCCTCGCATTTGCCAGGGCCGTCGCCGAAGATCCCGCCCTCGCCGAACTGGCGAACTCCTTTCAGCGTGACCGACTGGCGCAGGTCTACCTCACTGCCTTTGCTCTCGCCGGCCTCGACGGGGATCGCACCAGCGAGGAGATCAGCACTGAACTAGCAGCCGGCTCATGGAGGCTGGACCTTCCGGAGATCTTCCGGGTGCTGTATCGCGAAGCCGATTCAACCGGTCACGGTGTGGACAATGACCGACTGGTCACCGCTCTGACCGAACTGGCGCGTGATCAGCGAGTCATCGATGCCCTCAACCGGGCCGGGCAGCTGCTGGTCGCGCCGGACATTGCGGTGCGCACCGCGGACCTGGCACTACGTGTGTACAACGACACTCTGGCTGCCGCCATCCTTGCTGCGGCGCTGCGCGCCTGCCCAGACGCGCAGGATGGCGATTTGATTGTCGATGTGTTGCCCGGGGCCGACTCCGGGAATCCAGCGGTGGTCTGGTTGAGTGAGACTTCCATCGGCGGTCTGGGCGTGGTCGAACAGTTTGTCCGCTCGTACACCGAGGATCCACGCAGGTTCTGGGGACTGGTGGCTGCGGCGCTTGCGCCAAGCGACTACGAGTACGTTGATGCTGCCGTGACCCGGTTGCTCCGTCACCTGGGCGTAGAGCCAGGAGGAACAGCAGCGCGCGCAATGGCGACACTTCGAGGCTCGGTGCCTGCGATGGAGGCGGAGAGATCGCTCGGAGCCCTGCGCCGAGCCTGGGCGCTCCTTGACGGACCGCCGCGGCACAGTGCGGTGGCGGCCCTGTCCACCAGGCTGCTGCGGCCTGGCAGTAGTCCAGACACTGATTCCGCAGTACTCGCCCTTGTCGACAGTTGGACGGCGTTGGAGAGGCGGCTCGGTATCGAGGTTGACGCCCCGGTCATGGCATACGCTGTCGGATCGGGCCGTCTGCAGTTGGGTGGCACGCGGCGGCTGAGCGCAGACCAGGCGTTCAGCATGCTCTGGCCTCGTGGCCGGCAGGCCCGCACCCAGCACCTCGAGCACTATCAGCCTTACGCCGACCGACCGATTCTGGACAGGCTGCTCATGGAGGCCGCCTACGACGACAGACTTCCGCGGATCGATGTGACAGCCGCCGACTGGGCAATGAGATACCAGAAGGTCATGGCTGAGTCCGCAGCGGTGGATCTCGTCTGTCCGGCTGCCGATGGTCGGGCTATGGGCGATGCGCTGGTCCAAGTCCCCGTCCTTCGCGTGGACCGTGATGTCATGCGCGTCTACGGCGAGGTCCGCGGGTTCGCCAGGCACGGTGACGAACTCAGGGCTCGGGTGGAACTGCGGGAGGCCGTGCAGTGAGCAGGTTGGAACGAACAGTCCGTACGGGCGCGCGCACCGGCCTACACGTCGACACCATGCTGGCTGCGGCCCTCCTGGGGGAAGTGCTCGCACCGAGTGACGACCTCTGGCTAGTGTCGCCGTGGATCACGGACGTACAGGTTCTGGACAACAGCCAGGGCGCCTATGACGCCATATTCCCTGAGGCGCCGCCATCCGGATGTCGGCTCTCCGACATCCTGGCTCGCGCGGCCGCCGCGGGGGCACGCGTGCATGTGGTCACTCGCCCGGACCCTCACAACGACGACTTCCTGCGGAGGCTCAGCACTACGGCACCGACGACACAACTGCGCATCACGTGTGACGCCGACGTGCATGAGAAGACCCTGTCTGGCGGGGACTGGATCCTCAGCGGATCGATGAATTTCACCATCCGTGGCATGAAGGTGAACGACGAGTCGGTGACGTACAAGGTGGGAGGGGCGGACGCCGCCCAGGCGCGGCTAGACCTGGCGGAACGCTGGAAGGATGGCGTGTGACACGGCAGCAGCACCAGAGGATGCGGACCCGCGAGGAGATCGAGTCCTTCCTAGCGCGGTTCTTTGGTCCTGGGAACGACGCCTGGCCCAACCTGGAGCCGGGCCATCCGGGTGAGAGGGACGCTGCGCCCTTCGTTGAAGTGCTACGAAGAGGAGCCGATACACCCGTCGTCCTGCCGCGGCGGGACATCGCACGCGACTGGTTTGCCGCGTACGTCATCGCCCGGGATCCGGCCGATGCAACGAAGGCAGCAGATCTGATCAACGCTTTTGCTGGTCCGACCTACGTCATCGACGAGGTCGTCCGCCCCATTCGATTGGATCCCAACGATCCAGTGGAGCAAGCAATCCTCGATTTCGCGGGCTCCGGTTCGACCTTCAGGCTCCGTACGGGTGTGCACCGTATGCACCGCACGAAGCTGATCGAATCCCTCCAGTTGATGCAGAGGACTGCGGCCGGTCGGCCGCCCCGGCTATGGCGAGTGGCCAAGCCAGTCGGGCGGTTGCTGGCCGAATTCGAGGCCGCTCTGGCGGCAGGTGGGCAGGCGTCGTCTGGAGATGTGCTGGAGCAGTTGGCCGCCGCCGGTGGTGTCACTGCGACGAACCTGGCTTGCCTGAGGATCAAACGGCTCTACCGGCTTGGACTCAGCGCAGAACTCCTCGCGATGCCCGGCCTGGCCGACGTTGTCCGACAGGATCCGCCCGGACCTGTGAAGGAGGCGATCCTCGGCGCGATCTACGCGATGGCCTTGCAGGAGCCGCTGAGTGCCGGGGACGTCGAGGCTGCGAAAGAGGCTCTCATCGCAGCCGGACGGTACGTCCCGGACCTGCTCGACGGCGACATGCGTACGTACGAAGCGGGCGCGTTGACTGTTGCCCTGCTCGCTGCCTCAGTGAGGAGCGACGTTGCCACCCTGACACGTCTGGTGAGGGACCTGCGGGAAGCCGGGCAGTGGGAAATGCTCCCGGCCCTGGTCTGGGATGACGCTGTGCGTCTCCTTGAAGGCTCCGCAGCACCGCAACATGACGGGGAAGCGGAAGGGGAGCCAGGCGCGGCAGTTACCGGAGAGCCCAGTGCTCCGTCGGCGGAACTGGTCGACCTCCCAGAGACCGCGCCGCCGGTCGACTCATGGCACAGCCTCATCGCGGCCGTCGCGGAGGACAGACCTGAAGGCAAGGCGGTGTTGCGGGCGGCCTCCTGGACTTCGTGGTCGCCACCCGCTTCGGACGACCAGGCGATCGCAGATGTCCTCGACAACTTGGGGGTGGTGCCGGCAGAACGGGCGTGGGGAGCCGTAGGCCCGTTCATCGATGCGGTCGGCTACCAGTTGCCAGCTGGCCGTGCCGCGCGGGCGTTCATCCGTAACGCCCTGACGTTCGACCGGTTCGCCCCTGGCGATCTGCTAGCCCTGCACGCGCTATCGGAGATTGCGCTGAGGGCCGCTCCAAGCGCGGAGGACTATGGGGATCTGCTAGATGAGATCGGCTCCGAGTGTGACCGTTGGGTTGCTGCCGAGCGTGCGTCGATCGCCTTGGACTTCGTCGATCGGCTGGTACTCGCGGCGTGCCCAGACGTTGAGGCACGCGGCAATTTGGCCTACGCCCTGCTGGAGCCACTATGGCGACACCAGGCCCGCCTTCAAGAGGCCGATCTGGCATTCGCGCGGCGGCTCTCGAACGAACTCGGCATCGAGTTCACCTGGGCGCAGCCGGACAGCGACGGGGTGGAACACACACCGCTCGCGGACCTCCCGGCACTCAACGTTTTGCTTTACTCGCTAGACCACGCGGTGCTCGCCCGTTGCGCGGACGAACTCAACCGTCTCGCGCCCGCGGTGAAGGTGACCACAGCCCATGACCACGTCGGTGGTCCACAGCTTCGCCAGAAGGCGCGCGGCGCCGACGTCATCGTCATAGCCACACGTTGCGCAAAGCATGCAGCGACTGGGTTCATCTCCCAGCACTCGGGCTCCGCGCAGATCGCCTATGCGGACGGTAGCGGGTCGGCCTCGATGCTCCGCGCTTCAGTCAGCGGCTTGCGCGCCGCAGTCGCCGATCACTGATCAACGGTGGCCGCCCGCATGGCGGCCACCGTTGAACAGCCAGCCGGAAACTCTAGCCCTGGACGACCCGCAATAGGTGGGTGGTGAGCAGCCGAACGTCGTTTGGCGTGTTCTGAAGGCTGTTCCAACGCCGCTCGTCGCCGTCTGCGAACTTCCAGGTGCCCGACGTCCACGCCGTATCTGGCCGGAGTCGCTCGAGGGCCTCACGAACCTTGACGCAGCGTACATCTTCGGCTGACATACCCTCAGTGAGGCTGTCCATGACGAAGCCCATCGCCTGGATTCCCACTCCATGCGTGAGACGAGAATTGCGAGGCGGGAGCTTCCAGGCATCGGGGAAGATCTCCCACACCATGGTCCAGAAGGCTTGAAGATGACGGAGCATCTGCTCCACATCGCCGCTGCCGTCGACCGGGCTCCGGTATTGGTACAGCGCTCCCTCAAAGAGGCTGTGCTCAACCATCTTCAGGAGGCTGTTGTCCTTGATGTACCCGTCTGGCGCCGTGGGGCTCGCAATCCTCGCGCGAAACGCGCCAGTAGAGTCAGTATTGAGGCGGGTCATGATCTGTGACGGGAGCTTGCGCCGGGCGTACGCAGGCGGCAAGTGCCCTGTGGTATCCGGCAACAACTCGTGGATGAGGCCCTTGGGAAGAGGCTTGGTGGAGTTCACCAGGATGAACTGGGAGCGTTGCTCCTCCTGACCGTCGGCGATAAAGCCAACCGCCGCGACCGGGAACTCGGCAAGATCCGCGTCGCGGATGGCGGCGGCACGCTGCTGACCATCGACGAGCCAGGCCGGCTTCTCACTCTCGGGCAGGGATTCGTCGACCGGAATTACCAGCTCTCCAGGAGTTGAGTACTCTACCGATCCGCTCCGGATGCCAGGAACGAATTCGACACGCTTGTCGAAGGCCAGGACCACGGCGTTGGGAAGCATCGATCCATCTGACTCCAGATAGCGCCGGATGGCCCGGATGTGGCTGAGCACCTCGGGCCTCTGGTAGCCCTGGAGATGCTCTTCCTCGTCACGACGGACACGGGAGACGGCTGCAAAGTTTGGCAGCTTCTTGCCGTCGATGCCAAAGCAATAGATTCGCCGGTTGCCCTGGCGAATCTCGAGGGCAGGAATCCGCAACGTGTATTGGTCGGCCACATCATCTCCTAGGTATACGGGGCGGCCGACTGGCTCGGCCTGCAGGCTTTATCGAGAGAAGGACAGGGCGCGCATCTTGGTCTCCAAGACCGCGAGATTGTGAAATCCCCTGCGCTTGTTGCGCTCGGTGCCGCGGAATATCGCGATCTCTACGCCGTGCGCTCGGCAGAGGGCGCAAGGGCAGGTCCGCCAGGGGGCAGCCTCTAGGGTCCGCTCGTAGCGGCCCAGGTAGCTCTTCTTCTTCGGATCGGCCACCAGAGTCTCGTATTCACCTAGCGAGGCGAGAACGTCTTTCAATGGGACGCGATTTTGGTCGAATCCTCGCAAGTTCTTCAAGCATTCCCGCTCTGCTTTCATTGCTGCAGCCTGCGAGACAGCTCCAGAGAGGATCTGTCGCTTGAGTGTGGGATTTCCATCTACTTGCGGCACCCGGATTGCGGCGAAGGCATCTTCCCTGGTGTGGTAATTATTCCGTTCATCCATGAAAGCCTGGCGGAAAGCGGACGTGCTGTCGAAACTCGTCACCCCATGCTCCGCGAAGACCTCCATGCTGTCCACGCGAGTAATTCCCAGCAAGTGGAGTTCGGTCTTCGGGAGGCGGACGTCGTCGATCCTCTCGAGGCACGCCAGGATCTCCTTGGTCTTCAACGGCACCATGCCTCCGAGAGCGATGCGCTGATAGCCCATGTCCTGCAATCGAGCCACACTGTCCGCGTAGCTGTCCGGGCTCCAGCCCTGCGCAGCTCCAACCGGAACAATCTTTCGCCCTCGTGACTCGACGGCAGCCAGGAACTTCTCGGCGAGCCGCAGGGAGATCTGCCGACGCTCGGCCCAAGCTGAATCAACGTCATCCTCGCTGACGTCCGGCGCATAGCCAAAGATGACGTGGTCGACACTGACCCCCTCGTCAAATCCACAGCCCTCGTAGAAATCAAGGACTTCTTCGACAGAGTAAGGCGGATATTCTTCCTCGACATAGTTGAAGGCACCACAGTCGCCGAGGCTCACCACAGTGTCGGGAAGCCGGAAGAACTTCCTGATTCCGAACCGATAGAGCCTTGCTCGCTGTGGCGCGGTATACTTCCCGCTACCTTTGACGGATCCATCAACAATGGCCTTGCTTACCAGGATTCCATCATAAGGAGCAGGCGTCACCACCTCGTGGGCATATCGATCGTCACGTTGCCGGACGCGCGTCGGAGAATATTCGTCATTCATGAAGTCGTATGTCGGACTGACCAGGTCCTGACTGTCCGGGAAGTAAAATCTCACGAGGCGCTCATCCTTGACTGGACATAGACTCGGACTAGAAAATTCGAGAGAGTGCTAATGTGGCGAGGCGTATTCTGCAGCTCGTCCCACGAGGTGTTGAGTTCGCGCCAGCGCCCATTCATCCAATGGCAGTGGGGCTTGATCAGAGCCAACTCTTTCCGCGTCTGCGCGAGAGCGTCATTCGACCGAAGGTCGACATTGGCCATAATTCGATCCATAAGCCGACCCATGGAACGGATCCCGACGCCGTGCATCAGCCGACTCTTATTTGGCATGATTCCCCACGCTTCTGGAAACGTCTGCTGGACAGCAGTCCAATACGTGATAAGAATATTTCGGATCGCGGCCGTGTCGGTTGTCCCATTTGAGAGATTCCGATGCGGGAAGAGAATTCCAGCCGAAGAATTGAGTGACTCTTCAATGGCGAGGATCAGGCTGTTGTCCGTGACCACGGCGTCGGACTTCTGGGCAGGCGTGGTGGACGCGCGCTTGATCAACCCGCGGAACGGGGAATCGTGATCCTGGTTGAGGGCGTTCACCAGCACCGAAGGCAACTTGCGCGCGGACAGCTTGGTCGGCAGCGGAGTCGCAACCTCGGGGAGGAGTTCGGACACGAGGTTCGTCGGCAAAGGTGACACGGTGTTGACTCGAAGAAACTGGTCCCGCTGGACGTCCAACTCTTCAGCTACGAAACCTGCGACCGTGATCGGCAGTCTGGAGTGCCGGGTGCGCGCCAGAGCGAGACTGCGCTGCTGGCCATCGACGATCCAGGCCGGGCGCGGCTCGTCGCTGGAGGTGGGAAGTGGGATCTCCAAGGTGCCACTCGTCGCGAGGCCGTCACTACTCGAGGGCCCGGGACTGGACTTGAAGCGCACTGTAGAAGGCAGAGCGAGAATGAGCCCGTTAGGGAAGAGCACTTCGTCGCTGTCGAGGTACTCCAGGATCTGCTTGACGTGCTGCTTCTTCTCCGGCCGCTGATACCCGATGAGTTTGCCCGCCTCGTCGCGGGAGATGCGGGCGACATCCGCTACCTGGTCGACCTCTTCCGCAGCCAGCACGAAGACGTACAGCGGAATCGTCGGGTGCTGATGGACCCGTAGAGCTCGACGCTTGAGAATCGTAGCGGTCATCGCTCCTCCAAGGTCTCGACGTACAACATGGCAAACCTCTTCTGCTCGCACGCGAGCCCGGTGTCTCTCAGCAGGCGGTGAAGCCTGGTTCGTGAGTAATCAGGGTGAAGTTGCGCGTGGCACCTGATGAAGTCTTTGACCGCGTCGTCAGTCAGTGGTTTGCGGTCATAGCGCTCGGCCTTATCCGCTGTTGCCGCCCAGCGTCCCCAGGATCGCGCGGTGGCTGCCGCGGTCAGCTTGCCGTCAGCACAGTGGCGGAGCCAGGACGCAGCCATACGCACATTCAGGCTGGTGAGGGTGCCCCCAAGCGCGCTTCGCAGCGTCGCCCGCGCAGGGACTCGCAACACACCCGGAACCTCGGTGGAACCGCCTACCAGCACAGCCTCGGTTCCGGCAGCGCCGAGTGCGGACAGGTCATCCCGCAGTGCGTTGCCGTACACCTCGGACAGAGATAGCAAGACTGCGCCGCGTCGCCCGAGATCCTCCAGGGTCGCGCGCCCGCGCCCCACCTGGAGGTGGTTCCACCACTGCACGGAGTCGGCCGTGCTGCCGGCCACGGAGTCAGCGTGGCGACGGCTGAAGGTCGCCGCGTACGCAGGCGCTGAGACGGTGATGGGCTGCAATCCGAGGCCGGCTGATGCGACCCACATCTGCGGGGTGAAGCCCGCCTTCACAGCTGCGCCAGCCAACTGCCGGGCCTGTACCCAGTGTTCGCCTTGGTAGAGGTCGCAGAGGGGGACAAGGCCGGAAGCCTCGTTCAGCCGCGTCTGCCAGACGTGGGCACGGTGCTCCGTACTCCCAGCCGGCAGTGACCGGGCATGCAGGGCCAAGCTTGGCATGGACATCTTGCGGTCCGTGCAGGTGACCACAAGCGAAAGTTGCCTCACGCGACTCGACTCCAGGATCCGGTAACTCGTCTCTAGTTGTGGTTACTCTACCGTCCAGATAACACGGTAGGGTGCACCGGTACCCAAAGAGCCAACTGAAGGAGTGAACATGGGACGTCCCGCAATCGTGCTGCTGAGCGGTGGTCTTGACTCGACCACGGTGCTGGCCATCGCCAAGGAGCAGGGCTTCACGCCGTACGCGCTGAGCTTCCGCTACGGCCAGCGGCACAGCGTGGAGCTGGAAGCGGCCAAGCGCGTTGCCGAGGCTCAGGGTGTGGCGCGTCACGTCATCGCAGACATCGACCTGCGCGTGTTCGGGGGCTCTGCACTGACCGACGACATCGAGGTGCCCAAGCACGACACCGTCGAAGAGGCGGAGAGCAGCAGCGTCCCGATCACCTACGTGCCTGCACGCAACACCATCTTCCTGTCCTTCGCCCTGGCCTACGCCGAGGTCGTCGGTGCCACCGACATCTTCACCGGCGTAACCGCGGTGGACTACAGCGGCTACCCGGACTGCCGGCCCGAGTACATGGACGCCTATGCCAAGATGGCCAACCTGGCGACCCGGGCGGGCATCGAAGGTACCCAGGAGCTGAAGCTTCACTCCCCGCTGATCGCCCTCTCGAAGGCCGACATCGTCCGCGAGGGCCTGCGCCTTGGTGTCGACTACTCCCTGACCTCGAGCTGCTACGACCCGGACGAGCAGGGCCGAGCCTGCGGCCGCTGCGACACCTGCCTGATGCGCCTGAAGGGCTTCGCGGAGGCGGGGGCCACCGACCCCGTCCAGTACCAGGGCGCCTAAGAATGACGTACCTGATCAAAGAGATCTTCTACACCCTTCAAGGGGAAGGGAGCCACGCAGGCCGCCCCGCTGTCTTCTGCCGCTTCTCCCGCTGCAACCTGTGGACCGGTCTGGAAAAGGACCGGGAGCGGGCGATTTGCAGGTTCTGCGACACCGACTTCGTGGGCACAGACGGGGAGGGCGGTGGCCGGTTCGCCTCCGCTGATGCCCTCGCGCAGGCCGTCGAGCAGGCATGGCCCTCCGAGGCCGCCGATCACCGCTTCGTAGTGTGCACCGGCGGAGAGCCGCTCCTGCAGTTGGACCAGGCTGCCATTGAGGCACTGCATGCACGTGGCTTCGAGGTTGCTGTAGAGACCAACGGCACGCGGACGCCGCCGGAAGGCATCGACTGGCTGTGCGTCAGTCCCAAGATCGGCTCCGACTTGGTGGTCACCCGCGGCGACGAACTGAAGCTCGTGTACCCGCAACTCGGCGGAGACCCAGCCCAGTTCGAGCACCTTGACTACCGCCACTTCAGGCTCCAGCCCATGGACGGCCCTGATCGAGAAGCCAACACCCGAGCAGCCGTCGAGTACTGCATGAAGAACCCGCGCTGGACCCTCTCCCTCCAGACGCACAAGTATCTGGGAATTCAGTAATGGAAATCTTCCGCGAGTTCACCTTCGAAGCCGCCCACCGGCTGCCCCGAGTTCCCGAGGGCCACAAGTGCGCCAGGCTCCACGGGCACTCCTACCGCGTCATCGTCCACGTGGAGGCCCCGGTCGACCCCGAGGCCGGCTGGGTCATGGACTTCGGTGACGTCAAGCGTGCCTTCAAGCCGATCGAGGCCCGTCTCGACCACTACTACCTCAACGACATCGAAGGCTTGGAGAACCCCACGAGCGAGCAGTTGGCCCGCTGGATCTGGGACCGGCTACTGCCCGACTTGCCGGCGCTCTCTGCCCTGACCGTCCGAGAAACCTGCACCTCCGGGTGCACCTATCGGGGCGAGTGAGAATGCACGACATCCAGAACGAGGCCGACCTTCGTGGCATCGAGATCGACGAAGTCGGCATCAGCGGCCTGCGCTATCCCGTGAGCTTCGACGACGGGTACCTGCGCCAGCACGGCATCGCGGATCTCACGGTCACAGTTCGACTTCCGCATGACCGGCGCGGCACACACATGAGTCGCATGGTCGAGCTGGTTCACGAGCACCTCCAGCAGTTTGACCCGCGGGAACTACCGCAGGTCCTCAAGGCCGGTGCGGACCTTCTGGACGTTTCCTCGCTGACCGTCACCGTTTCTATGCCCATCGGCACTCGTGTCACAGCGCCAACCAGTGGTGCCGAGTCCTGGCAGGTCCACGATGTATCTATCGAAGGTCGCTTGGACGGCAGCGCGGCCATCGTAGCGACCACTGTGACCTGTGAGGTCACCAGTCTGTGCCCGTGCTCGAAAGCGATCTCGGACTACGGCGCACACAATCAGCGCAGCCGCGTCTCGTTGACCGTTACCGGCGTGGGAGACAATCCATACCCATTTCCTGTGCACGATGCCGTGCAACTACTTAGGGGTTGTGCGTCCGCTCCCGTGGTGCCCCTCGTCAAGCGGCCCGATGAGCGTGCCCTGACGATGGAGGCATATGACCATCCGGTGTTCGTCGAGGACATGGCTCGAGATATCTCTCTTTCCTGTCGGGAACGAGAGTTCGTTCACTCAGTGAGCGTCCGTAACTTGGAGAGCATCCACAGCCACGACGCGATTGCCCGCATCTCCGGATGACGCGCCTTGTTGACGTGCGGCACGCCACCCCAGCGGGGTCGCGCCGCACGTCAACAGACGGTGTCCTCCATGGTTGCGACCGGCGACACTTCCAGCGTGTGGACAGTCGAGGAGACCGGAGGGAGATTGCGGTTGTTGCGTATCGCATCAGAGTCTGCGGACTGCTCGTGGCGTGACACTCCTGCTGGCGCGTGGCGGGTAGCGTGTGATCATTACCGATGCAGCAATTGGCTGGCCCAGTAGACGAGGTTGCCTCCCGCGCCGCCCACCACGAGGGTCAGCAAGGTGAGGAACATCGGTGAGACCGACACCGACATGGAGAAGTGGCTACCGATCCTCACGTCCAACGATCGTTGTACGGCCCCGACATTCCCCGCCTGCACGGTGTCCGATTGCGGTGACGGCAGCGCGTCGCCGGCATCGTTGGCAAACGGGGAGCCGATCTGCGTGAGATGCTCAGAGGTCATGAGTAAGCCCTTCTGTGGGTGCGCCGCCGGTACCTGGCCTCGGAACCTCAACCGAAAGCGCAACGCTCAGTCCGCCTGTTTTTTGCAGGTAGATACAAAGGGGGCCCCGCCGTAGGCACGGCGGGGCCCCTCTATGATGGATCAACGGTACTGACTGGCCTGACCTGAGGTCAAACGTCCTTGTCGGACGTCTACTTGGTGCCAAATGATCATTGGCGAAGCGCCGCTTGTCGCGCGGATGCGTCGGTGGCAACTGTGACGGCCCGCTCAAGGCGTGCCGGCTCCACAGGCCAGCTCACGTGCTCTTCGACTTCCCACTGAACCGGGCGCCGCGTGTCCCGCCTCACGAGGTCAGTGTCACGGCGTTGATCACTTTCGGGGGCGCCTGCCAGCGCTGCTGCCGTCGAACCTGCCAAGTGGCCGCCACCTGGCAGCCCTGTCCCTGAGGAGAACTATGCGTGCTCGCCCCATTGTCGCCGCCGGTGCTTTGGTCGCGTACATAGCCACAACGCCTGCAGCCAACCTGCTCGTCACTCACTATGGAGTCGTCCCCGTCGGGCTCGGGCAGGCAGCCCCCGCCGGTGTCTACATGATCGGCCTCACCCTCGTACTTCGCGATCTGGCTCGTGAGCTTGCCGGACGTGTCCTGATCATCACGGCCATGGCCATCGGTGCGGTCTTGTCGTACTGGCTGGCTACTCCGGAGTTGGCGACCGCGTCCGTGGCGGCCTTCGTAATCGCCGAGACCCTGGACTACGCGGTGTATGAGCCGCTACGCCGACGCGGGCTGGTCCTGGCCGTTGGGATATCCGCCACCGTCGGTCTGATCGCAGACTCCCTCGTCTTCCTGTGGATCGCTTTCGGATCCTTGGCCTACCTGCCCGGCCAACTGCTCGGCAAGGCCTGGATGACCCTTGCCGCGCTCGCTGTCATCACTGTGTGGCGCCGTCTGCGGCCGGTGGTGGTGCTTGCATGAAGCCCGCTCCCTTGGAGTCGGAGCCCGGGTGATCGGAGTGTCACACGAGCCGTACGCAAGTTGAGGGTGCCGCAGTTGGGGCGGCGCGGTGCTGGTAGGGCCGCGCCGCCGGATGGCGGTTCTAGCGTCGGTTCTTGGGCTTCTTACGCTTGGGCTGATTGCGGACCACACCGCTGCGGTCCGGCGGTGCCGGAGTGCGACGGGGGGTGCCGGCCGCTGCACGCAGGATGGCGGTCACGCGCTCGTGGAGGGCCTTCTTCTGCTCCAGTGTGGTGGCATCCGCCGGGGTCTCCAGCAGGTGCTGCTTGATGACGGAGACGATGTCCTGCTCCCACACGCCGCGTTCGGCAGGGTCGCGGGGGAGGGGGTAGTCCTCGCCGTAGAGTTGGTGGAGGAAGATGAGTGCCTCCTCGTCGCCGATCTCAGTGATCGTTTCGCGGTCGGGGACCTTCAGCGCCCTGGCCTCGCTCTCCCTGATCTCCTTGATCAGGTTGAGGCGCACGGTCTCCCTCGAGCGGATGAGCCTCGGGTTCGTCCCGAGCCACGCCGCGGTCGCGGCGAACGCCAGAAGTCCCGCTTCGGTTGTCGCGGCGACCGGATCGAACTCGACGCCGTCGCGGCTGTCCCCCTTCATCGCGGAGAGCAGGGCCAAGGCGGCCTCCCGGTGCACGGCGGGTGCGTCCCGTTTGATCAGTTCGGCCGCCCCGTGCGCCGTTTCCGCGTCGGAGAAGCGGGCGCCCTTCTGCTCGCCAAGGCGGAAGAGGTCGTTGGTCAGGGCAAGCGCCTGGTTGGCGGGGAACTCGAAGCGTGGCCTCGGGTAGGGCTCGCGGCCGGGGTCGTCGTCCCAGGTGGCGATCCGGTCCACGACAGCCGCGAGGGTCTCGCGGTCTGCGTCGATGAAGGCCAGGACCACGCGGCGGGAGAAGGCGTGCATCCGCCCGGTCCGCTCGACGACGGCCGCCGGCATCTCGTCGATGATGGCGCGGGCCGTGTCGCTGAACGCCTGCTGGTCCGCATCGTGCTCGCCGCGGGCCGCTCGGCGCGCTGCCCGCCGGGAGGGCAGCGCGCGGCAGGTGCCGATCAGGACGGCCAGTTCGAAGGCCAGCATGACCTGGTTGTCCGGGGACTGGGCGGCGAACTCGGACTGCGCCCGCTTGATCAGCTTCGGGCTAGTGCTGTGGACGGCCTCGACCGCACGCAGCGGAAGACCGACGGGATACCCGGGGATGTCTTGGGGGAGCGGCTCGATCTCGCGCAGGTAACCGGTGGACATCATGGACGCGGCCACCTGAGGCCAGGTCTGCCAGAGGTCGGCGCCCCGCCCCTCCTTGACGATCAGGTCGCCGATTCGGTTGTACGCCTCGACGTGGCCCGACTCGGTGAGCGCGCAGACCGTCCAGGCGGCTGCGCTCACCCAGCCGGCGTCGTCGCCTCCGGCGAAGGATCGGTGCAGGGCCGCCTGCTCCAGCAGCTCGTCCAGTCTGCCCGCCGCCCGGATGAAGCCGGGGATCAGCTCCCGACCCCAATGCCCAAGGAGGTGGGCTCGGTCGACCGAGCCCAGTTCGATGGCGCACCGGTCGGCAGCGTCCTCGGCCTTGGACGAGTCGCCTTGGCGGGCCGCGTCCGCCAGTGCTCGCCCGAGCTTCACCCAGGCGGCTTCGGGGTCGGGCACGTTGGTGAACAGCGCGGCCGTGTCACCGGTGGCTGCCGCGACGATCTCTGCCCAGGCCGCAAGCAGCCCGGCGGTCCTCTCAGCGTCGAGCACGACGCCGGCCAGGTGGGCCATCAGGACGTCGCCGTTGTGCGACGGACCGTTCGCCAGGATCTCGGTCAGCTGGCGCGCATCGGTGAACCGAGCCTGTTGAATCAGCATGCGAGCCATACCCCCCGTACGGATCACAGAGCCGTTTCGCGGGGCTGCCGTGATGCTGAGCGATGATGTGAATGTTCTTGCCGGGACAGCGTTTCAGCAGAGAGCCCCAGCTGCAAGGCAGTGCCGTCGGCGCGTCGGGTGGCCGGCTAGGAGTTTGCACGGCCTGGGCCAAGTCACCTCCGGCACGGCGGTCACCTTCAGTTCAGGTGCATCCGTCACGCACACCCTTCTTCGGTGTCGCCACGGCGACCGGGCTCAATCTCAACACCCGTCTGAATCAGGGCGATGATCGCGGAGGTCGGACGCACGTCGCCGAAGCTCCGATAGACGGTCCGCAGCACGAAGGAGGTCATATCCACGCTGCTCAAAAGGGCGTCCCCGCGCGTGGGACCACCGTGACGGACCTGACCACCCAGCGATGGCAACCCACCCTCTACGATGCCCTGCTCGTCCTCTCCCAGGCCGTCCTGGCCGTCCACTTCGACGACCTCCTTCCACTCTTCCCACCGAAGCCAGGCTCCAAGGGCACCTGATATAGCCCCATCACCGCCGCGCATTCTGACCACCGATCACCTACACAGGCGATCGCCGCCAGTAGCCGGACCAAGGACGATGAGCCGGATCTGTTCTTTCTTGCGCGGTAAGCGCTGATCCGAGGCGGCTGGACCGGCGGTGCACATGGGATGCTCTGCCTCTGAGGGAACGCAGGCATGCTCACGCGGTCGAAGCCGGGCGGGCAGGGAGGGGCCGAGGCATGGCGGGCGAGTTGTGGCCACATCAGGTGGAAGCCGTGGAAGCGGTGGCCACCGCGGTCGGGCGGGGCGGCCGTACCAGCCTGATCGCTGCCTGCGGCACCGGCAAGACCCGCATCGGCGGAGCCGTGGCGACCCGGCTGGGCCCCAGCCTGCGCGTGCTGGTGGTGGTGCCCACGATCGAGCTGCTGGTTCAGACAATCGACGCCTACCGCACGGTCAGCGGCGGACACCTGGGCGCCACGGTAGCGGTGTGCAGCGACCCGACGATCGCCGAGATGCAGATGCTGGAGGGCGAGCCTGACGTGGTGGTGACCACCACCCCAGACGTTCTGGCCGCCAGCACCCAGGGCCGAAGCCGAGTCACAGTGCTGTCCACCTACGCCTCCCTGCCCGTGATCGCCGCCGCGCACGCCCACCACGATCTCCCGCCCTGGGACCTCACGGTGATCGACGAGGCGCACCGAACCACTGGTAAGGCCGACGGTCCGTGGAAGGCGATCCACCACGACGCGCAACTGCCTGCTCAACGGCGCCTCTACATGACCGCCACACCGAGGGTGGCCACCACCAGCGGTGACGCCGGGGTGTCGATGGACGACCAGCAGATCTTCGGCGACGTCTCCTACCGGCTACCGTTCTCACGAGCGATTTCGATGGGTCTGCTAGCGGACTACCGCGTCATCGTGCCCGTGGTCACCGACGAGGAGGTCCACAAGCTGACCGCCGACGCGAACCTGGCCCTGCGCCTGGGGGCCGCGTCGCTGCAGCCGGCCACCGTGGCCGGGCAGATCGCGGTGCTTCGCACGATGACCGAGTACGGAGTCCGACGGGCCATCAGCTACCACCACCGTGTCGCCGACGCCCGGACCTGGGCCTCCACCCTCCCGGCGACCGCGGCCCTGATGCCCGGTGGCCCGGTCGGAGTGTGGGCCGGCCACGTCTCCGGCGCCCAGGCACCTCACCTGCGGCGCCGAATCCTCGAACGGCTCGCCGACCCCGGCGACGAACTCGCCGTGGTCAGCAACGCCAAGGTCCTCAACGAGGGCGTCGACGTGCCCGCAGTCGACTCGGTGATCTTCAGCCGGCCGCGGCGCTCCGCCATCGACACCATTCAGGCCGTCGGGCGGGCGCTGCGCACCGGTGGCCGCCGCGACAAGGTCGCCACCATCGTCGTCCCGCTTCTCCTCGCTGCCGGAGAGAGCCCCGAGGCGGCCTTGGAGAGCAGTGAATGGGAGCCGGTGTGGCAGGTGCTCCGTGCGATGCGCGATCACGACGACCGCCTGGACGAGGAACTACGGCTTCACCGCGTGCAGATCGGCGAGGGCAAGCCGTTCGAGACGCTCTCGCGGGAGCACAAGCTGCCGACCTGGCTGACGGTAGCCGGGATCGAGGTGCCGGAGACCTTCGCCCGCGCCATCACCATCCGGGCTGTGCGTGCCACTACCCCGAGCTGGGACGAGTACTACGGCGCCGCCCGCGCCTACCACCAGGTCCACGGGAACGCCGACATCCCGTACGACTGGATCACCACGGAGGGCCTGCGGCTGGGTTCCTGGTTGAGCAAGCAGCGCGTCGCCTACAACACCGGTGACCTGCCAGTGGACCGCCTCGAACTCCTGGAGAAGCTCGGCATCGTCTGGGACCAACTCGAGGAGTCCTGGCTGCTCACGTACGAGGAGGTCAAGCGCATCGCTGAGGAGATGGGCCACTTCGCCTTCGAGGAAGGCGTCGTCACCCAGCGCGGCGTCGTCGTCCTCAACTGGTGCACGGCGCAGCGAACCCGGCGCCGGGCGGGCAAGGTGTCGGAGCAGCGGATCGCGCTGTTGGATGCGATCAACTTCCCCTGGGACGGTGCACAGGACCGTTGGATGCGCCGCTACCAGGAACTCAAGGCGATCTACGACAGGCGTGGGAGCCTGCTGCGTCTGCCCAGCACATCACGTGAAGCGATCTGGCTGGAGGGCCAGCGCGCCAGTTTCCGCAAGGGTCGACTCGATCCCTGGCAGGTCGACCTGATGGCGGAGATCGGCATCGACTTCCAGGACCGCCGCGACAGCTCCTGGCGCAACACCTACGAGGCGTTGAAGGCATTCCACGCCGAGGAGGGCCACTGGGCCGTCCCGAGCGATCTGGTCACGGTCGACGGCATCAACGTGCAGTCATGGAGCACCGCGCAGCGCAGCAACCGGCAGAGCGGAACGCTGGCCGAGGAGTACGTGGCGCTCCTCGACAAGATCGGCTTTCCCTGGGATCCCGCACAGGAACGCTGGGACAGCCGCTGCGTCGAACTCCATGCGTTCCACACTGCCCACGGGCACATCAAGGTGCCCGCCGGCCCGCTGGACTCCTGGCTGTACCAGCAGCGCAAGAAGTACCGCCAAGGCCAGCTCGCTGAGCCCGCGCAGCAGCGCCTCGCCGCGATCGACCCGCTGTGGTACGACGAGCGGGCCTCCTTGACCAGCGAGCGGACCAGGCGGTACTTCGAACTGACGAACTCCTCTTGGGAGAAGGTCAAAGCGGTCCTTCCGACGCGCGGCGGGTCGGTGTGGGAGAACAGTGATCACCGGGCCGTCGTCGAGGCCATCCTGTGGAGGCTCGGCACCGGTGCGCGGTGGGAGGACATGCCGGTGGGCACCGGTTCGTACGTCACCGTCAGCGGGTGGTATTACCAGTGGGCGAAGGACGGCACGTGGCGGGAGATCTCGCGATGCGCCCAAGTCCGGGGCCACCACCGGGCCGACGGCTGAGAGGGGACGCGCAGTGGTGAAAGACGAGAGCGGCCTATCGCGCCGGCCAGGCGGCCTGCCCCTGCCGATCGCGGCTGCGCTGGTGGTGATCTGCCTCGGCGGGGTTCTCGCGGTTGGCGCCCTCCAGATCGCGCTTGCCGGGAGCGCCTCGCTCGGGGAGCGCCTTGCGGTGTTCGCCGTCAGCGGCGCCTTCCTGGTGCTGATGGCCCTGGTGGCCTTGTGCGGCGTGTGGCTGACGGTTCGGCAGCCGAGACGTCATGCCCCGCCCCAACGTTCTCGGTAGGCGTCGGGAGCGCGCGTCGACGAACGCTTCCGATCCAGGACGTTTGTCGGTCGGTCGTGATCGGCGTCAGGGTCTCGGAGTCGATGCGGGAGAACACGAGGTCACACTGCTCTTCCAGCGCCTCGCGCCAGTGGACCGGCACGTCGGGTCGGCTGTGGAGCGCGGCGGGGTAGCTGGTCGCGGCAATTCGTCGAGCTTTTGAGCAGAAGCGGCTCTGCGGCGTGCGGTGGTGGCGTGAGCTGCGGCGACGGCCGGGAGCAGGCCTCGCTGAGGGGTCGTCATGGATATGGCAAGAATCGCCGTGCCCGACGAGCGGTCTCCTGGGACTGCGTGTGCTGTTCACCCGAACACCCAGACAGCAATCGGCCCACCTGCGAGGATCGCCAGCATGCAGACATCTCCCGCGGACCACGCCTGGGACGACTTGCTTCAGTCGGGCACCGGCCCCGTGCAACAGAGCTTCCTGGACCTGGTCAGGAGCACCCGTGACCACGTCGGCTACCACCCGGACATCGTCTGGGGCAACCTGCAGACCCCGGAGTACGCCGCCGCCATGCTGCGACTCGTCGTCGACTTCCACGAGATCCCCGACGACATCGAGGCCGGCGTCGCCGCGCGGACAGCGCGAGCGCAGTACATCGGGCAGGAAGGCCGGACCTACCACGTACTGCTCGGCGAACAGGCGCTGCTTACGAACATCGGCGGAGCGGACGTGATGCGCGGGCAGTTGCGGCGGCTGCTCGACGCCACCGCTCTTCCCGGGCTCACCCTGGGGATCATCCCGGCACGCGCCCGCCTGCGGGTCTATCCAGGCGACGGCTTCTCCATCTTCGACGATCGCCGCGCCGAGGTGGAGGGCTACCGGGGCGCCGAGACGATCACGGACCCGACGCGGCTCGCGGTGTTCCGCAAGGCGTTCGAGTTGCTGCAGCAATCGGCTGCCTACGGCCCGGCAGCGCGAGACCTCATCGAGACTGCGATGGACGGACTCAGCCGCGAGGCGGATGACGTCCTCTGATGTCCCGCACCTTCGAGCTACACCTACAGCGCCGGTACTTCGACCTCGTCGCCGCCGGTCGTAAGACCACCGAAGTCCGTGTGCTCTACCCGCGCCTGGCGGACCTTTCGGCCGGAGATCGCATTCGCTTCAGAGTCGAGGATACCGATCAAGCCTGCGAGGTCCTGGTGAACGGCGTCACCGCCTACAGCGATTTCGAGGCCCTCTTGGCCGGCGAAGACCTGGCCACGATCGACCCGACCGCCACCCGCGAACAACAGCTCAGCGCCATGCGTTCCTTCTATCCTGCCCCGAAGGAGAGTCTCGGCGCCCTGGCCATCGCGATCACACTGACCTGACCGCTCGTCGCAGCACCAGTGAGGTCGTTCAGCGGCGAGCCAGGTCAACAGGTAGCGCCGCGAGACCAGCCCTTCGGAATCCGCCGTTCGACGTACAGGCGACGAACGCAGTCGCTACCCTCCGGCGATATGGATGTTGACGGACTGCTGAAGCAGGCCCAGGCGGTGCGCTTCCCATCGACCTGGGACGGGTGCCTCGCCTGGGCGTCCGGGTTGGTCTCCTGGCACCTCACGCAGCGCCCCACCGCCTGGGCGCCCGTCCGGGACAACACGGATACATACATCCACCATGTGACCGCGGTGGTCGCTTGCGCGCTGCACGCCACCGCGGTTGAGTACCGCCTGGACGCTCCCGCCGGTGGCGAGCTGTTGCGCATCCCGCTTGCGCCGGCCGGCGAACTTCTCGGCGACGGCGTCCTCGACGTCCTGGCGAGCGCCTCACCTCCGGCTCCGGATTTGTCGTCCCTGCTGCACTCCATTCCGTACTGGATCGAGCAGGGCGACGATGACGCCCGCACCAAGGGCGAGTTCATCGTCGATCAGGCCCGCGGTGTGCTCGCGCTGCACACCGAGTTCGGATACGCGGTCGGTGACCGTCTGCGGGCCATCCTGGAGACCGGGCAGGCCATGGACGACCTGCAGCGCGGCAACGCTGCCGTGACGTATCCGCCGGACGCTTGCATCTACGAGACGGCTCAGCCGCTTGATGACCACGTGATGGCCGCGTCCAACCTGGAGGCCATGCACCTCGCGGACCAGGCAGCCGGGACGCCCAGTTTGGGCCTGGAGCGGCAACGTCTGCTGGTCCAGGCCGCATTGAGCGACCGGATCGTCCTCGGTCTCGGCGAGCGAGCGTCAGAAGACCAACGTGAACAGGCACGGGCCAAGGCCGGGACTCTGCTGGATTGGGACCGGGAGCACGGCACGCACACCGGTCCGCTCGCCGCCGAAGACGGCCGATGGAAGGAAGATCCGCTCGGGTACGTGCGGCAGGAATACCACACGCACCTCGACCGCCTCAGCCAGCCGCTCCTTGGGGACTGACCTCAGCCGGTTGCTCCCGGCCAGTACGAGCGGTAGCTGATCGGTCATCGCCTTCTGCGAAGCAACCTCCCCGAGGCTGCCGAGACGCTAGCGTCTCCTCATCGACAAGCAGGGAGTGTGGCTGTGCAGTTGACGGTGGTGGTGCAGAACCTCGGTCACGGTGGGCTGAAGAACGGGGACGGTGAGCCGGAGGACCGGTGGCCGCTGCTGGCCGAGCGAATCAACGCGGCAGCCGAGCGGGTCGATGTGGTGCTGCTGTGCGAGGCGGTGGACTGGGGTCTCTACGGTCACAAGCAGCTGGCCCGGGCGATGCGCGACCTGGGCCTGGACGCGCTTCCGCTGGCGCCCTCCAAGAGCGGCTACGGCACCGCCGTGCTCTACCGGCCTGAGGTCCTGGGCCGTTGGAAGCGTTGGAACACTGACTTCGCGCTGGAGACCCTGCACGGCTTCGGCATCGCCACCTTCGAGATCGAGGGCCTGCCCGCGCCGCTGAGCTTCGTGCCGGTGCACTACGACCCGCATTCGGCGGACCGGGCACTCATCGAGGCGAACCTGACCGCGACCCGCGGCTACCGGTACGGCCCGTTCGCTGTACTGGCCGGGGACTGCAACTACCCGCCCGCGTCCTCCACGCACCCGCTGCCTGATTTCTCCGAAATGCGGCCATATAATCTGGGGTCGAGGACGCTTCTCCCGGAGGGAGACGTCGACCCGGGCGTGGATCCGGTGCCGGACCGGCGGGTGGCCCGCAAGCTCGTCCAGAACGGCTACGTGGATGTGGCCTGGCACCTGTACGAGAAGACGGGGGACGAGCGGCTCCTCGCGTCGACCGGCACGGACGACCGGATCGATCAAGCGTGGGTATCCGGTCCACTGGCCGGAGCGGTCTCCGGCTACCGGCTGCTGAGTGAGCCGAAGGGCGCCAGTGACCACGACGGCCTGGCCTTCGAGCTCGAGACGTCCGCTATCGACACCGCCCGGCCCTGGGCCTATCGCTGACCGGTCACGCGGTTGCGGTCATCGGTGAGCAGCAGCGAGACGCCCGTCCAGAGCCGTGGGAGGGCCCGTACTCAGCTGGGGTTCCGGTAGCTGGAGCCCGCCGCGCTGGAGTCCCTTGGTGCGGTGCCGGCGGTGGTCATGAGTTCCTCTCGAAGGTCTTCGCGACAGCAGCCTCCGGGGCAGTGCCGTGGTCAGCGGTAGAGGGCGGAGTGAGGTTGTCGGCGAGCGCGAGAGCGCGAACGTCCGGGAGCAGCAGCGGTCCCACAGCGGCCAGGATCAGGACGGCGGTGATCGCCCACAGGGCGCGGGCGAGTGACGCGGTGCCGGCGAGGCCCGCGGCGAGGTACGCGAGGGGCACCAGGGTGAGCTGCCCGACCTCGGAGAAAGCGGAGATACGGCCGAGTTGGTGGGCGGGGATCCGCTGGGGAAGGAGGGTGCGCCAGGAGATCATGGAGATGTTGAGAGCGGCACCTGCGGTGAACGTGGCGGCGATCAGGAGTGGTAGTGGGGCGTGGGTGGCCATGGCGGCCATGGGGAGCGCCATGGTGGCGGCTGAGGCGACTTCGGCGAGGCCGGGCCGGTTGGGGGATCGCAGCAGGCACGCGGCCGCGCCGGTGACCAGGCCGATGGTGAAGCCGGAGATCACCAGGCCCCAGTCGGCGGGGCCGTGGAGGTGCTGCTGCGCGTACACCGGCCCGAGGAGGACGTAGCCGGCGAGCCAGGCCGCGACGATCAGAGTGCCTTGGATCGTCATCGCCCACAGCCACCGGTGCGAGGCGAAGACGGTCCAGCCCTCGCGCAGCTGCCGCCACGCGGTGGTGCGCTCCGCGGCCGTGGCGGGCAGGTGCAGGCGCAGCACGAGTGCTGCGGCGCCATAGAAGGTGACGGCGTCGTAGGCCAGGCCCCAGCCGGGGCCGATGGCCGCGATCAGCGCACCACCCACGGCAGGGCCGGCGATCTTGACGGCGTTGATGGAGCCCTGGTGCAGCGCGTTCGCCTGCCTCAGCGCCTCGGCGGGGACGAGTGAGGGGACCGTGCCGGACATGGCGGGGGACAGGAACGCGCTCGCCGCGCCGGACAGTGCGGACAGCATCGCCAGACGGCCGACACTCGCGGTGTGCGTGAGCAGCAGGACAGCGGCAGCGCTCTGGCCGGCGCCCAACAGCAGGTTCGAGGCGGCCATGACGAGATGGCGCGGGTAGCGGTCGCCGGCCACGCCTCCGACGAGAGTGAGCAGGACCTGCGGCAGCGCGCCTGCCGCGAGGATCCAGCCCAGCGAGGAAGCGCCGCCGATCGCCAGGCCGCCGAACGCCAGCGCGAGGGGCGCGATGGCCGTGCCGGAAGCGGACAGGATCCGCGCAGCGAGGAACACGCGGAAGTCGCGGTGACGCAGCGGAGCGAACGCGCCGCTGGTCGCGGGAGCGCCGTGAGCGGCCATGAGTCCCAGCGGCCCTCGAAGACGTATCCGCCGGCGCACATCCCGCTCCATGCCGGGCTCCGGGTCGTCGGCGGCCTGTGCAGCCAGATTGGCGGGATCACCGGATGTCGTCACGAAGCACCACCTCAGCCTCAACGCCCCGATCCGACAGCCGTGATCGGGGCGTTGGAGGCGTATGCGCGAGCGAGGCACGACGTCGTCCGGGTCCTGTTTGCTGGCCATTGCCCTTCTTGAGCGCGCCGCGGCCGATGCTTTGCACAACGATCGTCGACTGCACGGGGTCCTCCGTGGTGAATTCCGGGCTTGGTTCGGAGTGGGCAGGGCATGCGGTCTGTACTGGTCTGGGGCCGTATCAGGCGGCGTGCAGTTGCGATCGGGGCTCGGTGAGCTGGATGTGGGCGAGGGCCTTGTCGTCGCTCTTCTTGTAGCGGGGCCACTTGCCGGCGGCGGGGTCCTGCTCCTCGACTTCGCGGACGGTGTCGACCACCGCCTGTGGGCCGGCTGTGCGGCACGCCGCCGCCAGCTCGGGCCAGGTGTACAGCCCGTATTCGTCGACCGCGCAGGCCGCACCGTCGGTGGCGACGAGCACCTCGTCGAGCTCGTGGAGCGGCCAGGTGGCGGTGCGGGCGTGTCGTCCGGCTGCCGGGAGCGCCTCCGCGATCCAGTAGCCGCCGGCGCGGTTGACCACGGTGTCCTGATAGGCGCGCAGCTCCCGAAGAAGAGCGCGGTGCCGGTCGTCGAAACCGTGGCCGAGGCGAAGGCGTTGACGGTACTCACGGGCCTGGGGACGGGACTCGACAAGGCGGGCCAGGTGCTCGTCGCGCAACTGGTGCACGGTGGCGTCGGTGCCGAGCGCGATGATCGGGCTGTCACCGAGCACTGCCGCGTCGATCTGCTGTCCCAGCTGGCGCACGATGGCGACGGTCGCAGCCGGGGATGAGCCTGCGACGAGCCCGTGGTCGCGCACGACGTGGCCGATCGCCTCGGCCAGCAGTTCGCGCAGGTCCCCGCGCGGGTCCTCGCTGAGCAGGTCCGCGATCCGGTCGCCGAGTACGCCGGCGTACCAGCCGCCACGCGGGGCCTGATCGGTGACGGTCGACACACCGTCGAGGACAACCAGGGCATGAGGTAGGACGACGACGCGGTCCTCGGTGGGGCGCTCGGTGCTTCCGGGTAGCTCTCCTATCCGCACCCTCAGGGGCGCGGTGCGGATCTGATGCATGCTCATGCCGGTACTCCTCGGAAGTCGGGAAGGGAGGGACGTCGCGGTGGCGGCGCCGGGGCGTGCGATCGCCCAGGCGGTCCTGGGCTCGCGGCGTTGGTGACGTCAGTCGTGGGAAGTTCTGTCGAGCTGCGACCTGATGGACTTCTCCAGTTGGTCCATCGTCTGGGCCATGGCGCTGGCGAGATCGACCTCGTATAGGTGGGCGAGGATCAGGACCGACCACAGGCAGTCCGCCAACTCATGCTCGAGGAGAGCCTGTCCGCCCTGGGCGTCACGGGCTCCCTCCTGGGCCATCACGATCTTCGCGAGGTCGCCGACATCCCCGACGAAGCCGAGCACGAACTCCTCGCGGCTCCATACCCGTCCGCGCTTGGCCTGGTTCAGATCGTCGTAGAGCGCGTGGATCTCCAGCGCCCGCTGGAGGAGCTGAGGAAGGTCGGTAGCCGCTTGCGGTGCCTCGTGTTCGAGGTGCGGAGCGGTGAGGAGCTGTTCGATGGTGCGGTGGTCGGCGAGGAACTTCTCGACCTGGTGGAGTAGCAGGGTGTCGCCGAGGTCGCTGAGGTGGACGCCGTCGCTCCAGAGCCCGGCCGGAAGATCGTTGCCGGGGCCGGCGGTGAGCTGCTGGGAGGCGGTAACGAACGGTTGCCAGGGGTCCAGGACGAGGGCGCCGGCGGCTTCGGCGGCACAGGCAGCGATGCAGTTGAAGCGGTTGAGCTCGTGGTTCATGGCCTCGACAGTCGCTCGGTCCGCGATGGGCCCGAACGGGGTCTCCAAGACGCACACCACGATCCGGGAGCAGGCCGCGAGCCGCCGGAGAATCGCGGTGTAGTGCGCGGTGAAGTCAGTAGCGTTCACCGTCTCGGCCTCTCGGCCTTGGAAGCGGCGCCAGACATCGTTGATGCCGCAGGAGACGAATGCCAGGTCGTAGCCGGCGCCTTCTGTCTCGGTGGCCCGACAGACGATCTGCTCGATGTCGCGGCTGGTGGCGCCGCCCCGCGCGCGGTTGTCGAACTCGAAGGCGACGTGCGGCCAGGAAGCTTGCAGGGAGAGGTGCACGCGGTGGACGTAGCCGCGCCGCTGCCAACTCTCGACCGTGACCGGCGTGCCGATCGGCGGCAAGCCGGACTGATTTACCAACTGGGAGTTACAGGCCTCCAAGTGCTCCATGATGCTCGAGCCGAACCAGCCGACGCGCAGCGTGCGCTGGTTGCCACTGGCGGATCCGGAGGCGCCGGAAATGAGTTCCTTCACGAGCGGCATGCCGCCTCTCCACGCAACGGCGCTCCCTCTGTGAGGGCAGCTGCCGTCAGGAGGACCGCGGCCGGGATAAGGGACGGGCGAGCCGAGCACTCCCCGTCTCGCGGCCCGCCGGTGGCTGGCAGGTGCTTCCCGGGCGGGGTCACGATGCCGTACCGAGGGGGACGGAGGCGACGTGCCGCCAGGTGATCTCGCGGCCGTCGTGGCTCTGGGCGACCAGGGAGATATTCTCGGCGGTGAACGTGACCGGTTGCGTCGGGCAGTCACTGAGCCATGCCTTCATGTCCCGCCGGTCCGGCACCGGCCCGGTGGCGTAGGCGATTGACGCGTGTGGGTAGTAGACGGGCGGGATGAGCGGGAAGCGCTCGCCGGTGACGGCGGCGGTGGCCTTGGCGGTGATTTCCCACAGGCGGCGGGCCGGCTCGCCGGGCCGTCCAGCGCATTCGAGAGCGACGGTGCCCACGCTCGGGCGGTCCAGGGTGAGGTCGAACGGGGCGATGGTGGCGCACTGCTTGCGGACCTGCTCGGTGATCGCGGCGATCTCGTCGTCGGTGATCTCGCTGACGGGCCCGGAGTGCAGCAGCGTGACGTGGTACCACTCGGGCTGGACCGGGGCCATGTTCTCACGGAGCGTCAGGTTCTTGTAGGACTCGAAGAGCGCGTTCCGGATGCCGGCTGGGGGGAGGATGTGCCAGTGGTAGTCCTCGCGGCCCTCTGGCCAGCGGTGGGTGACGGTGTTGAAGAAGCTGTCCATGGTGCGGTCCTCGTCTCAGTTGGTGGGTCGGGTGGTGACTGGGCCGAGCAGGTCGGTGAGTTCGTCCTCGATCGTCGGTAGGTGCTGCAGCAGTTCGCGGCTCATCTCGTAGCGGTTGTTCCAGTAGCGGATCCCGTCGGGGTCGGCACCGGTCGTGGGCTGAAGGTAGGTGTCGGCCAGGCCGAACCAGGTCTGCAGGGCCTGCAGCAGCGTCAGCCGCGCGGAGAAGTGCAGTTGGGCCAGCGCGGCGGGCGGGGCGTGCTCGGCGTACGCGGCGACCACGCTGTTGGCGAAGGTGCGCCAGTTCGATGAGGTGGCGACGGTGAGCGGGTCGTAGGCGATCCGGCCGACCTCCCACGCCGGGTGCAGGACGCGACCACGCAGGTCCACGACCGCTGCCAGGTCGCCGCCAGCGGCGAACAGGAGGTTCGGGCGCGTGACGTCGCAGTGAACCAACTGCATCGGCAGGTCCGGCGGCAGGCCGGCCTGAAGGGCCGGCACGAATCGGAGGTCTTCCAGACGCTGACGGACCCGCTCATGGTGGAGCAGGTCGGCTTTCGTCGGTGTGGGCAGGGCGTCGATCGCAGCCAGGATGCGCCGGCCGAGGTCGTGGACGGGCGCGGTGTCCCGGCACCACCAGGGCTCGGAGGTGGGCCGGAACCGGCCGGGGTGCGGGTAGGCGGCCAGGCGCTGGTGCAAGCGGGCTAGCATCACCCCGATCTGGGCACCCTCGGCAGGGGCGAGCGGCCCGGTGGCGGGAGCGGCCTCGATCCAGTCCCAGACGCTGACAGCCAGCCCGCCGGCCGCCGTCAGGAGGCTGCCGTGCCGGCCCGGGCGCAGAGCAGGGATCGGGCAGCCGCCCCGGCGGGCGAAGTCGGACGCCTCCAGGCCTGCCGCCGTCTCGGTCAGGTCGGTGCCTGGCCGATATGCCTTCACGAAGAACCGCAGCCCGACGCTGGTGGCCTGGTAGTTGTCGGTCTCGGTGCCCAGCGGCACACGCTCGACGACGGCGCCGGGAAGGCCGTGGTGCGCGGCGAGCAGCGCGACGATCTCGTCCTCCCGGCTCACGCCGTAGCGCCTTCGCGGGTCTCGGAGACCGGCCAGCCAGAGGCCGCGAACAGCGGGCCGCCATCGCGGTAGGCGGCGATGGCGGCGGCACTGGTTGGGAACATCGGCTCGGGCAGGTCGTGGAGGTCGGACCAGCCGACTGAGATGTGCTTGGTCGGCTCGTTGTTGACCAGGTCGCCCGTCCAGCGGGTGGCGGCGAACACGAACAGGACGAACTCACCCACGCCGTCCCAGCCTTCGGCGACGTGGACGACGTGCACGAGCCGCAGGTCCGCGAGGTCCACGATCAGGCCGGTCTCCTCCAGCAGCTCCCTGGCCGCTGCCCGATCGGCGGGTTCTCCCGGGTCGACTTTCCCACCCGGCGTCGTCCAGGCCGGGCCGGGGTTCCAACTGCGGGCGGCGTAATGGATGGTGACGACCCGCTCCGTGTCCTGGTCGTGGACGATCACAGATGCGGCGAGTCGGCTGGTCATCATCGCGTTTGCTCCCTTGGGGCCGTGCGGTCAGTGGCTGGTGGTGGCGTTGTCAGGTGCGCTGCGCGGTGCTGGTACAGGTCGGCGGTCCTGGGAGAGCTGCCACAGATCAGCGAACAGGCCGGGCTGGTGAACAAGTTCGTCGAAATGGCCGCGCTGGGTGATGCGCCCGTCTTCGAGGACGATGATGCGGTCGGCGACGCTGGTGTTGGCGAGGTTGTGGGTGACGAGGATGACTGCGTTGCCGGCGGCGGCCTCGCGCAGGCCGTCGAAGATGGTCCGCTCACCACGGGCGTCGAGGTCGCTGGTCGGCTCGTCCAGCACGAGCAGGCCACCGCGGCGGTGGAAGCCGCGGGCTACCGCGATGCGTTGCCACTGGCCGCCGGACAGGGCGACGCCGCCCCACCATTCGCGGGCCAGCAGGGTGTCCAGGCCCGAGCGCAGAGTGGCGATGACCTCATCCGCGCCGGCGGCCTTCGCGGCGTCCATCACCGCTTCGTCGCCGCGCTCGGTGGGCTGGCCGAGCTGGATGTTCTGCCGCGCGGTGTCGGGCCAGCGGGCGAAGCTCTGCGGCACCACCGCGGTGTGGCGCCAGACCGCTTGCGCGTCGAGG
Source organism: Streptacidiphilus sp. BW17 (assembly GCF_041262485.1). Lineage (NCBI taxonomy): Bacteria > Bacillati > Actinomycetota > Actinomycetes > Kitasatosporales > Streptomycetaceae > Streptacidiphilus > Streptacidiphilus sp. BW17. Next base: position 90,865 of record NZ_JBGCCR010000011.1, on the reverse strand, counting down.
TCGTTCATGTCGACGCCGTCCCACAGCACCTGGCCCTTGGTGGCCAGGTTCAGCCCGCACAGCAGCTTGAGGAGGGTGGACTTCCCGGCGCCGTTGACCCCGACCACGGCGATGATCTCCCCACGCCGGACCGTCAGGTCCACCCCGTCCAGGACGGGCTTGTCGGCGTCCGGGTAGGTGAAGCTCACACCCTTCAGTTCGATCACCGACGGGGCGGACGGCTTGATGGTGCCGCGCGCCAGGCGCCGCCCGGCGGCCTCGTCCACGAAGGTCGTCCAGTGGTCGAGGTAGAGGCCCGTGCGGTAGAGGTCGGTGCCGTAGCCGATGATGCCCTGCATCGCCTGGGCGCTGGAGGTCACCGCGATGACGGCGGTGCCCGCCGAGGCCACCGAGATCCGCCCGTCCGCGAGCAGCCAGCCGAGCGCCAGCCACAGCACGCCCGCGCCGACGCCGGAGGCTGCGGAACCGATCAGGGAGATCCGCGCGGACTGTCCCACGGCCCGGTCGTTGCTCTCGTCGATCCGCTTACCGGCGGCCCGGTAGCGGGTCAGCAGGTAGTCGGCCATCGTGTCGGAGCGGACCTGGTCGGCGACCGTCTTGTCCATCAGGTACCAGCGCAACATGTTGAGAAGCCGGCGGTCGTCATAGGAGCCGTGCATCGCCAGGTAGTTGATGCGGGCTGAGCGCACCGAGGCCAGCGCGCGGGGGATCGCGCCGAGCAGCAGGAGCCCGAGCAGGAGCGGGTGCAGGACGGCGAGCACGGACGCCGCGGCGATCAGGGACAGGCTGGAGGCGATCATGCTCTGCGTCTCGGGCAGCAGGTCCCGGGAGATGTCCGCGCCCCGGTCGGCCGCATCGGCCCGGTCGTTGAACCCGGGGGTGTCGTAGGCGGCAAGCTCCGCGTTCGACCCGGCGTCCAGCATCAGCAGCTCGGCCTGGCGCGAGATCTTCGGGCCGATCCGCTGGGACAGGCTGGATACCGTCACAGCCAGCACGGCCCGCGCTCCGGCCGCCACCGCCAGTACCGCCAGCGACGGAGCCGCCTGGTGCAACCGCTCACCGATGTGGCCGGAGGCGATCAGCGCCGTCAGCGTCCGGGTCGTGGCCAGCAGCCCGAACGCCCCCAGAACCCCCGAGACGACCTGGCACGTCAGCAGCACCACCAGCGCCGTACGATCGATCTGCCAGCCCAACGCGAGGGCGCGGCGCATCAACTCCGGCAGCCGGCGCACCATCGCGCCCGTGGTCATGCTCTGCCCGGCCGCGATCCGGTTGTCGCCGGCCATCTGCCAGCGCAGCGCCTCCTCGTTCTCCTCGCTCTCCAGTTCCTGTTCCTGCTGTGGCGCGGTGGTGTGCGACATCCGATCCCCGTTTGCTCGTAGTGGCACCCGGCCGGGCGCCGGGTGATGGGCAACGCGTGCACCGCCGCCCGCTTCGCGGCGGGTGGCGGGGTGAGGGTCAGTGGGCGGCGCGTGGAGAGCGCAGCAGGTCGAGCGCCGTTCTCGCGTAGGCGAGGATCTCCTTGTCCTGGTGCTCCCTGGCCCACTTGAGCGCGGATGGGCAGTCGATCGCCGCCCATCCCCGGCATGCCGACTCCTCCTCGGCGGACAGGGTGCGGCCGTAGCCGTCGAAGAACGCTTCGCGCAGGGCGGGCCGCCCTGGGGTGAGCTGGTAGAGGACGCGCATGAGGTCGTGGCGCACCGGTTCTTCGACGGATGTTCGTTCGAAGTCGATGACCCGCAGGCGCAGACCGGCGTCTGCCCGCTCGACGAGCCAGTTGCGCGGGCTGTAGTCGCCGTGGCACACCGCCACTGGCAGCACCGGTGGCGGTGCGGCTGTGGCGGCGGCGAGCACGGCGACGTCCTCGGCCGGAAGCGCGAGGTCCAGGGCCAGGTCCAGGGCGCGGCGGCGCTGGACATCCCAGGGCGTCGGCGCGTGCACGGCATCCTCCGGCGGATGCTGCCCGTGCAGCCGGGCCGCCAGGACCCCGGCCTGCCGGTAGGCCTCCCGCTCCAGCACCGGGTCCAGTTGGGCCACGGACAGCGGAAGTCCCTTCACCGCGCGGGTGACGATCAGCAGACCCTCTGGGTTACGGCCGGCCAGCCGGGCCGTTCGGCGCGCACCGAGCGCCGGGACGAACTCGTCGTAGGCGCGGGTCTCACGGTCGAACATCAGCCGGTTATTGTGCCGCTTGGCGTACCAACCGTGGCCATTACGGTCCTCGACCTCCCACACCACCGGGGTTCCATGACGGTTGCGGGAGCGGATTGCGCGCAGACGGAACTCTCCGACCACCTCGCCCAGCAGGCGGGCGACGCCCTCCGGAACCCCCGTCCCCTCGCCATGGTGGCCGCTCACGCCGGGAACCCCCGCACCGACAGCGCGCGGCCCACTGCGATGGCGTCCAGCGCCTGGACGGTGTAGTCGATGACTGGCTCCGGCAGCGCCTCCAGTGGCCACCACCGCAGGTCGCCGCACTTGGCCGGCTCCATGTTCTCCACTTGGCCGGTGTACTTGGCGGGGGTGAAGAACAACTGCAGCCGTCCCGCACCGTCGTCTGCGTCGAGGTCGTGCAGGACATGGACCAGCTTCAGATCGGCCTGGTCGATGTCGATGCCCAGCTCCTCCCGCGCCTCGCGCGCCATGCCGGCCGCGACGGATTCGCCCTGCTCGAGGTGACCGGCGGGGACGTGCCAGCACCCTTCGCCGTAGGCCGTGTTTCTGCGTCTGCCCAGCAGGACCTGGTCCTCCTCGACGAGCACCAAGTGCACCCCGATGACCGTTTGGTGCGGCACTGAAATCTCCTTCACGACACAGAGGGGACGAAGACGATGGAGCGGCGCGCCGACGGTGCACTCGGTGCTGCGGCGGGTGCCGGGGGATCGGGTGCGCCTGATCCTGTCAGCGCCTGGCCGTGTTGCTCGGCGTGTCAGTCCGGCGGTCACTCGATGGTGCCAACCTCGGTAAAACAGCGGCGAGTTGCTGGCCATGGACGCGAGCCCTTGCCAGTGCTGACCGGGCTGGTGTTCGGCCGTGTGGCTCTCTCCAAGGTTGGCAGATGGCGTGGTCGAGCGGTGCGAGGATGCGGGGCCGTGACTGGCTCTTCTGTCTCCCGGAATCCCGTGGGTTGACATGCCGCACCTACAGGTCGGCCGGGATGGGGGTGGCGGGTGAGCCGAGGTGGAACAGCAGACGGGGTCCGAGCCGTTCGACCGCTCCACTGCCCATCATGACGACCAGATCGCCGCGTTCGGCCAGTGAGGCGATCAGTTCCTCGACGCCGCTGCCGACTTTGGTGGCGTGCCACGTGTGCCAGGCGTGCACGTGGCCGGCCATGCCATTGAGGGTGGCGGCGCGGGCGATGGCTGCGGTTCCTGTGTCGGCCTCCGGGTTCGATGCGGGTTGGGGCGCGTGGACCGGCAGCAGCACGACGTCGTCGGCCGCAGCGAGTTGGGCGCCCATCTCGAGGCCAAGTGACATGGTGCGTGCCAAGCCGCTCGGCTCGAACACGGCGATGACGTTCCCCTCCGTGAGCATCCGCGCGGCCTTGAGGTCGGCGGCGATCTCCGCGGGGTGACGGGCGAGTGAGTCGACCACGGTGATTCCGGCCTGGCGGCCCAGCACGGTCAGGGACCGTTCGATGCCGTTGAACCGCGTGGAGATGCCGGCGGCCAGGTCTGCGGCCGTTGCGCCGAGCGCGCGGCCGGCGGCGAAGGCGGCAGCGGCGGCCAGGGCGTTGTGTCGCCCGGGCATCGCCACGATGACGGTGTACCAGGAACTGTCGGCGTCCTGCACGGTCACATGGCTGGCCGTCCCGTCCCACACGACCTGCACGACGCGCACGTCCGCGTCATGCGCCTCGCCGAACGTGATCACGCGGGGGCCGGATCGCTTGGCCAGCCGGTCGGCCAGCGCGCACGCTCCGGGGTCGTCGGTGGGTAGAACCACGGTGCTGCTGCGTCGGGCGAGAGCCTCCAACTCGTCAAGGACGTCGTCGAGGTCCTGGTGGTGCGCCGGCGTGGCGGTGGCGTTGAGGATGAGTGCGACCGTCGGGAAGCAGCGGGCCTCGGGCCGGGGCCCGTCATCTTCGCCCGGGCCGAGGTCGGCGATCAGCAGATCGCCGCCGCTGTGGTGACCGGCGACGCTGCCTGCCGGTGGGGCGCCGAGCACCCAGGACGGGTTGCGGTGATCCAGTGCGCTGGTGAGCATGACCGCCGCGGTTGTGGTGCTGTGGCTGCCGGCCACTGTGACGGAGGCTGGTGCGGAGTCGACGAGCATCGCCAGGGCCTCGTCGCGCTGCAGGACAGGCAGGCGCATCTCCTCGGCCCGTTCGCGCTCCGGTCCTGTGCTGGCCGTTGAGCTGTTCCAGACCAGTGCCGACATGTCCGCTCGGACGTGGCTGCGGTCGTTGCCGAGCACGATCCGGGCGCCGGCCTTGGCGAGCGCTGCGGCAGCGTCGCTGTCCTGGGTGGCGGACCCGGACACGCGGCTGCCGCGCTCTACCAGCAGCCATGCAAGCCCTGGCATGCCGGGTTCGGTGATACCGACCAGGTGGGGAGCGGATAGGCGGATCGGCCCGCTGTACACGGGGGTCTCACGTGCCACGGTGTCGTTCAACTCCTCTGTAGAGCATGTGCGGTGGGAAGATCTGGCGGGCGCGGTAAGACGGCGATGGGCGACCATATGACCTGGGGCGGTAGCCGCCCTCACGTTCTGGCGCTCGGCGGGGCTGGCGCTCGCCGGTGGACGGATGGCGCGTTCTGGTGCGCCGCGGGAAACGGGGCACGGGAGATCAGTTGGTCCAGCAGGGCGACGAGCACCGCCCGCACGGAGGCGTGGTCGCGGGCGTCGACCATGAGCACTGCGGTGTTCGGGTCTTTGAGTACGAGCGCGGTGCGGATCTGTGGCTCGGTGTAGGGCCGGGCGCCTTGGAAGCAGTTGACCGCCACCACGAATGGGGTGCCTCGCTGCTCGAAGAAGTCCACGGCGGCGAAACTCGTCTCCAGACGGCGCGGGTCGATGAGGACGACGGCACCGATCGTGCCGCGCAACAGGTCGTCCCACATGAACCAGAACCGGTCCTGGCCCGGGGTGCCGAACAGCAGGAGCGTGGCGGCATCCAGGGTGATCCGCCCGAAGTCCAGCGCCACAGTGGTGGTCGTCTTGGCCTCGGCGGTCACCGGGTCGACACCGATACCCGCCACGGTCAGGCGCTCTTCGGTTCGCAGCGGGGTGATCTCGCTGATGGCGCCGACGAAGGTGGTCTTGCCGACGCCGAAGCCGCCCGCGATGAGGATCTTCGTCTGCGGGGGCGGACTGGAGCTAGAGGGCTTGGAGGCCGCTTCGGACGCGGCGGAGAAAGGTGACATCGGCTGCCTGGTGTTCGGTCATCGGGGGTTGGTGGTGCAGGAGGCCGCGGTCGGCCAGTTCGGTGAGCATGGCGATCACCGTGACCAGGGGCAGGCCCAGGCGGGCGGCGATCTCCGCCACCGCCCGCGGCGCCTCGCACATGGCGAGGGCTGCCCGCCACTCGGCGGGCAGCCCTCGCGGCTGCGCGTTGGGGGCGGCGGTGACAAAGGAGTGCATCGCCAGCGGGGGCCCGGCAGCGGAGGGGACGGGGACCAGGGCGAACAGGCGGGTACGGCGGCTGGCGGGCATCAGCCGGCGGTGAGGTCCGGGCGGGGCCGGGTGCTCATCTGTTCCGCGTACGCGCGGGCCTTGCGGACGATCTCGCCCAGGGCCAGGCCGACGGGCGCGGACGCCTCGAGCGCGACGAACAAGGTGCTGTTGGCCCCGCACGCGGTGATCGCGATCGTGCGCTGCTGCATGCTCACAACGGTGTGCAGGACTTGCCGGCCGTCCACGTCTGCGGACAGTGCGGTGGACAGGCTGGCCATGCCGGAGCAGGCCGCGGTGATGCGCTGCGCCTCCTCGGTGCTGACGCCGTAGGCGGCCTGGGGGAGGCCGTCGTTGGACAGCAGGACCAGGCTCAGCACGCCGGGGATGCTGGCGAGACTGTTGCGGAGCATGTCGTAGCTGCGGTCGTTAACGGTCTCGGGGACGCTGTTGGGAAGCGTTGCGACGTTACTCATGGATCACTCTCCAGGGGTGGGGAAGTGGGCGAACAGGTCGGACAGGTCTTCGGCGCTGCGATCGTCGATGCCGTAGCCGCCCACCCGGGGCTCGTCGGTTGGTGCGGGCTGGCGCAGCGGTGCGGCGAGGTTGGCACCGGGCACACGTTGGGGCAGGCCGTCAGTTGTCAATTGCCGGCCTGGCGAGGCGGTGACCAGGGACAGGGATGGGCGTTGCTCGGCCGGTACGGCGGGCAGTGAGGGCGCGGTGTGGTCGGCTCGGTCGGCCGCGGCCGCGGGCGGTGGCGGGGCGGGCTCGGCGCTTGCCGGTTGAGTCAGTAGGCGGTCGGGGATGAGCACGAGGGCCGATACTCCGCCGAAGTCGGAGGGGCGCAGCCGTACCGACAGGCCGAATGGGACGGTGAGCTTGCCGACGACGAACAGGCCCAGTTGCTGGATGTCCGCGAGTTCGGCGAACAGCGGGGCTACTTGCAGACGGCGGTTCAGCTCGTCGAGGGCCTCGGGCGTAAGACCCTTGCCGCGGTCTTCGACCTCGAAGGCGATCCCGCTGCCAGTGGGCGCGGATCGGACGATGACGGGCAGGTGCGGGGCGGAGTAGGCGAGGGCGTTCTCGGTGAGCTCCGCGAGCAGGTGGGTGAGGGCTCCGGCGGCCTCGGGTATGACTGCGCCCTCCGCCCCGAAGTCCAGGCGCACTCTCGAGCGGTCGGTGACCTCGCCGATGGCATCGAGAAGAAGGTTGCCGACGGGCACCGGCTGGGTGTGGGGGTGGGGGATGGTGCCGCCGGTGAGGAGCAGCAGGTTCTCCAACTGTCGGCGCAGCTGCACCAGGCGGTGGTCGACGGCGGCCAGATCGTTTTTCGTGGCCGCGTCGAAGCCGGGGCGGTGCTGCAGCGTTTCCAGGCCCTCGAGTGCGAAGTCGGCCGCGACCAGGGAGCGGGTGGCCGCCGACATGGCGAACCGGTCGAAGCCGTCCCGCTCGCGGTAGAGGGTGTATGCGGAGTCGCCGGCGAGCTGGGCCAGGCGTGCCAGGGCGTCGGAGATGACGCCGAACTCATCACCGTGACCGGTTGGCCTGGGCAGCGCGCTGGTGTCCACTGCCTCCCCGTGCTTCAGACGCCGGATCAGCTCCGGAAGCTGGTGCTGGGCGACAGCCAGCGCGATCGTCTGTGTCCTTTGGGCGCGCCGCACGATGGCACCGCTCACCGTGAGCAGGACGACCAGGACGACCACCAGGAGGAGGGAGCCGGCTCCGGCCACCAGGTACGCGTCGTGGCGAAGCCCCCGGCCCGCCGCCACTGCTCCGCGTCGTCCCGCCGTAAGCGCTGTCGCCTCGTGGGACAGGACAGTCACACACACCGCGACCAGGGTGGCGCAGGCGAGCGAGGCGGCGAGGGCGACCAGGCGCAGCAGTGCCCGCACCGTCAGCGCGTTCCGGGGTGAGGCGTGCAGCGGATGGGCGGGTCCAGGCAGGGGAGACGACATCATTCCTCACGGAACACGAGGGCTTGCGGGCGGCGGGCTGGGGCTCGGGGTGGGCTAGGTCTGGGCGAAGCCCCTGGACAGGTCGACATCGGTGACACGCACGCGGTGGACGTCCAGCTCGCGTTGGGCGGCGCGCGCGTAGTGGGCGACGACCTCCTCGCCGAGTAGTTCGGCCGCGAGCCGGCTTCCCTCGAACGCTGTCAGGGAGTGGTGGAGCGTGGGCGCGACCGGTGGGGCGGCGCTGTCCTGGTAGGCGTCACCGGTGGATGGCGCCGGTGGTTTGAGGTCGTGGTCGATGCCGTGCTGGGCTGCTGCCAGTACGGAGGCCAGCGCCAGGTAGGGGTTGGCGTCCGCTCCGGGCAGGCGGACCTCCAGGTGCAGCCCCGTGCCGTGGCCGACGACCCGCACCGCGCAGCCGCGGTTGTCCCATCCCCAGGCGTAGCGGGTCGGGGCGAACGAGTGCGGCTGGTAGCGCTTGTAGGAGTTGACGGTCGGGGCGTACAGCGGGGCGAGGTGGGGAAGGGCATCCAGCAGTCCCGCCACCACCTGCCCGGCTAGCTCCGGTAGTTCGCCACCGTGGCCGGGGCCGGCGAACAGCGCCTGATCCCCGCGCCACAACGACACGTGAAGATGCAGTCCACTGCCCACTCCATCGCTGGGCGCGGCCATGAACGTGGCCGCGAGACGGTGCCGCTCGGAGGTCGTGCGCACGGCGTGCTTGAACAACAGATGCCCGTCGCACGCGGCGAGCGCCTCCCCATAGGGGAAGGTGACCTCGACCTGGCCGGGTGCCCCCTCGGTCTTGACCGCCTCCACCGGCAGGCCCGCCTTCGCGAGGCCGGCACGCAGGTTGCGGGAGAAGGCGGACAGCACCCTCGGGTGGTCCAGCGCGTAGTCGCGGTTGTCCCACGTCACCGGGCGCAGATCCCGGTAGCCACCATCGGCAAGTTCGCCCAGGGTGCCGTGGTAGAGGACGAACTCCGTCTCCAGCCCCACCCGGGCCTGCATGCCGCGGGCGGCGAGTTGGTCGAGCTGCCGGCGCAGCATCGAGCGCGGCGAAACCTGCAGCAATTGCCCGTCAGGCCCGAGAGCGTCGGCGAGCACCAGGGCGGTCCTGGGCAGCCAGGGCGTCAGCCGCGCGGAACCCGGATCCGGGGCAAGGCGCACGTCGCCGTAGCCGGACTCCCAGGAGGCGAGGGCGAAACCCTTCAGCGGGGTCATGTCCACATCGGTGGCGAAGACGTACGCGCACATCTCCGCGACGCCGTCCCCGTCGGCGAGACGGTCCAGGAAGTACCGGGCGTCGTACTCCTTGCCCTTGAGCCGGCCCTGGCCGTCGGCCACGGCCAGCAGCACGGTGTCCACCCGACCGGCACCGACCAGCGCGCGCAACTGCTCCATGCTCACACGACCTCACTCTCGAGCTCGGACATCTCGGGGCTGGCGTACACGGGCGTGATGTAGGAGCGGCGGGCGGCCCACCACCACACGGTGGCCAGGACCAGCACCACCACAAGTGCGATCGGCGCGTAGTTGAAGGAGTCCACCGTGACCGGGTTGGTCTGGGGCAGGCAGAACAGCACGGTGACCACCGCCACCCACAGCACGGCGACAACGCCGACCGGCCGGCTCCAGCGGCCCAGGTTCCACGGGCCCGCCGTGAAGCGGCGCCCAGCGCGCAGCCGCAGGTAGATGGGGATGGCGTAGGCGGGGGTGATGCCGATGACGTTGATTGCGGTGACCGCCCCGTAGGCGACCGGCGAGTACAGCGACGGCAGGGCGAGCACCAGCGCGGCGACCACCGACAGCCACACCGCGCGGGTCGGCGTGCCGTTGCGCGACACCCGACGCCACCACGCCGAGCCGGGCAGCGCACCATCCCGCGAGAAGGCGAACACCATCCGGGATGCGGCGGCGGTCTCGGCGTTGCCGCAGAACAACTGGGCCACGATGACCACGACCAGCAGCAGCTTCGCACCGCCGGTCCCGAGGCTGTCGAGGAAGATCTGCGCCGGCGGTACCCCGGTCGCGCTGCCCACGGTGCCCGCGTAGTCCTGGATGGCGAAGGTCATGCCGGCCAGCAGCACCAGTCCGGCGATCCACGAGACCCAGATGGAGCGGACAATCCCGCGAGCGGCGCTGACCTGCGCGTGTGTGGTCTCCTCCGACAGGTGCGCGGAGGCGTCGTACCCGGAGAAGGTGTACTGCGCCAACAACAGGCCGATAGCGGTCACGTAGAGCGGGCTCGACCAGCCGGTGGTGTTGGCGAAGTGCCCGAATACGAAGCCGGCGGACTGGTGGTGGGAGGGAACCACCGTGAGGAAGGCGACGATCAATGCGACGCCGGCCAGGTGCCACCACACCGACACCGAGTTCAGCAGGGACACCAGCCGCACTCCGAACAGGTTCAACGCGGCGTGCACTGCCAGGATGACGATGTAGATGACCATCAGAGAGCCCGTTTTGGGGACGAAGCCGAACTGGAGGTTCAACAGGGCTCCGGTGAACTGGGCGGCGCCGTAATCGATCCCGGCGATCGCACCCAGCAGCCCAAGCAAGTTCAACCAGCCGGTGTACCAGCCCCATCGTGGGCCGCCGAGCTGGTGGGCCATGTAGTACAGGGCCCCGGAGGTCGGGTAGGCGGAGGTGACCTCCGCCAGCGCCCACCCGACGAACATCACCATCAACCCGACACCCACCCAGCCCCAGAGCATCACCGCCGGCCCGCCGGTAGTCAGCCCGAAGCCGTACAGGGTCATGCAGCCGGACAGCACGGAGATCACCGAGAAGGAGATGGCGAAGTTCCCGAACGACCCCATGCGCCTCGCCAGTTGGGGCTCATAGCCCAGCCTCCGCAAGATTGCGTTGTCGTCCGGGGGAACTGCGGCTGACCTGATCGTGTGGGACATCGGTAGACCTTCCGAGAACTCGGGAACGGGCAAGGAAGAAGCAGGCGGGCTTGTGTCAGGGCCGGCCGCCGGAGGCGGCGACGGCCGCCCACGCCTGCGAGCGCGCCCACGCGAACTCCCGCTCGGCGAGGGCGGGATCATCAGCCATATGAGCCCACGGCAGACGTGTCGCGTACGGGCCGATCGCATCGAACACCCGGGCGGCATCCTGAGGTCGATGCGCGGCCGACAAGGCGTGCGCCAGGTGGTTGAGATCAAGTGCCAAGCGCGGCTGAGACGTTGTCTCGTCGAACCACAGATGCAGAGCCCGCTCTGCGTCGCGGGCGATGTGGTCACGCGTCCACAGCCGACGCAGCAGCGGGTCCGCCGGGACGCGCTCCCGCTGCCGGCGGAAGTGCTCCGCATAGGCGTGCAACGGCAGCACCAGCAACGCCGACCCCACGGGCGCCCACGACACCACCCACCGCACGAAGTCGATCGACGCCCCCACCGACCCGCCCGGCCGCGACAGCCAAAACCGCAGCATCCGGTGGAACGCCTCTCGGTTGCAAGGATCAAGGCGGTGCGCCTCACCCAGCAGTCCCCACGGGCCCGGCGGCAGCAGACGCTCCGGCGAGGCGGCATAGTGCTCCGGCCGCGCCTGCTGCTCGTCGACCTGGGCCAGGGCTAACAGGCACACCCATGGCACCGGGTCCTGCGGTGCCAACTGCGCAGCCCGCCAGCACCATTCTCTTGCCCGCTGCTCCAAGGACCCGGTCTGCGCGCGGCCATGGCGGTGGGCCCGCAAAGCGCGTTCCACCGCGACCCGGGCCTGCATCACCACGGCATTCGCGCTCTCTGGCTCCTCCATCAGCCAAGCCCCCAGCACGTCGGAGCGCACCGCTGCCGCAGCGAGGATCTGGCTGCGCGCGCTCCGAAGTCCCCAGTTCGTGCCGGTTTCCGACAGCAGCTCACGGGTCGCCATCCAGCGTCCGGCCTGAAGATCCTCCAGCGCGGCCCTCAGCGCGTCGTCACGGCCTGCCGGATGGTACACCGGTCGGGCCCGCTCTCGAGCGGGTTCTCCAGCGCGCATCAGCGCATCCTCCCGGTACCCGTGCAAGGGCCAGTGACGACCGCAGTCAGGGCGGCGAGCGCCTCATCCACCCGGGCGCGCTCCGCATGGATGGCCCCGACGAGTGACAGGACGGCGCGCTGGCGGACACCGACGCTCGCGCCGGCCATATCCGGGTCGGTGGCCAGCGCCCCCACATCCTCGGTGAGAAGAGGCCGCGACTGCCCGTTCGCGGCGAGCAGCGCCTTCTCCAGGTCGGCGGCCCGGCGGCGGGCTGCTGCGGCGAGGCGCTGCGAGTGGAACGCCACCAGCAGCGCGATCAGTGAGCAGAAGACCATGCCTCCAAGGGCCGTGCTCTGCAGGTGAGATGCCATCAGATCCTCAAAGGAACAACGGTGAACGGGAGGCGGGCTAGGCGCGATTGGCACGCACCGTCAGTCAGGACTGCGCTGCTGCGTTTCTGTCAGGGCTTTCGAGCGATCGCGCCGTAGCAGGAGATATCGGCGTTCGTCGCTGCGGTGAGACTGGACGGGTCGGGGCGCCATCGAGACACCACCTGCAGACCAGGGGGCACCAATTCCAGTCCCTGGAGAAAGCCGTCGATCTCCACTCTGGTCCGGGCCTGGGCGCTCATCCCGCCCTCCCTGTACAGCTCGACGATCTGCTTCCACTGCGCAGGGGCGTAGTCGGGAGTCACATGGGACAGCGCCAGGAAACTCCCTGATGGCAAGGCGTCCACCAGCGAGGCGACGATGCCGTACGGGTCCGCGTCGTCCTGGACGAAGTGCAGAACCGCGATCAGCATCAGCGCGACTGGCTGGTCGAAGTCGAGGACCTGCCGGACCATCGGATCGGCCAGGATCGCTGCAGGATCGCGCAGATCAGCCTGGATGTAGGCGGTCCGGCCAGACGGTTCGCTCCTCAGGAGCGCCCGGGCATGGGCCAAAACGATCGGGTCGTTGTCGACGTAGACCACGCGAGCCTCCGGCGCCTCGGCCTGGGCTACCTCATGCGTGTTGTTAGCCGTCGGAATCCCGGTGCCGATGTCTAGGAACTGCCGCACACCGGCGCGCGCGAGGTAACGCACCGCGCGCGCCAGGAAGAGCCGGTTCTGCTGCGCGGTGACTGGCAGTGTGGGGGCTACCTCCAGCAGTTCCCGGGCCGCAGCCCGGTCGGCTGGGAAGTTGTCCTTGCCTCCAAGGTAGAGATCGTAGAGCCGAGCCGGGTGAGGGCGATCTGTTCGGAGCTCGGCGGACGAGGCGGCACTTGACCCGTTCGGCGGGCCGCCCGCAGGGCAGCTACCGCGGTTCGTTCCCTCGATGCCGGGACTGGAGGAAGGCCAGTCCGACATGGTTGGAAGCTCCCCTTGGCCCGGCACATCCGTGCAGGCTTCGTGGCCCGGTAACTGAGCCATGTTGCTGCTCGTGGCGAGGAGAAGCCAGGTGGGCCACGGCTCCGTGTGGAGCCGTTCGACCGGGACACCCAGCTCAGCAGCCAGAGCCCTCTGAACGTCCTCACCGGGCACGACGGCGCGGTTCTCCCACGCCCAGATCTTCTTTGTGGGAGGCCCTGCCCCGAGGCGCTCGTTGAGCAGGTTAACCAGGTCCGTCAGGCTCCAGCCGTGCTGGGCGCGGACCTGGCCCAGGGGGTGCTGCTGTGGCTGTTGCGTGTTCTGGAGCCTGGCCATGTGTCTGTCCCTAAGAAGGTGAGGTGGATTCTGGAGCGGTGAATGCAGGTGTTGGTGCCCGCTCGACGCGTCGGGGGTGCCACGGCGAGCGGGCGGTCTGGGGGCTGGCGGCAAACCAGCGACTGAGTCGGGCGGCGAGCGCCATCAGTCGACCCGGAATCTCCAGGAAGCAAGTGCACGACACGTCCTGGACGGGGACTTGGTCGGGGCTGCGCCGGTGGGACGACGAGCGCGGCCCCTCTCTCCCGCCTACAACCGCCGATCAGGGTGGTCGTCGCTACGCATCGCAGCGGGAGAGGTTCGCGGGCAGGCCCAGCTGAGGGCCGGCGGAGTCCATGACCGGAAGCTCGGTCCGGGACATACCGGGCCAGCGGTCCACCCCCGTGACCGGTTTCGCCAGCTGGTCCGGAGCAGCCTTTGCCGGCCGGTCTTCGCGCTTCGCATGGTTTCCACCTCTCCTGTCTGGTCGTTGGCGGGCACGCAAGTGGACGGTGCGACCCTGTCCGGGGATGTGTCGGGGACGTCCTGGGACGCCTTGAGTCGAGTTCCCGTCGTTGCTCGTCCAGACTGCGCGACCAGCGGCCCGAGAGCGAGATCCACCATTCGGACACCAGAGTTGTCCGAATGGGCGCCGTACAAAGGGCGCGGTAAGGGACATGCGCTCGCGGGACTGGACGGAGTGGACACCGCGACGCTTACAGGCGGAGGCTGCGGGGTGCACGGCGCGTCGTCGGTCTAGCGGACGCGGGCAGAGAAGTGTTCCAGTCAGGCGTCGGACGGAGTATCCGCGTGTGCAGCTGGCGGACGTGGTCCTCGCAGATGAGGGCGGGACTGAACTCTGAACGCCGGCGAGTTCTCCTCGAAGGGTTCACCGTCGCCGGGCCGGGGCGGTTGGCCGAGCGCTTCGGCGAAGCGGACTCGGCCCGGCGGTGTGTTGGGCCTGGGAGGTTCGAGCATGGCCCAGGTATGGCCGTGCGGTTTAGGACGGGCTGGCGTGGTCAAGCTCGGCGGCATCGGGGAACACCAGTTGCGGCTCGGCCAGGATGTCCCGACCAAGCACTTCCGCGTACACCTCGTCGACGCTGCCATAGGCCGCGTGCGCCAAGTCCAGGCCCAGCTTCGCGGCGGCTTCTTCCACGGAATCGGCGCTGGGGCCTTCGACTTCCAGGAAGGTCGGAAGGTCGGGCCATGTGTCGAAGTCGAAGCGCAGTTCGCCCAGGCGCCACTCCTCGCGGTAGTTCTCCTGGTAGCGGAGCGCTTGGAAGCCCATCGCGGTCAGCAGGTGATGGGTGCCGTCGAAGTCGGAGACGACGACTTCGGCCTCCAGGATGGTGTCGATCGCGGACTCGTCGGCCGTGGACTGCTTGTAGGTGAGGGTGACTTGGTGTCCCTCGTCGCGCAGCCGCAGCCAACCGCCGCGCTCGGCGATGTCGCCGTTCTTGAAGACCACCCTGCGCATCAGTGTGCGGGGCTGGTGGATCTCGGCCCCGAGATCTTGCAGGGCGGTGATGGTCTTGTCGACGTCGATGGCGAGGAAGCGGGCTTCGTACTCGGTCTGCATGGATGTGGCCTCTCCGGGAAGTTGGTGGGACGGATCTCGATCGGTCAGTAGGCGGTGGGACGGGGTCGGCTCTCGTTTTGGCGGCGGCCGATGAACAGGCCCATCCGGTGGCGGTGCCAAGAGGGTTGTCCGGGATGCGGGGCCTCGTCGAAGGCTGGGGTGTAGGTCTCCCAGATCGCTTCCCAGCCGGGGAAGTAGGCGCGGATCTCCTCTTCGTCCAGGTAGTGCTCGATCTGCTCGTGCCGGGGTTCGACGGGCATCATGTACTCAGCTCCCAGGAGCCCGCCGGCCGAGCACAGGCTCTGCAGGGCATTGGTGAAGTCCTTCAGGGGGCGCCGGTGGTTGATCGAGTAGTGCCAGGAGCAGCTGGTCCAGATGCCGTCGTGGGCTTGGGAGTCTACGAGATCCAGTACATCGCCAGTGATGATGTCGACACGGTCGGTGAGTTCTTCGGCCGCGAGGCGTTGACGGAGGCCGGGGTTTGGCAAGTCACCTTCGAGGGCGGGTTGGTCTCGGTCGATGGCGGTGACGCGATAGCCGCTGCGCGCCAGTGGCAGGACGAACTTGCCGTCGGAGGCACCGACGACGCAGACGGTCCGCGCGTTGGCGAGTTCGAGCTGGCGCTGGAAGAGCGGGAAGAAGCTGCGGGTGGACCGCCAGAGGCTTTCCGTCAAGGGCATGGGATGGGTCCGTTCTCATCCATGGAGATCATGACCAGGGCAGGAGTTCGTCGGGGGTGGCCGTGACGGGGCGACCGTCGGCCAGGTGGACGATGACGTGCCGGAAGCCGTGGTCGCGTAGGAGTTCCCGGCAGCTTCCGCAGGGGCTCAGCACGGTGCCGGTCGAGCGATGGAGGGCGACGCAGGTGTCGAAGTCGTCGGTTCCGGCCGCGAGGGCCATGCCGATGGCGACTGGTTCGGCGCAGGTGGAACAGTGGCTGCAGGTGCGGGAGCGCACTTGCACCGCTGTGAAGATACGTCCGTCAGTCGTCGAGACCGCGGAAGCTACGTTGATCTGCGGATAGCGGCAGTTTGCGAGGGCCCTGCGGCATGCCTCGACCAGCGCGGCCTCGAGCCCGGAGTCCTGGACGTTCACAGGATTCGCTGGGGTGCCACGGGGTCCATAGGCGCCTGGAAGATCTCGGCGGGCGCCTGCGGATGCCACAGGGGCATCGCTTCTTCCAGGTGGAAGACGCCGGGCCGGTCCCAGGCATTGGCGATCCAGTCGCCCAGGCTGTAGGCGCCGACGGCGTCCAGGCCGATCAGCGTGCCCGGGGTCAGCGGTCCAGGTACGGTGACACGGCCGAAGGTGTCACTGCGATGGCACAGAGGACCGACGAGTTCGTAGGTGAGCTCGGCCTGGATCGGGACACGTCCGATGTGGACGGGACGGGTCTCGTCACCGCGCCAGCAGTGCAGGGCGTTGGTGCCGATATCGAGGACCGCAGTGTTCCGGTCGTCGTCGTGGCGAACGGCGACGACCGAAGCGACGGCCGATAGGGCGGGTTCGGCAAGGTAGCGCCCGGGTTCGAACAGCAGCTGTTCGACCCCGCGCATGCGCAAACGGGCGGCGTAGTCGGTGACGACTGCGGTGATGCCGGCCAGATCCGGTGCCTTCTGCACCGCGGGCTGCATCAGCACGCCGAGCGTCTGGGCCAGTTGAAGCAGCGGCCCCTTGCGGCGTTTCTCGACCCAGCCGGAGGCCAGGCCGCCGCCCAGGTCGAGGCTGGTCACGCTGATGTCGAGCGCTGCGAGGCGGTCGAGCAGGGCGCAGACGCCGGCCAAGGCTCGTTCGAAGGTGGTGGCGGCGACGAGTTGGCCGCCGAGGTGCAGGTGGAGCGCCTCAAGGATGACGTTGTCGCTTGCGGCCAGTCGCTTGGCGGCGGCGAGGATCGCCTCGCCGGTGCTGGACCAGCCGAACTTTGTCTCCCCGCGCTGCCAACCCTCAGTGGGGTCGGCTCCGGTCTCACCGGTCAGGCCAGGTACGCGGATCCGCAGGCCGACTCGTACCGGCGGCGCGGCTGGAGGGCGGGTGCACAGGATGTCGATCTCGGAGTCGGTCTCGATATTGATCAGGCGCGGGGGCTCTCCGTCCAGGGCCGCGCGCAGCAGGCCGGCGGCCTTGCCGATGCCGTTGACCAGGATCGAGGACGGCTGGTGCAGGGAGCGGGCGAGCCGCCACTCGTGCAGGGAGGTGACCTCTGCGCCGATGCCCATGCTCGCGAGGTCCTCGCACAGCCGCGGCAGGTAGTTCGTCTTGTAGGAGTAGTACGTTTCGGTGGGCAGCGGAAGGCCGTCGGTGAAGACGCGGAAGGCCCGTGTTGCGTCGGCGAGCCGGGTGGCGGAGTAGCAGAACAGCGGGGTTCCGTGCGTCTCGGCCAAGGCAAACGCCTTCTTCGGCACCGTGTCGTTCATCGCTAGCCCATCCCTTCGGGCAGGAGGTCGACGATCGCCTTGACCACGCCGTCGGGGCGGAGACCTGTGGTGTCAACGGGGACGATGTTGGCGCCCGCGTAGATCTTGCGGGTGACGTGGATGTTGTCGGCTTCCAGCCGGTACCAGTAGCTGCGGTTCTTCTCCTCATCGCGAGCGTCCAGCCGCTGGCGCCGGATGGCGTCGTCCACGGTGAGGACGAAGGAGTTGTCGGGTCGGCGGGCATGCGACCAGTCGATCTCGGGCACGGGGGTGACTCCCATGGCCGCGTGGGTGGCCAGGGTGCGGTAGAAGTAGCTCTCCATCACCACGCTGCGCCCGGTGGCCAGCGTGGCGCGGACGGTGTCCGAGGCCAGGTAGTTCACCATCATCCAGAAGTTCATCCGCGCCATCACGTTGCGGGAGGCATCGACGTTGCGGCGCATGGGCTCGAAGCGGGCGTTGAGGGTGTCCAGCAGCACCGCGCCGAGTGCGTCGGCCAGCAGCGGGGCGACAGTGGTCTTGCCGGTCGCGCTAAGTCCTTCGAGGACGATGAAGCGCGGTTCGCCAAGGGGCGATGTCATCACCGCTCCTCAGTTGCCGATGTATACGACGTCGGGGATGGAGACGGCGATCTCGTCGTGCGCGTGGGGTTCATAGACGACGCTGCGCAGGCTCTGGTCGAAGCGGAAGGCGTTGGCATCACGGCCTACGGCCTTGCAGGACACCGTGAGTCCGCCGCGGGGATCGGCTTCGATCCGGTCCAGCCAGTCGCCGGCGATCAGGTTGGAGCAGGCGGCCATGGCCGGCTGGGGTGTCAGGTCAGAGTCGTAGACGACCCGCAGCCGTAGCCCGGCGGTGTCGATCTCCTCGTGCAGCGCCTCGTACCTGGAGGCCTGTTCGACCTCCAGTTCCGGGTGCCGTAGCGCGTTGCCCACTAGGCGCAGGCAGTGCAGTTTGAGCTCACCCACCCGGTGCTGGTCGAGGAGCCGGGCCAAAGCGACGACCTGCCCGATACTGGTTCGAGTGACCGTCATCGTGACCCCGGTCTCCAGGCCCAACTCCGCGGCCAGGTCGAGAGCGTCGATCGCCGAGGAGAAGCTGCCCCGCTGCCGGATGCGGTCGTGGACATCGGCCAGCCCGTCGATGGAGACCCGGAACTTGTCGAGGTACGGCGCCAACTCCCTTACCGTGCCGAAGAACCCGCGGTGGCCGTTGGTGCAGATCTCCACCGTCAGCCCACTCTCCTTGCAGAACCGGGCCACCTCAACGACGCCGGGGTACAGCAACGGCTCGCCGCCAAGCAGCGTCACCGCCTCCAGGCCGTACTCGCGCTGGAAGTGAGACACCAACTCCACCGCCTCGGCCGTGGTGTACCGCTCAGTGCTCTTCAGCAGCTCACCGTGGAAGCAGGTCTTGCAGACGAAGTTGCAGCGGTACTGCAGTTGCAGGTAGAGCATCTTCACGCGGGTGATGCCGGTGACCTCTTTGAGCATCGTTGCTTCCTCCAAACAGGTCCATCTGATGGTGTCCCGCCTCGCACATGACCGACGGCACGGCCTCAACACTCGCGCCTGGGAACCTATGGCGAAATCGGCCTGACCCGTGGGCCGCTGTCACGGGTTGGGCCCACCACGAAACGACTAGTAACGCTGGGTGATCTCACGTACGCTGCCAGAAACCTAGGAGGCGCAGCGCCGGTGGCGAAACGCAAGACCTTCGATCCGGGGCGCGTGCCGGTCTCCTTCTGGCGCGCCGACGATGTCCAGAGCGCGTTGGCCCGTCATGAGGTCGGCGCACTGTTCCAGCTCTACCTGCGCCAGTTCCCGGACTGCACTCAGACCCAGCTCGCCTTGCTGACCGAGCATGACCGCTCGGAGATCTCCAACTGGATCCGAGGGGTGCGCGCCGGCCGGGTCAGCGATATCGATGTGCTGACCCGGATCGCAGATGGACTGCAGATGCCAGACGAGGCCAGAGTGCTGACTGGTCTTGCCCCCGCCTCGGTCCTGATGTCCAGCGTCAGAACCGCTGTTCCAGCCTCACGCCAACCGGCCGCTGGGGAACTCCCCGCGGACATGCCGGGTGGCATGCCGGCGCCGAGTCCGACCAACTCCCTGGATTGGCGTGAGGACTTGCGCCGGTTCTGGGGATTGGCGCAGTCCTCGCGGGTGGACATCGTGTGCTCGGAGATCCCCGAGCAGGAGCGGCCATACTTCGCCAGCCCGCAGGACCGCAACTACCTGCGTTACGCCAAGTTCGCCGATCTGGACAGCCTCATCTACGTGCGCACACGCCTGACCCAACTGCACCCGGACTTGGTCATCCGAGACTTCTCCCCGTCGGAGTACTTCGACACTGGGGTGGACACCTTGGTGGTCGTCGGTGGTCCGCCATGGAACGCGAAGTACCGGGAGTTTCTGCCTCAGCTTCCGTTCTACTTCGCCCCGAACCCGCTGGGCGAGGACGATCCACTGGTCGTCCCGCAGTTGGGGAATCTGGCGCTCGGCCCGCAGTGGAGTCCAGACAGCGACCTGCTCGAAGACATCGCCGTCTTCACCCGGCTGACCATGACGAAGGGGACAACAGTCTTCCTGCTCGGCGGGTGCCTTACCCTCGGCGTACTCGGTGGCGCGCAGTGCTTCCTGCACGGGGAACGGGCCGCGGCCAACGCCCGCTGGCTGACCGAGCTCATCGGTGACGACGACTTCGTACTCGTCACCGATGTCCGCCGGCTCGGCGGAATCGCGGACCTGGCCGATCTGACCGCGACCGAACCGCTCCTGGTGCTGGCGCGCCACAACAACGACCCGTTCAGCGTCGTGGTGAAAAACACCGACCGCTACGGTGCCGTGTAGCCATTGATCGCCGACGACTTCATGGGGGCAGACGAGTGATCATTTCCGCAGACATTCGCGCGTACGTGGTCAACCTCCCGCGGCGGGCTGACCGTCGCAAGCAGATGGAAGCCCAGCTCCCCGCGCTACTCAAGGCCACCTTTACGTCGGACTGGACCGGGCCGTTCGACGGCCGGGAACTGAACCGGCACGTCCTGGACCAGCTCGGCGTCGCCCTTTTCCCCTGGCAGATCGCCTCGGACAACCCGTGGTGGAGCCGTCCCCTCAAACTCGGCGAGATCGGCTGCACCCTCTCCCACCTCGCTTGCTGGCAGCACGCGGCCGACACCGGCGACGAGCCGTTCATCCTCATCCTCGAAGACGACGCCGTATTGGCCCCGGACTTCCTCAGCCACCTGCTCGCCCGTCTGGCTCAACTCACCGCGAAGGACAAAGCATTCGACCTGCTCTACCTTGGTCGCTTCCCCTTGGAAGCTGACGAACCCTACGTGTCAGGCGTCGTCCACCCCGGCTACAGCCACTGCACCTTCGGTTACCTTCTCACCCGGCCAGCCCTGACAGAGGTGCTCGCGACCGGGCTGGAGCAATCCGTGGTTCCCGTCGACGAATTCCTGCCCTCGCTCTACATCGACCATCCACGGCAGGACCTGCGTGCTCGGTTCCCGCGGCAGTTGCGCGCACTGGCCCTCGACCCGCCACTCGTGCGCCAACTCCCCAAGGACGAAGCTGGAAGCGACACCGAGGACTCACCGTTCGTCGACTGGCAGTAGCGGCCGGCCTGGGCTCGGAGGACGAAGGCTCTGCCAATGGCCGATCAGTTCCTGGAGCCGCGGTCCAGTCCACTCGGCTGCCGGCGTCCGCACGTTGATCCCGGTGACCACATGCTCAGGGGGCACATCCTGGGTCACCACCGCGCCAGCCGCCACGTAACTGCACGGGCCGATGCGGACCCCGCCGACGATCCTGGCGCCGTAGCCGACCACGCAGTCGTCCTCGATTACTGGCGGTTCCTCATCCACCGCCCACCAGCCCTTGTGGGGTTGGGTGTACTCGTGGACGAGCTCGCCCATCACCGTGCTGCGGTCCCCGATCCGCGCCGCGTCACAGACGAAACCGGCGACCGTGCAGTCCGCACCGATCGCTACCCGGTCGCACACGTAGGCGCCATATGCGAGACGGGTCCGATCGCCGACACGACTGTCGTAGCCGATGCGGACCCGGTCCTCCAGCACGCAGTCCTGGCCGACCGTCACCCCCTCATAGAGCACGATCTGATTGAAAAGCAGGCTGCGGTCCCCGATCCGGACCGGGGCCCCGGGCTCTTGCACACCGGCCGTGGCCGCACGGCGCAGTCGGGATTCCTTCGGGTAGCCCAACACGCAGTACTCGCCGAGCTGAACCGTGCCCGCAAGCGTTGCCGGCCCGTATAGCGGGCGTGTCACGTGGAACTCCCAGCACGATCGGCAAGCCAGCCAACGGAGACTGTGATCGCCTCATCCTCACGTTCTCGGGAGTCGAACCCGTGGTCGGACCCGTGGATGGAATGGAAACCGCAGCGGGGGTGCTTCTGCGCGGCTTCGCGGGCGATGTCATAGGAGACATAGCTGTCCCGGTCACCGTGGATGATGATCGCCGGAGTCGAGTCCGCAGTGAAGGACTCGCCCGGCTGGTGGCAGCGCATCTCGGCAAACAAGACCCGACCCAGTTCGAACTCCCCATCCAGCATCAACGACCCCTCGTCGTGGAGGCGGTCCTGAGCCGATTCGCTGAAGTTCTCGATACCCCAGGGCAGCTCGGGCTCCAGGAACGTCCGTCGCAGGTCCAGGACCGGGTTCCACAACACCACTCCTGACAGGTGTTCACCCAGCCAGGGCAGAGACAACGACGTCGCCACCGCTCCGAAGCTTGCCGCGACCATGAACAGCGGCCCGGGATGCTCCCGGACCGCGAAGTCGACTGCTGCCTCCAGATCCAGCATCTCCCCGGCGATGGTGATCCCCCGCTGAGCGCCGTCGCTGGCCCCGTGGCCACGGAAGGAGAAGCGGATGACCGTGAAGCCGGACTCGGCCAGTGCCTCAGCCAGGCGGATGAACATCCCTCCTTCGTCCTTGTCGGTGTTGATGCCATGGGCCTGGATGACGGTGCCGACCGGCCGCCGCCCCATCGGAACCCTGTGGACAGCAGCATCCAACGCGAGGCCGTCTACCGAGGCCAGTTGAATCTTGTCCAATCCGATCACTCCTCACGATGACACGATCGACGTCACGACGGTATCCAAGGCCATGCCCGGCCATCCGCTGAATCAGAGATTCAGGCCCCGCCGACAACGGCAGGCTGCCCCGCATAGCAAGGAGCTTGCAGAGACGGGAGCACAGAGGCACGCCCCTTGCGGGAAGATAGTCACCGTCTCTGGCCCGGACCGGGGCTGCTCGATCCCAGGTGCCTCACCCGCAACGAGCCGCCACTACGGTCACCGGCTGCCCCTCACCCTGAAGTACACCGCCGACCACCACGAAGCACACCTAGAGATCTGAGGCCACCTCACCTCCCGGTGTGGAGGTGCCGGTAGCTACGCGTGGGCGGTACGACCATCTCCGGCAAAATCCCGTGGGACGCCTGACGGGGCCCTGGCCCTGCTCGTCCAGGCTGCGCGACGAGGACGAGACCACCGTGCTGACAGCTGAGTTGTCTTGCCAGCTTCAGCCTTCTTGGAGAAAGCCCGCACGGGAAGGCGCGGTGACGGTACGTTTACAATCGGGCCTCGCTCTCTCGGGGCTACGGACCGGGGAGCGAAGGTGGCCGCCAGAGCACGGGAGATCGTGTCCGCAGGGTCGGCGCAGGCCCGGCTCGGGGCCGCGCTGCGCAACCTGCGCATGGAGCGTGGTGTGAGCCAGGCAGGACTGGGTGTCCTGATCCATTGCAGTGCCGACCTGGTTCGCCGCATCGAATCCACGGAGCGATTCCCGTCCCGCGAGACCATCGAGGCATGCGACCAAGCGCTGCAGTCTGATGGTGCGCTCGCTGATCTGTGGCCGGCCGCGGACGAAGAGCGTCGCCGGTCCCCGTCCCGTGGGGCAACCAGTGGGACCGTATCAGCCAGGTTCGCCCCAGAAGACTCCTCGCAGCTGATCGCCCAGTGGAGTGCGTCCGGCCAAGCGCTCACGGTGCCGGTCCAGGAGAAGGGTCGATTGTGGGTCACGGAGGAGGATGTCGCTCTGACGCAGAGCATGCTTGCGATGTTCCGGCAGTTGGACCACGTCCACGGTGCCGGACCGTTCGCGAGCCAGCTCTCCACCTATATCGATTCCGAGTTGACCGCGCTGCTCTCCAGGCCGGTAGCGAGCTCGCAAGCCGCCCGCAGCAGAGCCCGGGTTGCCACGGGTTTCCTCGAACTGGCCGGTTACCAGGCTGTGGACTCAGGGCGGCCCGGCTGGGCGCAGTCCTACTACAAGCGCGCTCTGGTGCTGACCACGCAGACGGCTGACCGTGCCTACGGTGCCTATCTGGTGGCCGTCAACTTGGGACATCTGGCGTTGCATTGCGATCATCCCGAGATCGCGCTCAGCTGGTCTCAGGCCGCGAGCGCCGTGGCGGGAACGGGGGCGAGCCCGGCGACCCGGGCCGCGATCAGTGCAGTCAGCGCCCGGGCCCACGCCCGGATGGGCAACGAACCCGAAGCCACCGCCCTGCTCCTCCAGTCCGAAACGCTGCTGGACGCTTCCATCCCTGGGGACGAGCCGCCCTGGGCTGGCTATTTCACTCGGCCATACCTGGCCGACGAGATCGCACACTGCCTGCACGATCTCGGCCGGGCGCCGGCCGCCCGTGACCAGGTCGCCGACGCCCTCGATGGCGTTGGGCGTGATCGGGTGCGCCGCCTCGCCATCGACGCCGCGCTGCTCGCCTCCACGTGGGTGCGCTCCGGCGACCTCGATCGTGCGTGCGCGGCCGGCCGGGAAGCTGTCGGATATGCCGCCCGGACCTCGTCCGGACGCTGCATCGACCGCGTAAGCCAACTCCTCCTCGATCTCGCACCCCACGCCGGATACCAGGCCGTCACCGACCTTCACGAATACGTTCGCGAGGTGCTGCCCGCTGCTGCTCGTGGCGTGGCTACGACCCGTCGGCGGACGTGATCCTCCCGTAGAACCGCACCTCTGCCTCCAGCGCTGACTGCAGGCTGGCAGGGGCCGACAGGTAGTGCCCGACACCGTCCAGGATCAGAGCCTCGTGGTCGACTCCGAGCCCAGCCAGGCGATCGACGAGCGCCTGGGCGTCACTCACTGGGGCGACGTCGTCGGCTGTCCCGTGGATCAAGAGAACGGGGATCCGGATCGCCTCGGCGCGCACCGCGCCCGCCGCGCCGGCGAGGTCAGCGGCGTGGGGCCGCTGGAACCTAGGTGCCGTCGCGGTCCACCGCGCCGGGTCGACGATCGCCGAGGTCGCTGTCGCCGCGGTGAACGGGCCCGGCTGGCACGCGGCTTGGAGGGCGGTGTATCCGCCGGCGCTGGCCCCGGAGATGAATACGGAACCCAGAAGCGCGGTGCCCTCTGCCAGAAGGTGCTCGGCGACGGCCCGACAGTCTTCCACGTCGTACTCGCCCCAATGCCCGTTCAAGTCCTGGCGAAAGGCTCTGCCGTGGCCGGTGCTGCCCCGATAGGCCACCTCGGCAACGGCGAACCCCCGGCTGGTGAAGAACTGCGTGGTCCAGTCCAGACGTAGCGGTACGTCGTCGGTGGGACCGGGGTGAGCGCGCACGAGCAGAGGGGCCGGACCGCCATTGGGCGGCGCGTGCAACAGGAAGCGAATGTCCGTTCCGCCTGACCTGACTGTCCGGACGGAGGGGGCCGAGATCACCCGATGGCAGCGACCGGCAGCGCTGTCGGTGCGCTCGTCCAGCTCACCGTTGACCGGGTCGACCAAGAGGACGGCCGGAGTTCGCTCCGGTGTTGCGCCGATGACCGCCACCTTGCCGTCGTGCGCAGCAACATAGGGCTTCAGGGACGTCAGACCAGTGTCAGGCTCAGTTCTGCTGCCGCCCTCGCTGACGGTGACCAGCCGGGCCCGGAAGCCGTCGTGGACGGTCAACGCGACTGCTCCGCCCGGTAGGTGGGCGTACGACTGGTAGCCACCCTCCCAGGGTGCGGGCCCACAGTCGGCATCCATCGGTGCGACTGCGTGCTCGGCGCCGTCCCAGCGGTAGAGGTTCCACCACCCCGTACGGTCGGAGAGGAAGTACAGCGATCCGTCCGGCCCCCAGGCCGGCTGGACGACCGACTCGTGCTCGCCCCCGGCGACAACCCTGCCAGCGCCGAGCTGGCCGCCGGTCGTGTAGTCGGTGGCATGGAGCTGGGCGCAGTCCCACGGCATGCGGTCGGCGCCCCACTCCAGATACGCGAGGACGCCACCGCGAAGCCGGGGGGCTCCTAGGAAGCCCGGCGAGGTCACCAAGACCCGCACATCACCGCCGTCAGGCTGGATCTGGACGAGCTCGTCCCCGCTGTCAGTGCCCCGCACCGCGAGCAGAATGCCGTCCGCGAT
This sequence comes from Streptacidiphilus sp. BW17, assembly GCF_041262485.1. Classification (NCBI taxonomy): domain Bacteria; kingdom Bacillati; phylum Actinomycetota; class Actinomycetes; order Kitasatosporales; family Streptomycetaceae; genus Streptacidiphilus; species Streptacidiphilus sp. BW17. Next base: position 65,273 of record NZ_JBGCCR010000011.1, on the reverse strand, counting down.
GTGCAGGTCCCCGTATAGGAATTCGTCCTCCAAAGGGACAACAGCAACGGGTTCAGCACTGGGGCCGATCCGATAGACCTTGCTGTCCAGGGCGCTGATGATCCATTGGCAGTCGGATGCGATCGCGTAGGACCCGCCTCCGTACGCATGCAGCCACCCACCCACCGACATACCGGGTGGAGTCTGCGCCCGGGGTGCCGCGTCACGTTCGGCACGGACCAGACGTCGAGCACCTCCGAAGTCTGGATCGGACTGAAGCCACCACAAGGACCCTCCGACAGACGTGAGTTCGTCGTAGGACGTGTGCTTGCGTGCCACCCACGAAGCATCGATCGGTCCACTGTCCTCACCGGTCATTCGATCCCCTCGACCCACAGTGCTCCCGACCTCGACGGTACCCCGAACGCCCGTGTCCACGAAGCGGACAACCGCGTTGTCCGCTTGGGTCACACTCACGCGCCTGACACTCCCGTTGCGGTCGCTGGGGATTCAGCTCACTGCTGTCCAACCCCAGGGGCGAGAACCGTGCTGGCCTTGGAGACAGGCGAGTCGGTAGTGGGCCTGATCGCCGTAGCGGGTGGGGTCGGTGGCGGCGTGCTGGAGGGCGAAGCAGGTGACCCGGAGTTCGCGGATGTCGCGCAGGACCGGGTAGCCGGCCCAGGTGGTCACGTCGGTGCCGTAGGCCTCGCAGAACGCGGCGTACTGCTCATCGGAGACGGTGCCGAAGGTGCCATGTCCAACGGCGGTGGCGGTGAGGTCCCATTCGGGCGGGCCCTGGGAGGTCCGTTCGAAGTCGAGGAGATAGACGGTCGTGGGGGTGACCGCGACGTTGCCGCCCCAGGCGTCGCCGTGGATCACGCTCGGCGGGCGGCCTTCAGGAAGGCTGGACCAGGCGGCCTGGAGGTTGGCCAGACGGTGGTGGAGCCACTGTTGCTGTTCGTCATCGAGCGTGGCCGCGTTGTCGATGCGGGTGGCGAGGCGGACGAACGGGTCCAGCCGGCCCAGTGGGAAGTCGGGGATGGGGAGTGAGTGGAGGCGCCGCAGGAGTGGGGCGATGTCGGCTGCGGTGCCCGGCCGGTGGCGAGGTAGCTCGTGCCAGAAGGTCACCGGGTGCCCCTCGGTGTCCAGGGGCTCCCGCATGTGGTCGAGCGGCCGCACAGCCGGGACGCCGCAGGTGCTCAGCCAACGGGCGACGGCGAGTTCCCGTAAGGCGGCGTCCCATTGACCTGGGCGGGCGATGCGGACGACGACCTGGTTGCGGAGCTTCCACAGGGCGTTCTCGCCGATGCGGATCAGCTCGGCTTGGTCTGCCGACAGGCCAGCGGTGGCGCAGGCCTTCAGAAGCAGGGCGTGGGAGTAGTCGACGGTGCTCACAGCGCCACCGTAGAGGTGATCTGCTCGCGCAGGTCGCGAATGTCCGGGATAGTCCGGTGGCGGTGGGCGAGGCGGCTCAGTTCACCCAGTTCGTGGTTGGCGCGCAGGGAGCGGAGTTGGCTGGCCTCGGTGAGCGCGATACGGCCGTCGTCCACTGCCTGTGCCGGGTCTCCGGTGGCCATCCGCAGGGAAGCCAGTTTGGTACGGGAGAAGGTGCGGGACCTGGCGAATCCATGGCCGTGGCCATCGACAGCGGTCTGCAGCCGGCCGAGTGCCTCCCGCGGAGGGTGGCCGGCGAGTGCGAGGTCGAACAGGGCGTGCCCGGTGTCGCCGTGGTGCTGGGCACTGTCGTAGTAGGCCATCCACGGCCCCTCGTCGGCAGGGACAAGCGAAGCGAACGAGTCGTCGGATTCCCCGATAGCGGCGAGGGCCTGCTGGGCGTGGCCCATCTTGGCGAGGGCTCGAGCGCGGGCGTTGTGGAGCATCGACCGCTCGGCCGGTGAGAGGCGGTTGGCGCGGGCGAGGCCGAGTTCGGCGAGGGTAAGACCAGCGTCCGGATCCTCGCGCCACGTGGCCTGCCGAGACAGCAGGTTGTAGGAGATGGCCCGCAGCGGCCAGTAGTCCACCTCCTCCGCGCACGAGGTGGCGAAGACGAACAGACGGCGGGCATCCTCGTGGGCGAAGGCGTCAAAAGCCGAGGCACCGACGACGGTCGCCAGGCGGCTGACTGCGGTGAACAGATCGACCTTGAGCGAGGCCGGGCAACTCGTGTTCAGCAAGCCTGCGGCCCAGCGCAGTTGGGCGAGTGCGGTCTCGCGGACGACACCACCCCCGCCGTAGAGGTTGTCCCAGCTGCGCAGGGTGGTCGCGGCCGTGCGGACTTGCTCGACGTCGGCCGAGCGCACGAGTGAGGGTGTGGCTGCCGCCGAGGTGGTGCTGATCAGTTGGAGCAGGGGGCCGGCGGCAAGGGCCGCCGCGCTGGTCGCGGCGAGGAAGTTCCGTCGTTCCATGGGGTTGAGCTCGTTCCACTCGGAGGTAGACCGTGACCCCTCCAGCGTGCTTCCTGTTCTGCCCCATGGGCGAGCCGTTGTGTCGCTGAGAGACGAGTTGTCCGTTTCCCGGGAGCAATTGTCCGTTTCAGCCTGAGCCGCCACGAGGCATCGAGACAGGACGCCGCCGGTCTCCAACGCGACGTCCAGAGCCGCGGCATGACGGGGACTGCAGGATCGCTCGGCCTTCTCCCACTTGCCGATCAGGTCGCCGCTGACGTGCACCAACTCGCCGAGCTTGTCCTGGCTCAGACCTCGGAGTGATCGCCAGTGCCGGATCTCGGCGCCAAGCCGGTGCGCCGGGGAGCGGGTGGGATCCAACAGCCTAGGCGGTCGTGGCATCTGCTCCTCCGGGTTTCTGTGGTGGCCAGTGGTCGCTGTCCGAATGCCCGTGGGCCTCTACTGAGCTGGGCAACGTCCAGGCGTACAAGCTCCATTACATACCGCGTCTACCGTGACGTGGAGCAGGTTGGCGCTATCCACGAGAACAAGCCCACTTCCTGCGCACTGACCGAACCCTCGGTGACCGGCCCCTGCCAGAGTCTCAACCGCTATTCGGGATGGTGTCGGCCGTTGACACCTCGCACAACGGCGCCTGCGAAACGGACAAACGCCTTGTCCGCTGGATGGCCTGGTCAGCCGTAGTTCCCTGCCCACCGCAGCATCCCCTTCCTGAGCTATCCGCCGTACCGGTCTGGTATTGCAGGGGGTCGGCATGTCTGCATGCTGCAGTGGCTGGTGTCGGCGACGCTGATGGAGGAGGAAATCGACGCCGCCGGGGACACCCGACTCCGGGCAGGCTAAGCACATCGCTCGGCTGGTCGAGGCCGCCGACCGGCCGAAGGAGCCGCTGTGGATGGCCCAGGGAACGAGTATGCCGCTTGGGCATCCGGAGAGGGCGCGCGCCAATACTTCGACGAGATCGGCATCCAGGAGCTAGACCGGCTGGTGAAAGACGTGCGCGGACGGGTGAGCCTGGAGGTGCACCTTCGGTTCCTGGCACGATTCGTGCAGCCGGGCTGGCGGGTACTGGAGATCGGCGCCGGCCCGGGCCGCTTCACTGTGGGACTGGCCAGACTGGGCGCGAAGGTACTGGTCACCGATATCTCTGGGGTGCAGCTGCGCCTGAACGCCGAGTTCGTCGCAGCGCAGGGGTACGAGAAGGCGGTGGAGCGTCGGGAGGTCCTGGACCTGCGGGAGGTAGGCCGCTTCGGTGGAGAGGGCTTCGACGCGGTGGTCGCCTTCGGTGGACCTCTGTCCTACCTGTTTGAGGGGGAGACGCAGGCGCTGGCCGGCATGCTGAGTGCGGTGCGGCCAGGCGGGGTGGTGCTGGCCTCGGTGATGTCGCTGTACGGCACCTGGAGAGTGGCCTTGCCGATCGCGGCGGAACTTGACGCCAGGTACGGACCGGAGGTCATCAGCGCGATCCTGGCGACAGGAGATCTCCGTGTGGTCCCCGAGCGGGCGCATGTGTGCCGGCTGTTCACCTGGGACCAGGTTGTCGAGCTGGTTGAGCAGGCGGGTGGCACGCTGTTGACGGGGTCCGCGAGCAACTGGGCCTCACTTGGGGACTCGCAGGCACTCGCCTACCTGGAAGCGGACGAAGAGCGGTGGAGCCGTTTCCTGGACCAGGAAACGATGGCCTGTAACGCGTCAGGCGCCCGTGACGGTGGCACCCATGTGCTGTTTGCTGCCGGTAGGCGCGACTGAAGTGAAGGAACCTCTATGCGGTTCTGCGCGGGTGGTCATGGCGAACTCGACGGTTCCCCAGCCAGCGCCACGACGATGAACGACGCAGCCCCTGACCTGCGCCAGTCACAGGCGGCGAACGGCAGCGAGGGGGCAGGCGGTCAGGCGGACCGCTGTTGCCCTCGCGGGCAACAGCGTGGCGGGGAGCGCACAGTTCCAGCCATCTGCGGGCGTGCCCAGATAAAGGGGCGCGGGGAGGCGCTCTTCGTACTACAGTCTCGCACTAGTAGTGACGGGCCATCACCTCTATGTAGGTGCCACGCGGAGCATCAAGGTCCTCCGCTGTCATAGGCGATCTGACCAATCGACTGCCCGAGCCTCGTGCCTGCCCCCGGCTTACTGCACCTGGACACCCGCACGATCACGTCGCCGCAAGGCCGTCCCGTCATGCGCCGAGCCGGACGTTGACGTGCGGAAGCCCTGGAAGGAGAGCAAGTATGTCAGTTGCAACTGAAGGCTTGGCAAACACCCAGGAAAAGATCCTCCGGGAGAACTTCGAGCGGTCCGGACCGTTCTTCCTGAGCCGCGACCTCCACCCGATGCTGGACTGCGCCTGCGCCCCCGAGTTCGCGACCTACAAGACCTCGGCCGGCGACATCGAGGCCATCCTCGATGTCCCGATCAGCGTCCCGTTCAACGCCAAGCTGCGCGAAGAGTTCTTCGGCGGGATCCTGTTCGACCGAGACCAGCACCGGCACTTCATGGTCGACCGCACCGCCTACGAGATCCTCCGGGAGGCGGCGGCTGGACACTGCACCGGTCGGGAACTGCTGCACCTCACGGAGCACTCCGGCGAGACGGGACAGGGGCGCCAGACCCTGGGGTCCCTGCTCCAGAACAACCTGCTGGGCTCGCTGGGCACCGGCTCGACCGTCGAGCACTTCGCGGCCCGCGACCTGTCCCTCAACTACCTCCAGAGCCCGATCATCGTCGAGGTCGAGGTCACGTACGGCTGCTTCCGCGCCTGCCGCCACTGCGCCTACGAGTCCTCGCCGGAAGCGAGGATGCCGGAAGAACTCACCGCCCCGCAGTGGAGCGCGATCTTCGGCAAGCTCGCTGAGGCCGGAGTGCTCATCGTTCAACTCACGGGGGGAGACCCCCTGTTCCGGGACGACTCCTTCGACATCGTGGAGGCAGCCGACGCGGCCGGCCTGAGCGTCTACGTCCGAAGCGACACGGCGGCCCTGAACCCGCAGAACGTGGACAGGCTCAAGTCGCTCCGCGGACTGTGGCACGTCGGTACGAGCATCGACGGCGCAGACGCCCAAACCCACGACTGGATGCGCGGCCGTGGCGCCTTCGACATGCTGCGCGAACGAGTGGGCGTCCTCGCCGCCGCCGGGATCCCGGTTGCCGCAGGCGCCACCCTCCACAAGAACAACCACACCACGGTCCGGGAAATCGGGCGCAGGGTAACCGAGTTCGGCGCGCAGTGGTTCGACATCGGCTTTCTCTCGCCGGTCGGCCGAGGCGTCAACCTCCGTGATCTCGTCCTCAACGAGGCCGAGATCCGAGAGAGCCTGGACCTCTACCTCCAGGGCGTGCGTTCCGGCGACTACACCCCCTCCCACAGCCACTATGTCCGGCGAGGACAAACCGCCCAGCCCTTCGCCGACTTGACGGATCTCGTCGACAAACTGCCGTACCTGACGGAGTGGCCCTTCAGCCGCATGCGCCTCGACCCGCTGGGCTCCTCCTACACGGCGGGGAAGTTGAAGGGCTCCGACTTCTCCGGCGGCTACAACATGACGGACAGTTCCGTGGCGCACATCTGGGACAACAGCCCGAACCTGGCGCAGCTGCGAGAGCTGGGGGCCGGCGGTCGGATCCACAGCCTCGACTACCGGCTCCTGCGGTCGAGCCACGAGTTCTTGTAGGCCCGGATCCACTCCGCTCGCCGCTGGCCCGGACGGGCAACCCCCGCCGGGCCAGCGGCGTTCCACGTTAAGGAGATGACGATGACCGGCTTTGAATTCCCGGGCGAGTACTACGAGATCATCAGGAAGGACTTCCGGAACCTGGAGGTAGAGAGTTCCTTCTTCTCTTCCTACCTGCCGGCGGCCGGTCGAGTCCTGGATCTCGGCTGTGGAACCGGGACCAACCTCCGCGCTCTCAGCGACCTTGGGTACGCCTGCACAGGAGTGGACCAGAGCGAACAATTCATCGACTTCGCCATGAAGGCCGGCGGCGATATCGAGTACGTCCACTGCAGCGCTGCCGACTACGAGGCGCAGGAGCAGTTCGACCTGATCTATGCCGTATTCGTCACACTCAATTATCTCAAGCGTGACGAGCTCGGAAGGCTACTGGCGAAGGTGCGAGGATGGCTGCGGCCGGGCGGGCGATTCGTTGTAGACATCGGCCACATGTTGAACTTCGCCGACAGCTATCAGCCCTATATCGTCGCCCATCACAGGCATGAAGGAATTCTGATCACTCGGCTTATTCGGCACGCGGTGAATGCGCACACCGCCAACTGGAGGCACGAGGAGACCATCCTGGTCCGGGAGGCGGACGGGCGGGTGTCAATGTATGACAACTTCTTCGACCAGATGGCGCTGACCGCCCCGGAGCTTCGCCAACTGCTGAAGGAAGCCGGCCTTACGGTCACCGAGGAATACGGGAGCTTCCGAAAGGAGAGTCCGTCGCCTCGCGGGAAAGGCCACCTCATATTTATCGCCGAATCCGTTGACGGCACAAGCTCGTGACTATCAGGATCAGCTCGGCGTTTCCCACCGGCAACGGGCTTGTGCATCAGGTGGGGCCGCACGAGTTCGTCATTGATCGTGATCTGCGGGACTCGACCGGAGACCGTTGGTACTGGCATGTGCGGTTGCATTCAGATCGCGATATCATGGTGCGCATTCGCCTGGCGCGCCCCCTACTGATTGGCCAGTTCGGGCCTGTCGTCAGCACGGCGGAGTCTCGTAACTGGCTTTGGGAATCACCGGGACCTGACACAGATTTCGAGGTACCTCTACAGGGCCAGACTGTGCTGGGGCTCTCCGCAACCATGCCGTACGGGCCTCGGGAACTTGAGGCGTTCCGCGTCGAGTTGGGGGCATCCGCGATTTGGCGGGCCCTGACGCGCAGTGAAATCGGCGGCAACGTCCCCATGCTCATAGTGCCCCAGCCGAAATCGAAGTACCTCGTTCTGCTCACTGCCCGGCACCATGCCTGCGAAGCCATGGCTTCATACGTGCTGGAGGGGGCGGTCAGCGAGTTCATTAGACTGCGGCAAGCGGGAAACCACATCGCCTCCCAGTGCGAGCTGGTAGCACTTCCCATCATGGACCTGGATGGCGTCGCCCATGGCGACCAAGGGAAGGCCAGAAAGCCCTGGGATCACAACCGGGACTACGGCGACTCAAGTGCATATCGGTCCGTATCTGCTTTGCGTGACAGGCTCACATCTGATGGCCGGACCATATTTGCGCTGGACCTGCATACACCCGGCCTGCGTGGACCTATTGAAGAAGTGCCGTACGTGGTCTCCTCTGGCGACCCTGGAGATAAGGAAGTAGCCAAGACCTTCCTAGCGACACTCAATTCGCTTCCAGGCGGGCAGAACTTCCAGTCAGCCCAGCTGCTACTTTTCGACCACGCTTGGAATTCTGCCAATTCTCGCTCTGGACAGTGCTGCTCAGCTTGGCTTCGAAGCCGTAAGAATACGCGCGTCGCACTCACCATTGAGTACCCGAACGCAGTCGATCAAGGTATGCCGGTGACCATCCACCGAGCCAGGACATTTGGGGCGCTTTTGCTGCGAACACTCACTGCTCAGATGTGATAGAATGCGCGCCATCTCTATGGCTCGGCAAGTTCGTCGCGAATTAGGATTCCAATGACCGAACTCAACCCATCGCCGCAGTTCGACCCCCGTGCGATCGAAGAGCGTTGGCAGAAACTCTGGCGGGAGGAGCGGACGTGGGAAGTCTCGAACACGTTAGCTGCTGACAAGCGCGCGTACGTGCTTGAGATGCTGCCCTACACGAGCGGAGAGCCGCATGTAGGCCACCTCAAGAACTACGCGGTCGGCGACGCAGTGGCTCACTTCCTGCGCCGGCAGGGCTACTACGTCTTGCACCCGATGGGCTACGACGCCTTCGGACTGCCGGCAGAGAACCACGCGATCCGCACCGGGAAGCACCCCCGGGTCTCCACGGACGAGTCGATCGCCTCCTTCCGTGAGCAGTTCAAGCAGTGGGGCATCTCCATCGACTGGAGTCGGGAGATCAGCACCCACCAGCCGACTTACTACCGTTGGACGCAGTGGATCTTCCTGCAGCTCTTCAAGGCAGGACTGGCTTACCGCAAGCGGTCCGCCGTTAACTGGTGCCCTTCCGACGCCACGGTGCTGGCGAACGAGCAGGTGGTGGACGGGCAGTGCGAGAGGTGCGGCAGCCTGGTCGAACTCAAGCAACTCGAGCAGTGGTTCTTCCGGATCACCGAATACGCCGAGCGGCTGCTGAACGACCTCGACGGCCTGGACTGGCCAGCGCATGTCAAGACCATGCAGCGTACCTGGATCGGACGATCGGAAGGCGCAAGCGTCACCTTCCGGTGCGCCGAAGTGGATGGCGAGATCCAGGTCTTCACCACACGGCCTGACACGCTGTTCGGGGCTACGTTCATCGCGCTGTCCCCGGAGTATCCGGACCTTGAGCGCCTCACCAGTGGGACACCGGAGGAAGCAGCGGTCCGCGAGTACGCCAACGCGGCTCGGCGCGCGGGACACAGCGACCGCGGGAACGACGAGCGGCCGAAGACGGGCGTTGTCACCGGCCGGCATGCCATCCACCCCCTGACAGGCAACAAGATCCCCATCGTGGTAGCCGACTACGTGCTCATGGAGTACGGAACCGGCGCGATCATGGGCGTGCCCGCGCACGATGAGCGTGACTTCGACTTCGCCCACGCGCTCAGACTCCCGATCCAGCCTGTCATCGGCCTTGCCGACGGCGCGACGCCTGAACTTCCGTACGCCGGCGAGGGCGTTGCCATCAACTCCGCGGAGTTTGACGGGGTACCCAGCCGAGACGCAGGCGCGCGAGTCACGGCCAAGCTCACTGACATCGGGCAGGGCGAGGCCGTCGTCAGCTACAAGCTCCGCGACTGGCTCCTGTCCCGTCAGAGGTACTGGGGCTGCCCCATCCCCATCGTCTACTGCGACGGATGCGGGCTGGTTCCAGTCCCTGAGGACCAACTCCCTGTCCCACTCCCCGATGTCGAGGACTATGCCCCCAAGGGAAAATCTCCTCTGGCTACCGCTGAGGACTGGGTCCGCACCGAGTGCCCGCAGTGCGGCGGCCCGGGACGTCGCGAGACCGACACCATGGACACGTTCGTCGACTCGTCCTGGTACTACCTGCGGTACTGCGACCCGAACAACAGCAACGAGCCGTGGAGTAAAGAGGCGGCGCGCGCGTGGATGCCGGTCGACCAGTACATCGGCGGAGTCGAGCACGCCATCTTGCACCTCCTGTACTCGCGCTTCCTGTGCAAGGCGCTCGCCGACCTCGACTTCCTCCCCGTGCAGGAGCCCTTCGGCACGCTCTTCACGCAGGGGATGATCACCAAAGACGGCGCGAAGATGTCCAAGTCCAAGGGCAACACCGTGTCACCGAGGTCGATCGTCGAGAAGTACGGCGCTGACACGGGCCGCTGCTACGTCCTGTTCATGGGCCCCCCGGAGCACGGCGCAGACTGGTCCGACGAGGGACTGGAGGGTGTTCACAGGTTCTTCAAGCGGGTCTGGAGGTACACCGACCAGATCACGAGCACCGGCTCCGACTTGATCGGCGCAGCCTCGGACCCCGAGCGTGATCTCGCCCTCCGGCGGAAGACAGCCTGGGCCATCCAGAAGGTCACCGAGGACATGTCCGGGCGGTTCGCATTCAACACCGCCATTGCCGCACTGATGGCGCTGTCCAACGACTGCAGTCGGGCCCTGCAGGACGGCATCGCGAAGAAGACAGTGACCGAGGCGGTCAGCACCCTGGCATCGCTCCTGCTGCCGTTCGCACCCCACGTCTCCAGTGAGATCTACCACCGGCTGACCGGAAAGCGCGTGTGGGAAGAGCCGTGGCCGGTTGCTGACGAGGCACTGCTCCGGTCTGAGACGATCAAGCTCGTCGTCCAGATCAACGCGAAGACGCGGGCTGAGGTGAGCGTTCCCTCGGATGCTTCCGAGGACGAAATCCGTCAAGCAGTCCAGGCTCTTCCCGTGGTCCAGCACGAGGTCGAGGGCCAAAGTATCAAGCGAATCATCGTTGTACCAGGTCGACTGGTGAACGTTCTGATCGCTTAGCGGTGCTGGTTACCAGTGCTGCCGCAAGGCGGTGCTGGTAACCAGCCGTAGAAGCGGGGTATCCATTCACCTGGGGCCAGGCGATAGCAGTCGAGGGCGGGGTGTCGGGGGTTGCTTCGCTGACAACGAGTGCTGCGCAATGGGCGCCAGCGCGGCCTCACCAACGCCATCTGCGAGGTTCCGGCCAGCCGCATCGCCCATCCGCAGAGGCTGATAGCCAGGGCCCGCTGACGCCGTGTCGCGTAGCGGAGCTTGGTCGTCGTCAGCGCGTGCCGAGCAGCCGGGTGGCATCCTCGATGGCCGCGGTGAGCGCGTCGTGCCCAAGATCCTGCCGAATGGGGCTGCCCCGCCGCTACTCCCACGGCCCACACCGTGTGGGCGACTCAGAACACGGGGGACCTCACCTACCTGCGCACCTACCGCGTCGCACTCCAATTCGGCGATCCGGGTAAGAACACGGCGTTCGCCGGTCTGCAGAGCGAGGCCAGACGGCGCCTGCCGACCGCTCACCTCCTGCGCCGAGTCGCCGTCATCGCCGTCGCCGGCTGAAATCCTGGGCCTCGGCCAGAACAGCGGGTAAGTGCCTTCCACACCAGCGGCGATCGCTCTCTACTCCACCCCGCCCGCGTCTGCGCGAGCGGCGTACCTGGACCGAGGGCGAGTACGGCTACCTGGCGGAGCTGAACGACAAGGTCACCGCTCGGACCGTCACCACTGAGGAGCCCCTGCTTCGGACGGTCCCGGATCTGGACGATGCCTGGTGGAGCGGCCTCAGCACCGCCCTCAACGCGATCGCCGAGGTTCCCACCAGTCGCGTGGCGGTCCGTCAGGAGTATCTGGACCGGGCCATGCCGCGGTACCTGGGAGTCGCCATCGACACCGCTGCACTCGCCTGGTCGACGGCCCACGGGGACGTGCACTGGGCCAACCTCACCAGTCCGACGTCCAGATCTGATGTGTTCTCAGTTCATGGTCCCTTCCGTGCTGGCCGGCGGACCTGCCTGAGGATGTCCGCGAGATCCTCGGAGCACCCACCCCCAACTGCGGCACGCCTGACTGCGCGGCCATCCCGAAGCTGAGAAATGCACACGGCGCCCACCCGGTCAGCACGTCGTCCGGGTGGGCGCCCTGTGCATTGTTCAGGGAGTCAGTCGGTGCAGGTCCCGGGGGAAGAGCGTCGTACGGCGGATGTTGTCGGCCTCCGTAATCCGGGCCGTCCAGCGCTCGAGTCCCAGAGCGAACCCACCATGCGGTGGCATCCCGTGCGCGAACGCCTGGAGGTAGCTCGCGTAGGGCTCCGCGGACTCCCCACGCGCCGCGAGCGCCGCCAGGTAGTCCTCATGACGGTGAAGCCGCTGTCCGCCCGTGACCAGCTCCAGCCCGCGGAACAGCAGGTCGAAGCTGTTGGAGTACTCGGGCCTGCCGGGCTCCGGGTGCGTGTAGAACGGCCGCTTCTTCATGGGATACCCGACGACGAACAGGAACTCACTCCCGTGCTCCCGAAGCGCCCACTCACTGAGCCACCGCTCATGCGCTGGAGCAAGGTCCGGCTCGTCCGTCCCCAGCATCCGCATGGCCTCCGAGAAATGGATCTGTGGAATTTCCGCCGGCACCACCGGCAGCTTCACCCCCAGCAGCTCCACCGCCCGGCTGGCCCGCCCGGCCACGGACTCCACCATCCCCGCGACCGCCTCACGCAGCACCACCATCACCTCGCGGTGGTCGGCGATGAAGCCCAGTTCGGCGTCCAGACTCGTGTACTGCGCCAGGTGCCGGGCAGTGTCGTGCGGCTCGGCGCGGAACACAGGGCCTGTCTCGTACACGCGCTCAAAGACCCCGACCAGGGCCTGTTTGAAGAACTGCGGGGACTGCGCCAGGTACGCCTTGGCGCCGAACCAGTCGAGCGCGAACACGTTGGCACCGGACTCGGTCGCCGAAGAGACGATCTTCGGCGTCTGAATCTCAGTGAACCCGAGGCCGTCCAGAGCGCCGCGGAAGCCGGCCACGGAGGCAGCGGAGATCTGATGCGGAGCGCGCAACAGCGGATGTCGCAACGCCACCGGCGCGTTGTCCAGGATCGTCGGGAGACCAGCTGGGACCGTCGGGCGGTACAGGTCGAACGGCGGAGCTTGCGCGAGGCTGGACAGTACGTCGATCTCAGGGGACGTCAGCTCGACACCACCGGGAGCCTGGGCGTTGGCAGTGACCATTCCCCGCACCCGCAACACCGTCTCCTCGGGGAAGTCGACCCGCGCTTCGGTAGTCACCACTTGCGCCAGGCCGGAACGGTCACGGATCACGAGGAAGGTGACGGACTTGAGTCCACGGCGGCGGTGCAGCCAGCCACGGATTTCGACGGATTCACCCGCGTGCTTCGGCAGTTCAGCGGCCAGTACGCGGGTCGTAGGGTGGATCATCGCAGCCCTCCAGGGGCGTCGTCGTGATCCCTTGGGAGTGCGGGCGAGAAGGGGCAACTCGCGGTGCCACCGCACTTTCGCCACCACCCGGGGGCGGCGGCCTCATTCGGGCCCGATGACGGGGGCCGGCCGGCAGGGCATTTCCTCCCTGCGCTCAGGAGTGTCTTCCCTTCGGGGGCGTGAGACTGCCTTCACAGCTTCCGGCAGCTCTCTCGGCTCGCGCCGTCCCGCAGGTACTCGTCTCCCTCAACGCGCTGCCTGTGAGGGTAGAGGCACGGCACCCGAGACGGCAACGCGAAAACGACGGACGTGACCTGATCCCCCATACGGGTGGCGCGAAGGAGTACCCGAGACCGTCACCCGTGAGGAGACCGGGCGATAGCCCTCCTTCAGACAGGAGGGCAGGTGGCAGCTCAGTCGAGGCGCAGGTCGAGTGTGTACCGCAGCTCAGCGACACTGAAGCCTCTGATGGTCTCCTCGCGAGTGACGGAGTCAGGGCCCCAGCCGTGCCTTTCATAGAACCTGCGGGCACGGGTATTGCCCGCCAGCACCCACAGGGTCGCCCTTTCGAAGCCGGCGTGACGCAGGGCTTCGTGGACTGCCTCGAGGAGATGGGGAGCCAGACCGCTGCCCCAATGCGACGGCGCTACGTTCAGCGCCCAAAGCTCCCCCGTGCCCGCAGCGTCCGGGTCGCGACCAGGGCCAGTGTGCGCGAAGCCGACGGGGGTTCCGTCGACCTCAGCGATCAATATCTTCTCTCTGGGGTCACGTTGGGTGCGCACGGTGCGTTCCCACGATGCGGTGCGGCGTTCCATGGTCGTCGTGTCGAGCAGGCCTTGCGGCATCAGACCGGCGTATCCGACATGCCAGGCATCAACGTGCACGCGGGCCAGCGCTGGGATGTCAGCGGTGACCACTCCGCGAATGAGCACGTTGCGTCCTTCCGGGCTGGATCCGCGCCGGTCGGCGTTCGGATCGCCATGCCGAATGGTCTCGGAGGAGCGCCACGCGGCTCCTGTGCCAGTAGCTGATTTGCATCCGAGGTGGCGTATCCCTGAGCGGCACGCTCTGACGGTCTGCGGGACAGCCACGTCACATCTGGTCGGGGGCCTCGATCCCGAGCAGGTCCAGGCCGAGTGCCAAGGTCCGCGCTGTGAGGTCGCACAGGGCGAGCCGGCTCTGCAGGATGTCTCCCTCAGCACGGAGGACGTGGCACTTCTCGTAGAAGGACGTGAAGGCGCTGGCGAGGCCGTAGAGGTAGTGCGCGAGCCGGTGGAACGCCAGGTCTTCTGCGACCTCGGAGATCAGCGTGCCGAAGCCGACCAGTTCCAGCGCGAGCGCGCGCTCGGCCGGCTCCGCCATGACCAGCGTGCCGATGGAGCGGTCAGGCTCTACCCCGGCGCGCCGGAAGATCGAGCAGATCCGGGCCCGGGCGTACTGAAGGTACGGGGCGGTGTTGCCCTCGAACGACAGCATCCGGTCATAGTCGAAGACGTAGTCCTTGAGGCGGTCGGTCGACAGGTCGGCATACTTGACCGCGCCGATCCCGACTGCCCAAGCTACGGCTGCCCGGGTGTCCTCGTCGAGTTCCGGGTTTTTCTCCGAGATGACCGTGCCGGCCCGGACGATCGCTTCGTTGAGGAGGTCGACGAGCTTGACCGAGATGCCGGCGCGGGTCCGCAGCATCTTGCCGTCGCTGCCGAGGATCGAGCCGTGGCCCACGTGCTCGGCGCGGGCTGGCGGGGCGAGCCAGCCGGCCTCGCGGGCGGTCTCGTAGACCATCTCGAGGTGCTGGTGCTGGGGCAGGCCGACGACGTAGAGCAGCCGGGTGGCGTGCAGGTTCCGCAGGCGGTGCCGGACGGTAGCGAGGTCGGTGGCGCCGTAGCCGAAACCGCCGTCGCCCTTCTGAACGATGATCGGCAGCGGATCGCCGTTTCGGTTGAGGTAGTTGCCCGGGAAGGCGCACTTGGCGCCTTCACTGTCACGGAGCAACCCCAGCGCGTCCAACTCGTATAGAACCGAATGGAGTTGGTTGTTGTAGTAGCTCTCCCCGAAGAAGTCGTCCTCGTTCAGGCGCACGCCCAGCGTGCTGTAGACGGTGAGGAAGTACGTCTTTGACTCGTCAACCAGGGTGCGCCACAGCCGCAGCGTGGTCTCGTCGCCGCTCTGCAGCAGGACTACGCGCTTGCGGGCGCGGTCCTTGAAGGTCTCGTCGGCGTCGAACTTGCTTCGCGCGGCACGGTAGAAGCCGTTGAGGTCTCCGACGGACAGCTCGTGGGCGGCCTCGGACTCGCCGATGTCCAGGAGGTGTTCGACGAGCATGCCGAACGGCGTGCCCCATTCGCCGATGTGGTTCTGGCGGATCACCGTGTGACCCTGCCAATCGAGCAGGCGCACGGCGGCGTCACCGATGATCGTCGACCGGAGGTGCCCGACGTGCATCTCCTTGGCGGCGTTCGGCGCCGAGTAGTCGACGGTGATCGTCTCGGGTGCCTCGACCTGCGGAACGCCCAGTCGGTCGTCGTCGAGCATGCCAGCTAGCAATCGGCCGAGCGAGTCGTCGGAGATGGTGAGGTTGATGAAGCCTGGCCCGGAGATCTCAACGGACGAGCACAGGTCGTCGAGCTGGGCCTGTTCGACCACCTTCGCGGCGAGGTCGCGCGGGTTGCCGCCGATCTTGCGGATGAGGGGCAGGGCGGCGTCGGACTGGAAGTGCGCGTGCTGGGATCGTCGGACGAGGGGGTCCACGGAAGTTCCCGCCACTGCCTCGAACGCCGATTTGAGCCGCTGACGCAGCAGCTCTTCCAGGTTAGCCATTTCCGGATCTTAGAACCGCTCTGCTCCTCCTGCCGAGGGGTTTTCCGGCTGTTTCGACCGACTCGTGGGCTCTACTCGAGGCCACGTGCTCTTCGGTCGATCAGAGCGAGCAGCGAGTCGAACGGCCGCTGTCACGCCGCTCATCGACGCCTTCTTCGGCGTCGACACGTACCCGGTTCCCGGCCGGCCGACCCTCATCTACCGGTACGGGGAGGGCGTTGGCTTCGTCACGCACCACGACGAGGTGACCGAGGTAGCGCTGGAGCGCGCCGCCACCAACGGCCAGCCCGTGATCGGTGGCGACCTCACCACGGTCCTCTTCCTCAGCGGCCCTGACGAGTACGGCGGCGGCGCACTCTATTTCGAGGCGCCGCCGCTGGACCTCCGCCCCGCCAAGGGCGCCCTCGTCGCCTTCCCCGCAACCCGCCACTTCCTGCACAGCGTCCGGCCCATAACCGCAGGTTCCCGGTACACGCTGCTGGCCCGCCGAGACGTGAAGGGCAGCGTTCAGCGGGCCGCATGAAGCGCGTCCGCGACGGCCTTGGGCTGGGCACGGGGCCGTCGCCCAGGCGGTGCCGCTTCAAGCGGATCGCGCCAATGTGTCAGGCATCGTAGATCCGCGAGCGCAGCACTGCGGCGGCGCGAGCCGAGGCCAGGCTTGCCGCGGCGGCGCCGGATCATGCCAGGTAGGGGTACTTGCCGCTGAGGTAGTCGCCGATCTGCTGGCGCATGCTCGGGTGGATGTCGTAGTCGTCCAGGTCGCCAGGGTGGACCCAGCACACGCCGTCGGCCTCGTCGTTGATCGTGGGCGTGCCGCCGATCGGCCGCCCGATGTAGGCCACTTCGAATTGCTGGCGGATCTCCCCGTCGCTGTAGGCGACGATGTGTACCGGGTTGGAGTAGACCCCGAGGAAGCCGGTGACCTCCGCGATGATGCCGGTCTCCTCCAGACACTCGCGCACCGCGCAGTCCGCGGCCGATTCCCCGATGTCCTGTTTTCCGCCCGGCAGTGCCCACTGTCCAGTGTCACGGCGGCGCTGCAGCAGGATCGCGCCGTCGTCATCCGTGACGAGCAGATTGCTGGCGGGGACGAGCGCGTTGGCCGCAGGAGCCGCCGGGTCGTCGTAGTACTCAACTCGGCCCATGCGAGTGGGTCTCCTCAAGGTCGTCCGTCCACGGCCAGGCGACAGCCCAGACTGCTTCGAGGCTCTGAGCGTAGCTGTCGAACCATCCGTCGCTGCGGATCCCATCGAAGTACCTGCTGCCGCGATGACAACCGAGCGCGCCGACCACCAGTGGCGTCCCAGATCCACCCCCTGGCCTGCTAGATCAGGGGCCGCAGCGAGCAGCCGATCAGGTTGTTGACGTCATCGAGGGGCCTGCAACAACCGACGTGATCGCGTCGGTGTTCGCGATGAGGTACTCCGCCAGCTGGGGCGGCATCAGGTTGACAGCCCGGACCGCGTCTGGGGCAAAGGGAACCCTGACAACCTCGTAGCCACCGCGCTCGGGCCGGTGAAATTCGGTGCCCGTGCGGGCGTCCAGGTCGATGCTTGCCAGGCGTGCGGCGAAGATATGCTGAACGCTGATGCCGTCAGCCAGGTGATCGGTGATCAGATAGACAAGCTGAGGGCCGTCGATTGTTCCGCCGAGTTCCTCGTACACCTCTCGGTGCAGGGCGTCTTCGATGCTGGCGTCTGCCTCTTCGACGCCACCGCCGACTGTGACCCAGTACGGGTCTCGACCGGGTCTGGTCCGCTTGATGAGGACCAGGTGATCGCCGTCGAGCAGAATCGCCCGGGCGCTGCGCTTGATGATCTCGGGCATGGTAGTGGGCTCTCTCTCGATCAGTAGCGACGTGGGCACGGTTGCTTCCGCTGAGCTATTTTCGGTTGCCCCGATCGACGTCAACCGCTCTACTCATGGCCATGGTTACCCCAACTCGGTTGGTGATGAGCCACTTTCGCGATCAAGGCTACGCCGTGCTGCCCGACATCCTCTCCGCTCAGCAGGTGTCGGACTGGCGCGCAGCCGTCGCGGACTACGTGGCACAGACCCCGCCCCCAGCCGGCCACACCGGGCCGTATTTCCTGTGGCCGCACTTCGATACACCTTGCCACAGGCTGCTCGAGCTCTACGGCAACAGCGGCGTCGGTGGCGTGGTTCAGTCGTTCATGCACCACGAACTCCTGCTGGACGAGCCTGAGTTCGCGCAACTCGCGCTGACCATCCCGCCCTATCCTCACCGTCCGAGCGCGCCGCACATCGATGGCTTGACGCCCACCGAGGATGACGGCCGGCCGGGCACTTTCACGGTGCTCGTCGGCGTGGTTCTCACCGACCAGCAACAAGTCGACCGCGGCAACCTGTGGGTCTGGCCGGGCACCCATTTGCGAACCGGGCGCTGGCTGCGGGAGCACGGTGCCGATGCTCTGGGGAGCGCGATTCCCTATCCGCCGGTCGAATTGGGCGAACCCATCCAGGTCACCGCCCCGGCCGGGAGCCTCGTCCTCGTGCACTACTTGCTCGCACACAACATCGGTGGCCACTTCGGCACCGCCACCGACGAGCGCCGCGAAGCGGTGTACTTCCGGCTTCACGCGGCCGGTCATCGTCTTCGCTGGCGCGAGGTCGTCACTTCTCCGCTGGTCGAGTTCGCTTCCCCGTGATTCCTGACAGAGGTGGCTCTCCCCTTCGCGTTGCAGGGAAGAGCCACCTGAACGCTGACCATCTGCTCAGATGAGCACAGCATTGATGGAGAACTCAGGATGTCCGAGAACGATGAGCCAATTCACCATCAGTTGGTTGACTCAGCTGAGACACCCCCACAGGGGCGAGTGGTCGATCTCGGCTGTGGAAGGGGGCCAACGCTGGCGGCCTTCGCCCACAGGTTCCCCATGGTGCGCCTGACCGGGTTCGACCGCTCCACGGCGAGCGTCGAGGCGGCCCGGGAACTGCTGGGTGATCACGCCGGCGGAAGCGAAGTCCTGGTCGCAGACCTGCGAGAGCCAGTCCCTCTTCCTGACGGCTGCGCCGACGCGGTCGTCTCGTACAACGTGCTCGAGTGCCTTCCGGACGCGTCGGCGTTCCTCGCGGAGATCTGGCGGCTGCTCAAGCCCGGTGGTCGCGCGGTCTTGGCGCACGTGGACTTCGACTCCATCGTGATCGCGGGGCCGGATCGCGACCTGGACAGACGGATCTGTCATGCCTTCACCGATGATCAACAGCCGTGGATGGACTATGCGGATGGGCGGATCGGTCGGAAGCTCCCCGGGCTGGTTCAGGCATCGCCGCTGACCTTGGAGCGGGTCGCCACGTGGGTCACGTCCTCAACCGAGTTGGACGGCCAAGCGGCCCGGCGCGTCGAGAACATCAGGCAGGCGCTGACCAGTTCGGCCCAGCGGGGGAAGGGCCTCGTGGACCTCGAGGAGGTCGAGGCATGGCACACAGCAGTGCAGGACGCGGCTGCGGGCGCGCGGTTCTTCTTCGCCGAGACGGCGCTGGTCGTAAGTGCCAAGCGCGCGGCGTAGCGTGAGGCTCGCCCCGAGGTGGCCAGCGTCAGCTGCCGGAACGGCGGCATCACGGGCGGCATGACGTCCAAGGGGGCCGCCCCAGAACTCAGGCGCCGCGCGAAAGCCGACCGCCGCGCCGCTCGCAGTAACCTCGTTGCTTGCCGGATCAGCCCGCCCTACGCTTGGGGGCAACGCGATGACGGAGACGAGTAGCCGCGGGACCACGCGAGCCGAGAGAGCTGCCGGTAGCTGGAAAGGCAGTCTCGCGCCCCAAGGCGAATCCCCTCCTGAGCGCGGGGAGGAACGGCCGCCAGGTCCAATGCCCCGCCGGCTGGCTCCCGTGACCGAGCCGGGCTGAGGCTGCCACCTGTCGGCGGCGAAGGCGCGGTGGCACCGCGAGTCCCTGCTCGCCCGCGCTCCCAAGGGATCACGTCGCGGATCGACCGAGCGGAGCGCCCGTCACCATGTTGAACATCACCCTGATCCGA
The DNA here is from genome assembly GCF_041262485.1 of Streptacidiphilus sp. BW17. Taxonomy (NCBI): domain Bacteria; kingdom Bacillati; phylum Actinomycetota; class Actinomycetes; order Kitasatosporales; family Streptomycetaceae; genus Streptacidiphilus; species Streptacidiphilus sp. BW17. Next base: position 45,557 of record NZ_JBGCCR010000011.1, on the reverse strand, counting down.
GAACACCCGGCGCGCGTGCAGCACGCCTTGGCCAAGCGAGGACTTCAGGTCGATCTCGCACCGTTCCTCATGCTCGACGAGGAGTTCCGCCACGCTCGAACCGCGGTGGAGAGCCTGCGGGCCGAGCGGAAGCAGATCTCAGCGGAGGTCGCTCGGCTGCTCCGCGCCGGCCAGGACGTGACCGTGCTGCGTGCGCGGTCGGAGATCGTCGGCGCGGACCTGACCGAGCTGGAGGCCCGGCTCGCCGAACTGGGTACCGCCCGGAAGGACTTCCTCGACCAGCTGCCCAATCTTCCCGACGACGACGTGGTGGCCGGCGGCAAGGAGAACAACGAGGTCGTGCGCTCGATCGGCGCGCCACCGCAGTTCGCCTTCCCGGCCCGCGACCACGTCGCCCTCGCTCAGCGCCTGGGGCTCGTCGACTACGAGCGCGGCGTGAAACTGGGCGGCAGCGGCCACTGGATCTACCGCGGCAACGGCGCATTGCTCGAATGGGCGCTGCTCAACTTCTTCGTCCAGGCCCACCTGCGCGACGGCTACGAGTTCGTCCTGCCCCCGCACCTGCTGACCTACGAGGCTGGCTACACGGCGGGCCAGTTCCCCAAGTTCGCCGACGACGTCTTCGTCATCGAGCCTGGAGAGACCGGAGAACCCGGACCGCGACGGTTCCTGTTGCCCACCTCGGAGACTGCCCTGGTCAACCTCCACCGCGACGAAACCCTGCCGGAGGAGGACCTGCCGAGGAGGTACTTCGCGTACTCGCCGTGCTATCGCAAGGAGATCGGCGGGTACCGCGCGACCGAACGCGGGACGCTGCGCGGCCACCAGTTTGACAAGGTCGAACTGTTCCAGTTCGTCCGCCCTGATGCCTCGGATGCCGCACACGAGGAACTCCTCGGCAAGGCAGAGCAGTTGGTGGCTGATCTCGGCCTGCACTACCGGGTCACCCGCCTGGCCGCCGAGGACACCAGCGCCGCGATGGCCAAGACCTTCGACGTGGAAGTCTGGCTGCCCAGCATCAACGCCTACGTCGAGGTCAGCTCAGTGTCGAACGCCCGCGACTACCAGGCTCGGCGCGGCAATATCCGCTACCGCCCAGCGCAGGGGAAGCCAGCCTTCCTTCACACCCTCAATGCATCCGGGCTGGCCACCAGCCGCCTCCTGCCGGCCATCCTGGAACAGCACCAGCAGCCCGACGGTGCCGTCACAGTGCCCCAGGTACTTCAACCGTGGCTCCGGAGCGCGGTTCTGACGCCGTCGGTGCCACGGTGACCGAAGTCGGCTGATCGCAGGAAGGGGCGGCGGCCGGCCGGGCGGGCTGGCCGAGCTGTCCCGGGGATCGCTGCGGGCTGCGGGAGCGGACCGGGCTGTTGACCGTGAGGCGATTCGCAGTGGCGGTGGCCGCGACTGGCAAGGTCACGGCGCTAGTCGTACCGGCGCCCCAGCCCCGCAGGATCGTGGTGAGCCGGGCTGCGGCGACGGCCCCGGACGGCGAACCCGCCCCGGCCGCCGGCCGCCCGAGGTGGTCGTCGTCCACGTCACCGACCACATCGGCGCCGACGGCGGGTCCGTCTACCCGGACACCGCCGGTGCCAGCCCGAACCGGGTCAAGATCCAGGACACCCTGGCCAACGGCTGAGGACGGAGACCGGCGCCACCGTGCACGCATTTGTCCTCGACTGCCGCCCGGGCCTCGTCGAGACCGGGGTCGCCACCGGCACACGCGCCTCCTCGACCTGAACATGCCGCCGCGCACCCGCGCCCACCGGTATCGTCCCCACATGGCCAAGACACTGCGGTTGGCGGTCGCGCAGAGCACGGTGCCGGAGGACCCGACGGACACCGGCGCACTGCGGGCGAGCGGGGCGGAAATCCGAGACCTGGTCCGGGAGGCGGGCAGAGAGGGCGCACGACTGGTGCAGTTCCCCGAGGGAGCGATCACCTACCCGAGCAAGCACGTGATGTCGTCGGGTGGGCCAGGAACCCTCGTTGCCTCGGACTGGAGCCGGGTCCCATGGGATGTCCTGCGCGAGGAGGCGAAGTCGATCGCCGACCTGGCCGGCCAGCTCGGCCTCTGGGTCGCCTTCGGCTCGATCCACCCGCTCACACCGCCGCACCGCCCGCACAACAGCCTCTACGTGATTTCCGACCAGGGCCGCCTCGTCGCCCGCTACGACAAGCGCTTCCGTGCGACATGAAGTCGCATCAATGGAGTGATGCAAAACCACAGGAGAAGGGAGGGGTGGGACGCATCTCGGCCAGTACTCACGGCCGATCCCCGCGCTCACGTGCGTCTCTGGTAACGGAGGGGTGCGGAGCTGAGCGTGCAAGCCCAAGAACTGCCCAGACGTCAGGGCAGAACAGGTGAGGGGAAGTGCGGAGGGATGAACGTAAGTGAACCCTCTACTTAAAGCCTCGTGAATGTCAGCCCAGGGAGACGTCAGTTCAACTGGGTCCAAGGTTCGGCGCTGAGAGGCGTCAGGCGACCTCCGGCGGGAATCACTGGAGGGGGAGTACCGCCAACCTCGGGGCAAAGAGGGCATCCGGACCGCACGCATCTCCAGGATGCGGAACATGGAAATCCCGATGGGGTCCAGTCCAACTGGTAGGCCGGACGCAAGAAAGGTGAATTCCTCAGCGGGGCAGGAAGGCCCAAGAAGCGAAAGCCAGCCGCCGAAAGGCACAAGGAAACCACGGTCAACCAAACCCGTGCATAACTTGCTGGATAGGCATATAGCCAGCCGGAAACGGTGCTGACGTGGGCCTGGTGAGCTGTTGAAGTACAGAGGCGAGAAACCGGAACCGGAGGACAAGTTGGACGATCCCTTGGGATCGAACGGACCGAAGGACGGGGCAATACCTTCGTGGCACAGCATCGACTGGGCCACAGAGGAGCGCAACGTACGGCGACTGGGCCAAAGAATCTTCAAGGCAGCGCAGGAAGGGGACCTGAAGAAAGTCAGGAACCTGCAAAAGCTAATGCTGAGGTCGCGAAGCAATACGCTCGTGAGCGTTCGACGAGTGACACAGCACAGCTCGGGGCGCAAATCGGCCGGGGTGGACGGAGAGGTTGCCCTCACGCCCAGCAAGCGGAAACAACTGGCCGAGGATCTCCTCGCCCAGTCGGACCCGTGGAAAGCCCGGCCAGTCAAGCGCGTGTATATCCCAAAGAGCAATGGAAAGATGCGGCCACTCGGAATCCCCGTGATCCGGGATCGGGTAATGCAAGCCAGGGTGAAGAATGCCCTGGAGCCTGAGTGGGAAGCGCGCTTCGAGCCGCGCTCATACGGGTTTCGGCCCGGAAGAGGCTGCCATGATGCGATCGCAGTCATCCACAACGCGCTGGCGACAACCAACACCCAGCGCACGTGGATACTGGACGCCGACTTGGCTGCGGCTTTCGACCGCATCGACCACGGCCACTTGATGACCAGTATCGGCATGTTCCCAGGTCGGGAACTTGTTCGACAATGGCTGAAGGCCGGCGCGATGGAGAGGGGAAGGTTCTCCCCAACCGGAGAAGGTACTCCTCAAGGCGGAGTGATCAGTCCCCTCCTCCTGAACGTAGCACTCCATGGGATGGAAACGGCAGCCGGATGCCTCTACTGGCAGAGCAAGAGCGAAGGGCTCAGGCTCCGCAAGGGCAGTCCGGCACTTATTCGGTATGCCGATGATTTCGTGGTCCTGTGCCACTCGGAAGAAGAGGCTAGGCAAGTTCGGGCCGCACTCGCCACCTGGCTGGAACCGCGAGGGCTGCGGTTTAACGAGGAGAAAAGTCGTATCGTTAACATTGACGATGGCTTCGACTTCCTTGGCTTTACAGTCCGGAGGATGAGGGATGGCAAGGTTCTTGCCGCACCGAGCAAGGAATCCGTCAAGAGAATCAGGAGCCGCATACGCGAAGAAGTCCGGCACATGAAGGGCTCCAATGCAGCTGCCATCATCAAGGCACTCCGGCCAGTTGTGATCGGATGGGGGAACTATCACCGCAAGGTTTCCGCCAAGCGGGTATTCTCCCAGCTCGACACTTATGTTTGGACTGTGCTCTACCGGTGGGGGCAGTGGCGGCACCCGACGAAAACGAATGGCTGGGTACGCAACCAGTATTTCGGGAGATTTAACCAGCAGCGCAACGATGTGTGGGTCTTCGGGGACAGGAAGTCCGGGAAGTATCTACCAAAGTTTACGTGGCTGGAGATCGCTTACCACAGACCGGTCGGAGGTCGGGCCTCACCATATGACCCGGCACTTGCCCGATTCTGGGAAAAGCGTCGCCGACAAAAGAAGCCGACACTGAACAAACGGGACCTCGCCCTGTGGGAGATTCAACGGGGCAAGTGCCCGGAGTGTAGGCAATGGCTCATCGCAGACGTGGAGTTCGACCCGAACAGCGCCTGGCTCAGTATCCAGGATGCGGCGCTGGAACTCCGCGGGGGTGGCTTGAATAGGCACCACATTGTGTATCGCAGCCAAGGCGGCGGGGATGAGATCAAGAATCTCGCTCTTGTGCACGCAGAATGTCACCGGCAACATCATGCACGGGACAAGTTGACCCGTATGCCTGCGAAGCCCTCGCGGCTTGCTTGAGCCGTGTGCGTTGAGAGGCGCACGCACGGTTCTGAGGGGGCGGGGGCGCAGCAATGCGTCCCCGCTACCCGACTGTCGAACACCGAGGTCTCGCTCATGTACACCCCGGGGACAGCGCCGCTCGTCTTCGAGGTCGACGGAGTTCGGTTCGGATGTGCCCTGTGCATCGAGGCCAACTTCCCCGAACTGTTCGCCGAGTACGAGCGCCTGGACGTCGACTGTGTGCTGCTGTCGGTCATGGTCGACGACGCGGCGCGGGCGGTCGTGGGGCAGGCCTATGGCACCTTGTACAGCTACTGGATCGGCTACTCAGTGCCGGCTCAGTTCAGCGCGACAGTGCCGTCCGGGATCGTCGCGCCGGGCGGGCGGTGGCTCGCTCGCTGCCCAGGCGACGGCCGACCGGCCCTAGCCGTCGCAGACATCGACCTCGGCACGGCCGACACCGATATCGAGATCGCCGTGCGTCACGCACGTCCCTGGCGCCGCTTAGCACGGGCAGGGCTCTACGACGGGCGGATCGTGCAGGGGGACGCCAGAAGCGACACCCGAACCCTGTTCTGAGTGACCTGTTCCACGGCTCGGCGGCCTCGATCGGAACCCATAGTGAATCCACCCCGTGGGACTCGGAGAAGGAGAACGCATGCTCAGCAGAGGCGAAGCCGAGATCCCGCTCAGCGGGGGCCGTCTCACCCAGGGAGTGGTCCGGGTGGGTAACACCGTGCGCCGTCCGGCCTCGGCGTCGTCGCCGTTCACCGCCCGGCTGCTCCGCCATCTCGAACAGCGCGGTTTCAGCGGCGCTCCTCGGTACCTCGGCCGCGACGAAGCCGGACGGGACATCCTCAGCTACCTGCCCGGCCGAGTGCCGGCCAAGTTCCAGCGCTGGACCGACGCTCAGGTGGCCGACGCGGGCGTGCTGCTTCGCGCCTTGCACGACGCCATCCGCGGCAGCGAACTCGCCGTACCGTTCGCTACCGTCTGCCACCACGACCCGGGCCCGAACAACACGGTCTTCATCCAAGACCGGCCCACCGCCTTCATCGACTTCGACATGGCTGCGCCGGGCAGCCCGTTGGAGGATGTCGGGTATATGACCTGGACGTGGTGTGTGTCCTCGAAGGCCGGAGCGCCTCCTGCGGATGTTCAGGCCACTCAGGTGCGTGTGCTGGCGGACGCCTATGGCCTGGCTGGTCCTGAGCGTGCTGTGCTCGTCGACGCGATGCTGGAACGGCAGGCCCGCAACGTCCGCTTCTGGGCGGAGGTGCAGGCCGGCTTCCAGGCCGTCGAAGCCACTGCCCAGCAGATCTCGGATAGCATCACCTGGTCCCGGCGAGAGCACGAACACACTGCCGAGCACCGCAAAGTCTTTGAAGACGCCCTCAAGTAGTTGGTGAACTACTGAGGCAGCGTCGACTCAGGGCATCCGAGGGCAACCGCCAGTTCGTCCACATCGAGCACAGCGCCGCCGGGCGGCAGGGAATCGGTCATCGGCACAACGTACCGCCGCAGCCCGACCCGGGTGCGGCCCCGCTCGATGAGGTATTTGGGGCTTCTCAACGCCATCGGCGCCACAGTGCGCGCCTGCGGGGCCGATCCGGGGCAGCAGGTTCGCTGAGGGCCGCGAGAACCTCGGCGTCGCAGCCGGCGCGGTGGGCGGTCCGATCCCAGCCGGGCGGCGGCGCCGCGGTGACGAGCACTTCCTCACCGATGCTGTCGGCCAGGGTGAAGCCGGAATCCTGGAGCTGGGTGGCGACCATCTGGGAGGCCCCGACGCCGTAAACGTGGCTGGATCTTGAGGATGGGCAGACGGTTTGGATCGATGCGGGTTCTGGGAGGATGACGGCGGAGGCTGGCCCCACTATCTCTGGGGCCGGCCTCCGCCTCTCGTCACTGGCTGCGGTGATGCGGTCAGGCGAAGTGATCGAAGTGCCCGGCCTTGGCGCCGAGGATCATTGCCTTGATCTCGTCGCGCGTGTAGATCAACGGCGTCTGCTCGGGCCGCTGGGAATCGCGCACGGCCACGAAGCCGCCGACGGCGCCGAACTCCACGCTCTGATGGGGTGGTGTGGGCTGGCAGCCGGTCGGCGCGGGCCCCCTTGTTGCGGTGGTCGGGCGAGGCCGTCCGTGGTCCCCCGTCCCCCTTCCGCGGCCCAGTATCCGGGGCCGGCCGTCCGCCTCAAGGGCGCTGCGCGTGGCTGCGCCACCGGCCTTCGGCCGACCCTTGACCCGGACGGCCTCTTTGCCCCGGACCCCAGGCAGCTATCAGGGGGACGGGGGAGGTGTGTATGGGCTGGGCAGCTGCACCGCCGCACCTTCCGCACGAGGCCAAAACGATCATGAATCCGCCGCGCCCGAAAGGCTTGGGGTCGCCGAAGAGAGTTGACGGAAAACCCTTTTCGGGATACTATTGTTCTTGTTGGGAGGGGATGGCACCTCCGCCCAACGGACAGAGACCAAGCACCTGTTGGAGGATTTGTGACCACCGTACTCGCCCCCATTGGGCTGCTGAACGACGAGGCTGACTCGCCGGAGCTGGCCGCCGCAGAGGTCGAACTGACCGCCGATGCCGCCGACCCGGCGCCGGTCGCGGCGAAGGTGCTGCTCGAAGACGTGGACCCGTCCGAGCTGATCTTCACCCGCAACGTCCGCAAGGCCGAACTGACCCCGGACTTCGTCGGTTCGATCAAGGAGAACGGTCTCTATCAGCCGATCATCGCCACCCCCCATGAGGATGGGATCGCGATCATCCTCGGCAACCGGCGAGCCAAGGGCTCGATCGAGGCCGGTCGGACCGTGGACGTCATAGTCCGCAACGACCTGACCGCCGAAGAGGCGCGGATCATCGCGCAGTTGGCCGAGAATATGCACCGCGAGGACATGCGCCAGAGCGAGATCGCCGACGCCTACGCACAGCTGTCCATCGAACTCGGACTCGACGCCGACCAGATCGCCACTCGGGTCGCCCAGGACCCGAAGAAGGTCCGGGCGTCGATCGCGCTGGCCGCGATGCCGAAGACGGCCCGGGTCGCTGTGGACAAGGGCGCGCTCACGCTGGAGGACGCCACGCTGCTGTCTGAGTTCGAGGGCGATCCCAAGGCGTACAAGCGGCTGCTCGGCACGATCGAGAAGGCCGGATCGCTGACCTGGGCGATTAAGGACGAGCGGCGGAAGGCGGCGCGGGCCGTGCTGCGGCAGGAGACCACACAGGCCCTCAAGGCCGCTGGCGTTCGGATGGTCGGCGAGCCGTACGGCTTCTCGTGGAAGTCATCGAAGGAGGTTGGCCTTGACCGCCTCGCTGATGGTGACGGCGTTGTCCTGAGCCCGGAGAATCACAAGGACTGCCCCGGGAACGCGGCGTTCTTCAACGAGCACCAGGACGGCGACCTCAAGGCGACGTTCCTCTGCCGCGACCCCCACCAGTACGGGCACCAGGTGCCCGCTTCCTACTCGTTCCTAAGCCCGGCGGAGGAGGCTGCCAAGGCGGCGGCGGAGCAGGGCGCCCGTGAGCGCCGGGAGGCGCTGGCCATCGCTGAGGAGGTCCGGCACGAGTACATCCAGGAACTTTGCCGCTCCAAGAAGGTGCCGAAGGGGATGACCCGGAAGCTGATCGCGATGCTCTTCACGCTGGGGGCAGACGAGGCGAGCCCCGAAGCGTTGTCGCTCCTCAAGGCACCGGGTGATGACGACCCACGTGCGAGGTACGGCCGGTTCGTCGGGCGGATGGCCGAGGCGCGCCTGCCCTTGGCGCTTCTCGCCACCGTCGCGGTCCGCGCGGAACGTGCTGTGCGCCAGGCGGCTTCCGGCTACGGAGACAAGTGGGCCGCCATCGAATGGTTCGAGTTCCTTATGGCTTACGGCTACGAGCTGCACGAACCCGAGGTCGAGCTGCTCGCCGGGCTCCGGGCGAAGATCGCCGAAGCCGAGGCGCGGGCAGCCGCGAAGGCAGCGGCCGAAGCTGAGGAGGACGAGGACCGGGACGAGGAGGACGCGCCCGAGCTGGCGGCCGACGACGACCAGGAGGACGAGGCGGACTCGCAGAGCAGGCACTTGGAGATCGTCATGGACGACGAGCCGGATGACCTGGACAGCGAGGACGCGGGGGAGGCGGAGGAGATCGACTGGGAAGCCCGCTTCCCGGAGATCAACGAGCTGATCGCGGCCTAACCCTAGGGGAGGGGCGATCCCTCCCTGACAACTGCCGGGGGTGCCCGATGGCACCGGACACCCCCGGCCCTGCTGACCACACCACCAGCGCCGGAGGCCCGCATGCACCTGTACCTCGCCACCACCGACCACCGACCGCCCATCGTGCGGACTGACCTCGCCGTCCACCTCGCTGGCCGCCACGAGGCGCACGCGGTGCTGATCGCCCGGACGATCCTGCTGACCATGCCGTCTGCCCGCATCCGCCTTGCTCACCCACAGCCCGCCTACGAGGCGTACACGGCGTGGGCAGCCGCCGCCGACCGAGCCGCCGCACTGTTCGCCGGGGTCCGCTCCGGCACCGTCCCCGAACCCGAAGGACAGATCTCCGGGCACCTGCGCCTTGACGCTCCGGTCCGCCCGGCAGTCGTGGAGACGCTGCACGAGAAGATCAGCCCGACCCGCGTGCCGCAGCTGCGCGTCAGCTTCGGTGGCCTGCTGACTGTCGTCACCGACATGGACGCCTACACCAGCCAGCTCACCCTCTGGACCACCGCCTACCGGCACGCCGCGCGGCACTGGAACAACCTGCCCACCATCGAGCAGCTGGCCGCCGGAGCTCTGCCCAGCTTCGAGGACACCGAGGCCCCGGCGCTCACCCAGGCGGCGGCGTGAGCAACTCCCGGCCGACGGGCCCGCAGTACGTCACCCTGGCCACCGAAGGCGGCTACCGGATGCACGCCACCATCACCCTGGACTGGGAGCAGGGAGCCGCGCTGTACCGCATCGCGGAGCTGGGCGGCACCATCACGGTGGGGTGGCAGCCAGGCCACTACTTCCTGAACTGCTGCGCCGGTGACGCCATCGAGATCACTTACGGCAAGCCCGACCGGAGCCCGTTCACGCACCACTTCGAGGACGCGCCGACCGTCTACGGCGTCCTGCTCGCCGACAGGGCGCACTTCCACGCCGACACGATGAGTCCGACCAATCACCGGTGGCTGGTTGTCCGGCGGGAGATCGGCGGCCACTACAGCCCGAGCGCCCCGGAGGGCACCCAGCGCAGGACCGCCGCCATCGTTCACGCGATCACTCGGCACATGCTCTCCCGCCCGTGGGCGGCCGAACTGCGCCGGGCCCACGACGAGCAGCACGCCCCCGCCCGGCACCGCCACCACCAGCAGGCCATCCGCGAGCTGGAGGAGGAGGCGGCCAAGCTCCAGGAGAAGGTGAACCAGGAGCGGGAGCGGGCAGCAGTCCAGGCCGCCGTGATCGAGGAGGCTGCCACCGGCGCGGGCCGCGTGACAGCGCTGCCCGCACCGGTGGCTGAGCGCCAGCCGCTCGCCGCCTGAACCGGCCGCCTGAACCGGCCGCCCGGACCGGGCGGCCGGACCGGGCGGCCGGCATCGCGGGGGAGGGGGCATCGAGCCCCCTCCCCCGCGACCGCCGACCGGGGCCGGCCACCTGCCGCGCCCGTTCCGACCGCCTCACTCCAGCACCACGTGCTCACCACCGCAGGGCACGTACGCTGATCAGAGCCCCGCGCCGCCCGGCGCGAACCAAGGAGCAACGCCGATGCAAGACCGCACCACTCCGGAGAGCCGCCGCCGCGCCCTCTCATCCGCCATTGGCTCCGTCAGGGCCGAGGGACTCACCCCCAGCGCGGACTACCTCGCCGATGCCGAGGACTATGCCGCTGGCCGGATCTCCGCTGACGAGCTGGTGGAGCGCGCCGAGGCTCGCCACCGCGCCCCGGGCACCGAGCAACCGGCCCCCTGACCATGGCTGACCCGTACGCCGACCCGGACAGCGGTGTCCTGCGCAACAAGCTCGGCATCACCGACCCCCAGGCCCTCGCTGCCGCCGAAGCCGACATCACCGCCGCCCGCCTCACCCGGCTCGCCGAGAACCCGATCCCCGGCGCCTACGACCTGGCACACCTCCAGGCGTTCCACCGGGAGGTCTTCGGCAGCATCTACCCGTGGGCCGGACAGATCCGCAGCATCGAGATCGCCAAGGGCAACACGCAGTTCTGTCTCGTCCGGATGATCCCCGACTTCGCGAACGACACCTTCGGCCGACTCGCCCGCCGCCAGGACCACCTCCGCGGGCTCGACCGGGACGCCTTCCTCACCGGCCTGGCCGACCTCCACGGCGACGTCAACGCGCTGCACCCGTTCAGGGAGGGCAACGGGCGAACTCAGCGAGCCTTCCTCGCCCAGTTCGCGGCCGACGCCGGGCACCCGATCGACTGGACCCGGCTCGACCCTGAGCGCAACACGCTTGCGTCCGTCGCCTCCTTCAACGGCAACAACGGCCCACTGCGCGCCATGCTCGCCGACCTCACCGCCGAACAGCCGGCCCCGAGAAACAGCCCGGCCACCAGGACCACGGTCCAGAGCCCGGCACCACTGATCCAGCCCCCGCAGCCGGTCCAGCCGTCCAACCACCCGACCATCCGCCGCTGACCCCGGAAACGGCGGCGGCCGGTGGACACCCCCGCGAACGGGTTGGCACGGTCCACCGGCCAGAGACCACAGCACCCCCGCGAACGCGGTGGAGCATGCGGACCTCCAGCGTAGGGCACCGGCCGGAGCGCCACGGCGCTCGACGGCGAACTGGCCGGGCGGCTGGCTAACCTCCGGTGGTGGTGGCCGCCGCCGGGGGCGGCGGGGATTCGGGCGCGCCTTCGGCGCGGCTGCATTCTTCTGCCGGGCGCCCCGCTGCGCGGTTCCCCCGGCCCCCCTGCGCGGCCCAGTGTCCGGAGCCGGCCGCCCGCTTCAAGGGCGCTCCCTTCGGTCGCGTGGCACGCCACCGGCCTTCGGCCGGCCCTTGACCCGGACGCCCTCTTTGCCCCGGACCCCAGGCAGCTATCGGGGGGACGGGGGAGGTGCGCCCATGAATCTGAAGGTCCGTCATCTGTCTGACCCGTGCGGTGGACTCCGCCTTTGAGCTTGACCAAAAACCCCTATTGAGATACTATTGTTCTTGTTGGGAGGGGATGGCACCCCCGATCAGCGGACTGAGACCACGGCACACCGAAGGGCGGACATGAACCCGCGCTACATCGCGTACTTCACCAACCCGCTCTGCGGCAGCAGCGACCCCGAGGGCGTCACGTCGATCCGCCAGGCTGCGGACCGGCTGCGAACCCGGGGGCGCGATCCCTACAGCGGCTGCACCGAGCAGTCCTGGGCCGACCTCTACGTGATCACCGACGAGCAGATGCTCGCCGACGCGGAAGAGATGGCCGGTGTGGGAGTGCCGTTCGGCAGCGGTCCGGATATCCGGATCACCCTAGGCCCGCGCGGCGGCGCCCGTATCGAACGCTAAGAGGAGCAGCGACACCATGGCAGGCGAGACCAAGATCACCCTTATCGGTAACCTCGCGGACAACCCGACCCTCAAGTACACCGACGGCGGCGCGGCGGTGGTCAACTTCACCGTCATCGCGAACGAAAAGACGTACGACAGCACCGCCCGCGCCTGGCGGGACGGCGACTCGCTGTCCATGCCGTGCGTCGCCTGGCGGCAGTACGCCGAGAACATCGCAGCATCCCTGACCAAGGGCACCCGCGTGGTCGTCACCGGCGCACTCAAGCAGCGCTCCCACCAGCCAGCCGACGGGCCCCGCCGCTACTACACCGAGCTGCTGATCGACGAGGTCGGCCCGGCCCTGCGCTTCGCCACGGCCGAGGTCGCCAAGGCCGGAAGCCGTCCGGTCCAGCAGCAGGCCGCGCCCACCCAGGCCGCACCCGGCGCGTTCGGTGCGACGTGGCCGCCCGCTCCGACCAACCCGCCCACCGTCGGCGCTTGGCCGGCCCCGGCCGTGGCGGGATGATCACCCGAGCCGGGCGGCCTCGACCCGCCCGGCCCGCCCGAACCTTGCCGACGAAAGGCCCAACCCCGTGAGCAACACCCCGCCCAAGACCGGGCTGACCACCACCATCAACACGATCCAGCGCGGCCTGTTCGCCGCCGTGCTCGCCCTTACGGCCACGGGCGCCGTCAGCAACCAGCTTCTGCTCACCCTCGCACTGCTCGCCGTCGTCGGTGGCCTCCTGTGGCTCCAGACGGTGACCCTGCGTTTGCCGAAGCTGATCAACGAGGCCGCTGAGCAGCGCGGCATCCCGCCCATCCTGCCCAGCGCCCCCACCGCCCGGCGATGACCGACCCGAGCCGGCCGGGCCGCCGTGGCCCGGTCGGCCATCCGGAGAACCCTTGATCACCACCCGCACCGCAACCCGCCTGCTGCTGCGCTATGACATCGAGTACGGGGAGAACGGCCTCACGTACTTCACGGTCCGCGCCCCGCACGTCATCGGCACCATCACCCTGCACCCCGAAGCCGCGCCCGGCGAAGCCGACGACCCTGACGCCTACACCCGTCTACGGTTCACCTCCGGCCGCTACGACCCGGACGAGAGCCCCAGCAGCTACACGGACCGGCTAGCCGTCTACAACTCGTGGATCTACGGCGGCATCACGCTGCCCCCGCTCGGCGCGACCGGTCCCCGCGATCCCTGGGAGCAACTCCACCGCAGCCCCTACGAACTGGCCACCGAGTCCGCGCGCTCGCGCATGCGGGACATCGGGGAGAAGATCATCACCGAGTACCGGCTGGACCGCCAGCGGTACGCCCAGCACTCCCGCTACCTGCGATCCATCGCCGACCACCAACTGTCCAGGGTCACCCGGGAAGCCGACGACCTACGGCCCGCCGTCCACCGCCTGTCCGTGCTGGAGACCCGCATCAACCGCTGGACCCGAGTCCGGGCACCCGAGGCCAACTCGACCACCACCGTGGATGTCGGCGGCTACCTCGCCGACTGGCTCGGCGGACGGCTCGCTGGACACCAACCGCTCACCCCCGGCGGCCAGGAGGTCTACCGAGCCTGGACGGCCGCCCGCCGACTCGGTGACCCGGCAGCGGTGTTCCAGCCCCGTCGGATCATCCTGCCCACCGCCGCCGCGCTCGCCGCCTTCGCCGACTACCTCACCGAGGCGGCCCGGGAAGCGCCCAGCCGCGCCGCCCGCGCCAATGCCCGGTGCCGACTGCGCCGGATCGCCGCCACGCACCCGGCGCTCACCGTGGACATCCCCGACCGCGAGGAAGAGACCGCACCCGCCGCGTGACCTCACCACCACCACCGCCGGATCAGTCCCCCGGCGGCGGGGATTCGGGCGCGCCTTCGGCGCGGCTGCATTCTTCTGCCGGGCGCCCCGCTGCGCGGTTCCCCCGGCCCCCCTGCGCGGCCCAGTGTCCGGAGCCGGCCGCCCGCTTCAAGGGCGCTCCCTTCGGTCGCGTGGCACGCCACCGGCCTTCGGCCGGCCCTTGACCCGGACGCCCTCTTTGCCCCGGACCCCAGGCAGCTATCGGGGGGACGGGGGAGGTGCGCCCATGAATCTGAAGGTCCGTCATCTGTCTGACCCGTGCGGTGGACTCTGCCTTCGAGCTTGACCAAAAACCCCTATTGAGATAAACTGATGTCATCAGGTCAACGGGAGGGCAACCCGAAGACCGACCCACGAACCTCGCATCGAGAGGCAGAGCATGACCGAGTTGCACAGCACGAACGTCGAACCCGGGGCCTGGTCCTGGGGGGTGATGCCTGAGCAGAACAGGCATGCCAGGGGCCACGAGTTCTACCCGCCGTTCGCCGACCTCGCGAAGATCCCCGAGCTGTACGCCACCGACGGCCAGGAGTTCGCGGGGAAGGTCTGCCACATCCACTACTTCACCGGCGGATCGGACTGGTACATAGCCGAACTCGACCCGTCCAGCGGCCTGGCGTTCGGCTGGGCGCGGGTCAACTACCTCACGGGCGAATGGGGTTACATCCACCTGGTCGAGCTAGAAGAGCTCTACCTCACCCCCGCCGCCCGGCCCGGCCACCTGGCCGTGCCCATCCTGGTTGAGCGGGACCTCGACTTCGCCCCGACCCGCGCGGCCGACATCCCCGCCATTGCCTCGTAGTCCAGCCCCGCCCTGATCCGCTCACCCGGTCGAGTAAACGAGGAACCCGCCCGTGCCCACTCTCCTTCCCGAGCGCACCGCCGACGATGCAGCGGACTCCGCGCTGGTCGCCGTCCGCGCCTACATCTCCGCCAACCCCGGCACCTACCAGGGTGAACCCGCCGACCCGGAAAGTGTGTCCGTGATCATCCGCGACATGATCACCTCGCTGCTCCACCTGGCCGACGCCACCGGAGTCCCGGGGGATCGCGAAGAGCTTGCCCGCATGGCCTACTGCCGGTACCGCGAGGAAGCCGCCTACGAGCGACTTGCCGGATTCGACTCCCCCTGAGACCGGTCCCCCGGCGGTGGCGGTGGCCGCCGCCGGGGGAGGTGCGCCCACGAATCTGGCGGTCCGTCAGCTATTTGGCTCGAGCGTGCATTCTGCTCTCAGGCTTGACCAAAAACCCTTAATGAGATAGTATTTTTCTTGTTGGTCGGGGAGGGCAAGCCCCGGCCGGCGCCCACGAGGAACCGACCGAAAGGCGTCACGTGACCACGACTCTCGACCTGCCGCGTCTCCAGGAGATCAACAGCGCCAAGCGCGCCGAGTGCGGCCACAGCGACGGGTCCGGCTGTGCCTGGTGCTGGCTCACCCCCGAGGCGATCGCCGGACTTCCCTTCGCCGAGCGCCTGGCCGTTGCCGTCGATCTCGACCACCGGCTCACCGAACTCGGCATCCCTCGCGCCCCCCGCACGCTCGTGATCGTCCACGGTGCCCGGACCTACGCCGTCCAGGTCATGTGCAAGGAACTCGGCACGTGGGAGCTGCGCATCCCCGCGCCCGGCGAGGAGTACACCCTGTATCGCGGGGCGATCTATGCGGAGCCCGCCGAGCAGGTCCGTGACGAGAAGGTGCCGACGTGGACCCGGGGCGGCGACGACCTCGCCGCCGTCGCCCGCAGCTTCGCGGGCCTGCTCTGGGCCGCTGGCCTCCGTCGCTGATTCGCCGCCCGGCCCGGTGGGCCACTGGGCCGGGCCCGCCTCCCTTGCATCCGAAGGAAGACCCATGAAGATCATCGACGTTCAGCATGACCTCACTGTGGCCCGCCCGGCCCGCTCCCGGGAAGTTCTCGCCGTCCTGTCCGACATCGGCGCGCAGTTCGACGCCGCCGCCGCCGTGGTCCGGGAAGTCGCTCCGCAGGAGTGGGCAGCACTGCCGCCAGTTCCACCTCTGGCTGTCGCCGACTGGGAGCAGGCGTGCCGCGCGCTTGTCGCCCTCGACACCTTCCTGGCGGACGCTCAGGCCAAGGTCGGCGCCGTGCTCGCGAGCGGCAGTCTCACCCCTCAGTGGCAGTTGCGCTGGTCGTTCGTCGGTGCGCTCCACACCATCGGCGTTGCCTGGCGTGACGCCTATCTGCCAGGCGCGCACTACGTGATCAGCCCCGACCTGCCGATCCGGCCGGGCCTGTGCGCCGCCGCCGCGTGGGGGTCGAGCGGCGCGGCGAACTCCGCCCGCGCCCGCCGCTGGGCGGTAGCGGTCACCGTGCAGAACTTCCGCGCGATGTCGGCGACGACGGAGGCGACGGGCTAACGCTCGCATGCCCAATGAATTGACGCAAAACCCTTATTGAGATAGTATTGTTCTTGTTGGACGGGGAGGGCAACCCCAGCCGACACCCACGAAGACGAACCCGTGCGAAGGGACCTCACACATGACCATCTCCCTGGCCAGGACCTCCACCCGCAACGCCAACCTGCGCGAGATCGTGGACATTCTCCGCGAGCAGCACCCACGCAAGACCGACGTCATCGCCCCGGCGCAGAGCATCCACGCCGAGGGCGGCCGACTGATCATCGACGGTGCCGATCACGAGATCACCCCGGATGGTGTCACCAGCAAGGCCGGAGAGTTCCGACTCACCGACGTGTGTGAGTCGGGGGTGGCCGAGAAGCTGGGCATCCCGGTGGGTTACCTGCGCAAGACCAGGCTCGAAGCCCCGGAGCTGTGGGACGCGAACGTCAACGGGTGGCTCACGCACGAGAGCCGCGAGGCCAAGAGCTACATGATCCGCACGCTTCGGCCCGGCCAGGACGAGGACACCGGCACCGCCCGCGCGTTCCTGTCCAACGGCTACCGGATCATCGATAACCTGGACATCCTGACCGCCGCGCTCGAAGGTGTGGCCGCCGCCGGGGTCGATGTCCGGTTGGACAGCTCCGACCTCACTGACCGGAAGATGTATGTCCGCGTCGTGGCGCCCCAGGTCAACGCCTACGCTCCCGAACTGCTGCGCAACTACCGCTCCCCGTTCTCCGGGGCGCTCGGCAGTGACAACCCCACAGTCTTCGCAGGGTTCGAGATCTCCAACTCGGAGACGGGGTGCGGGGCGTTCACGATCGTGCCCCGGCTGGTCGTCCAGGTCTGCGACAACGGGATGACGATCACGGCGGACGCGATGAAGTCCGTGCACGTCGGCGGACGCCAGAACGACGGGGTGATCCGGTGGAGCGACAACACCCAGGCCCGCACGCTCGATCTGGTCACCTCCCAGACCGCCGACGCCGTCAAGACATTCCTTGATCACGACTACGTCGTCCGGCAACTGCGGGCCATCCAAGAGACGGCCGGGGCCCGGATCACGGACCCCGAGAAGACGATCACCACCGTCAGCCAGCGCCTCCGGTTCACCGAGGAGCGCCGGGCCGACATCTTCGCCCACTTCATCCAGGGCGCGGACCTGTCCGCCGGTGGCGTCCTCCACGCGGTCACCTCCGTCGCCCAGACCCTCCCCGACGCCGACGAGGCCCACGAACTCGAATCGCTCGGCATCCGCGCCATGGAGCTGGCCGCCTCCCTCTGACCGCCCCGCCGCCCGGCCCACCGTGGCCGGGCGGCCCGGCACGGACCAGCCGCCGCAGCCCAGCGCGAACCGGGAGATCCCACCATGAACGCCATCGCTGACCGCCTGCGCGATCTCGTCGCCGAAGTCACCACCTTCGAAGAGGACTGGGAAGACAAGCTGCACGCGGCCCTGCCCACCTACGACCCGGACCGCGAGGGCTTCCCCGTCGAGCCGCAGGACGAAGTCCGCTACTTCGAGTTGTGCGACGACCGCGCAGCCGAGGCCCGCGACCAGCTCCAGCGGACGACCATCGGCATCGAGAGGGTCATCGTCGAACTCACGCCGCAGCCGTTCTGACCAGCCCGCCTACCGAACCACCGGCCGCCCGGCACGAAGCTGGGCGGCCCCGGCCGGGAGCGCCGAGCTGCGGGGATCGACCCCGCACCACGGCCCAACCCCGTCCGCTGCTCTCCCACCGCAGCACCAGCCCGCCGCACCGCCCGCCGGCCCCTGCCGCCCGCAGCCGGGCGGCCCCAGCCGCGGGGATCGACCCCGCACCACGGCCCAACCCCGCGCGGCACTCCCTGCTGCCCACCTTCACCTTCCAGCACCACCCAGGAGAACCACGTGCCCACCCTGCCCCACACCGGGCTCCAAACCCCCGACCAGCCCCGCTACGAGGTCACTATCTGCCGGACGCTGGAGTTGCTCCGCGGAACCCCGTTCCAGGCCAACATCAGCCACGGCCGTCGCAAGATCGGCACCGCCGAGAACTACGGCGACGGAGGCAGCACGGAGTTCGTGCCCCACGGCAGCTTCACCGCTGCCGAGTTCGCCAGCTTCGCCGACGCCTGCCGCTTCGAGGGCGAGCCTGTCGGTCTGTCGCTGCTGCTCGACCTGCTGGTCGAGGAGTTCAACATCACCCGCTCGCTTCGGGCCCAGGAGCGCCACGGCCGCACGATGCTCCGCGAGGTCACCCCGGCCGGCACCACCATCACCGGAACCGCCGTGATGCCCGCCACCCTCACCGACCGCCGCCGACTGCGCGAAGCCCTCGGACAGCCGCTCACCCCGGACGCCGAGACCCAGTTCTGGAACGGCAGCCACTGGGAGGACCTGGCAAGCGCCTCCGAGTCCTGATCCACCCCCGCATCATTCGCAGGAGACACCAGTGCCCACCCCCGCCACCCTCACCACCACACTCCGCCTGCCCGGCGAGGAGAACCCCGTTACCGTCACCACCCCGGCTCAGCTCGGGGCGCAGGCCAAGCACACCAAGGTCGTGCAGTTCGCCTTGGGCCTGTCCCGGACCACCGGCCCCGGCCGCATGGTGAAGATCGGGCCCGACCCCCGCCGTGTCCCGATGCCCAGCAAGACCCGGTGCAAGGGCAAGGGCTGGCAGCGCTGGACCGAGAAAGATGGCCGAGTCCGCTACGGCGTCGCCAGCGAGGCCCCGCCGTCCGAGGCCGGAGCCGGGTGGAGCGCGCACGGGGCCCGAGTGGTCGTCCCCGCCGATGGCGGACCCCTGTTCGTCATCTTCCGCACCGACCCCGGCAACAGCTCCGACTGGGCCCGCGAAGGCGACGGCGTGAAAATGCGCCCCGCTCTCTTCCAGGAATGCCGCCACGGCCCGCTCGTCGGCAGCACTGACCTGGCGGCCTGACCCGCCCCGGTGCGGCCCGGACACACCTCCGGACCGCGCCGAGGCCGGCCAGACCGCCAGGCCCCACCCCGAGCACCGCAGGAGACAGCAGCATGCCCAACTACATCGTCGCCATCGACGTCATCAACGTGCACGTGGTGCCCGTACTCGCGCCCACCCGCGAGGCAGCCCAGGCCGAGGCCGAACGCATCGTCGCGGGCGACGGGAAGACCTGGTACGACCACACCGAGCCCCTGGTGGTCGGCGACGCCCACACCCAGGCCGAGTGGGACGCCGAGCAGGAAGCCCTCAGCCGCACGGGCACCAGCGGCATGCCGGGACCGCTCCGGGCCCTCCAGCCAAAGGACACCATCCCTGCGGCCAGGTTCACCGCGCCCCGCACCGACCACCACGCCGACGGCACCTCGTGCCCGCCTGACCACCGGCACACCAGCAGCGGCAAGCCCCTCGTCATCGGCTGCGGCGGGCGTGCCTACTCCAAGGCCGTGTGCACCTGCGGGTGGTCGATCCAGTGCCCCGGCAAGGGCTACGTGGACGAGGAACGCCGCCGACACCTGCGCACCGCTCACTGACACCAGGCCCCGACCGATGAACAGGCGCGGCCCGGAGGGCAACCGGGCTGCGACATCCCACGAAGCCGAGAGACCAACACCACGTGACCCCCGTCCACACCGGCACCACGGCGGCCCGCGACGGCGCACCCGTGCAGCCCCTGCCTCACCGGCTCCAGTTCCCGCGCGACGCCGACGCACCCACCGCGGACATCGTCGTCGGCATCCTTGGCGTCTGCGCGTTCGCGGTGAGCTTCAAGCACGTCGTTCAGACCGCCGACCGCGCCGGCCAGACCGGGTGGGTGGCGTACGCCATCGCCGTGTCGGTCGAGCTGATGGCCATCGGTGCAGTCTCCGAACTGCGCCGCAGGAAGCTGCGCGGGCACCCCGCCCGCTGGCCCCGCGGCGTCCTGGTCCTCGGCGTCGTCATGAGCCTGGCCGCCAACCTCGCCGTCGCCCAGTCCACACCCTGGGGATACGTGATGGCCGCTTGGCCGGCCGTCGCGTTTCTGGCCGCCGCTGGAATCATCGAGTCCCGCCCAGCCGACCGGCCGACCGCGGCAGCGCCGTCCGAACCCGCGGACCCGCCCGCCGAGACCGACGAGGGGGCCGACGCCGACGTCACCGACGAGGACCCTGCGGCCACCGCGGAGCAGTCCCCGGCACAACAGGTCGAGCAGCCCCAGGAGCAGGAGCCCGCCGAAGCGGACACCGGGCCCGGCCCCGACGACCAGCCCAACCCGCCGCAGCCGCCCCGGCAACGGCCGACCCGGCTGCGCGTCATGACCGACCTGTTGACCGCGATGCGCGCCGATCCGCACTGGCGACCGGACTACGACGAGCTGACCCGTACGACCGGCTATGGCCGGTCGTGGTGCGAGAAGCGCGTAGCCGAAGCCCGCACGCTCCACCAGGGCCGTCCGGAGCCCGTTGTCACCGAGGAGCCTGCTGCCCGTACGGCTGCGCCGCAGCCCCTCAGCCCGATCCGTACGCCCCGGGACGCTGACGACCGGCCCGTACCACCCACCTCGCAGCCCGCACCGAACCCGTACGAGGAACCCGCGCGTGAGCACCATCCTCCACATACCGCCGCAACTGCGTGACGCTGACGCCTACGTGCTGAACAACAGCGCGGGCAAGGACAGCGCCGCCATGCTCCACCTGTGGGCCACCACCGCCACAGAGGAGATGCTGGAACGTACCGTCGTACTCCATCTGGACCTCGGAGCCGCCGAGTGGGACGGAGTGCCAGCCCTCGCAGCGGAACAGGCCGCCGCGTACGGACTCCCCTTCGAGGTCCGGCGCCGCGAACGTGGCGGCCTGCTCGACCTGGTCCGAGCCCGCGGCCTCTGGCCCGGACCCGGCACTCCCTACTGCCGTTCCTACTTGAAGCGCGACGTGGCCAGGAAGTTCTACACCGAGCTGACCGCCCGCCTTGGCGTCACCGGCCGGCCCGCCCACCTCGTCACCGGGCTCGGTCTGCGCGCCGCCGAGAGCACCGTCCGGGCCCGCCGCCCCGCCGTCGCCCTGGACCGCGGGGCCAGCTCCGGCCGACGCCAGGTCACCACCTGGCTGCCCATCCACCAACTCAGCACCGATGACGTGTGGAAGACCGTACGGGCCAGCGGCATCCCGCCGCACCCGGCCTACCAGCACGTACCCCGCCTGTCCTGCAAGCTGTGCCCGTTCGCCGGTCGCAGCGCCCTCATCGCCTCCGCACGGCAGAACCCGGACACCGCACTCGACTACGCCCTGGTCGAGGACGAGATCGGACAGCCCTTCCGCCGCGACCTCTCGATGACGCAGATCATCGAAGCCGCCGAGCGTACGGACGCCAACCCCGTACGGCCCCTGCGCCCGTGCGGAGCCGCTCCCCGTACGCTCCCGCACCGTACGGAGGGCTGCGCCGCATGATCCGCACCGACCCCGTACCCGCCGACGCCGAACTGCCAATCGTTCTCAGTTACGGAATGGGCCTGGACAGTGCAGCAATCCTGACCCGGTGGCTCACCGAGCCGGCGACCCGCACCTTCCCGCTCGACCGGCTGACCGTGCTCACCGCGATGACCGGAGACGAGCCGGACGTCACCCGCAGGCTCACCGAGGACCACCTGCTGCCGCTGCTGCGCGACACCGGCACGCGCTTCGTGCAGATCGGCCGCAGCAGCCAGCAGGGCGGCTGCACCGTGCTGGACGACTCGCGCAGTCCGCGCAGGCTGATCATGCGAGGGCCGTGGCGGCTCTCAGACGAACTGCGCGCCAGCGGCACCGTCCCGCAGATCGCGGCCAAACGCAGGCTGTGCAGCTGGCGAGCGAAAGGCCAGGTGCTCGACGGGTGGCTGGCCGACGAGTTCAGCGGCCAGCCCTTCCGGCACGCCGTTGGCTTCGCCGCGGAGGAACTGCGCCGGGCCGCCCGCGACGAAGGCTTCACCGCCATCGGCCGCCGCCCCGAGTACCCGCTGATCGACGACTGGGGGTGGGACCGCCACCGGTGCGGCCAGTACCTTCTCGACCGCTTCGGTGAACCATGGTCGCGTTCCGCCTGCGGCTACTGCCCCTTCTCAGCGGGCCACCGCGGCCGGGCCGAGCTGATCGAGCGGTGGCGCACGGAGCCGGCCATTGGCGCCCAGGCGCTCGCCCTGGAGTACACCGCCATGGCCCTCAACCCGCGCTCGAAGCTCTACGGGACCGTCGCCGCCCAGGACCTCGCCCGCACCCACGGGCTGACCGACGTCCTCGCCGAGTTCCAGCAGCACCTTCAGCGGCAACAGTGGAGCGTCTACGAGGTACGCCGCATCCTTCACCCCCGCCGCGACGACCCCGCAGCCACGGAAGACGGGGGCCAGCAGCACGGCCGAAGCCGTGCCGACCTCGCGGATCGGCTGGGCAAGCTGCTGGCCCCCTCCCACGAAGACCGATCTCGAAAGACCGGCTACCTCGCGCAGGTAGATTAGTTCATGCCGGAACGGGGAGGCCGTCACTCCTGCCGGCCTCACCCGAAGGAGACCAGCTGATGGCCCCCGCCCCGACGCTCGCCGAGCGGTTGGCCGCTGCCCCGTCCGACAGTCTCAGCGTCGCCGACATCGTCAGCGCGACCGGCCTGTCCGAGTCCACTGTTCGCCGCCTCACCAAGGACCCGCAGTGGCCGGGGTCCGCCGTCCCCGACGACCAGGGTGAGCAGCGGTTCCCGCGTGAAGCCTGCGCCGAGTGGATGCGCGCCAACCAGGCCACGCGGATCAACGTGGAGGAGCTGCCGGGGGCCGACGGCGACCGCGTCACCATCACCGAGATCGCGCACCGCACCGGCACCAATCGCGGTTCCATCAGCCCGCTGCCCGCCCTCTACAGGGACAGCAACGACCCGTTTCCGGCCGCCGACGCCCTTGGCACGTACAACTGGGGCGCGGTCAAGGCTTGGCTGAGCCGGCGGTCCGGCCGCACAGGCCCCCGCGGCAGCACGGAAGCCCCGGTCCGGGCTGGCGCGCCGACCGCCACGCCGGTGCTCAACGTGCTCACCACCGCCATGATCGAACGGCTCACCGGCCGGGGCAAGGAAGCCGTCAAGACTCTGGTCCGCCGCCCCGAGGTCGCCGACCTCAGCAGCGGCAAGGTCGGCCGCTCGCGGGTGTGGCCCGCAGCCGCTTTGCTGCCGGTGCTCTGGCGACTCGGCTACCTGCCGGAGTCGGGCCCGCTCACCGCCGAGCAGACCGCCGTCCTGGTCGAACTCGGCTACCTGCCCGCCAAGGGGAAGCCGAGCCCCGAGCAGGCAGCCGTGCTGCTCGAATTCGGCTACGACCCCAAGGGCACCGTCGAACACCGCGCGTGGTTGGCCGGACCCCCGCGAACGGCCACCGAACTGGCCGCCCACTACGGCGTCACCCTCAGCGCGATCAGCCAGCGGATCAGCCGCGCGCAGAAGGCCGGCCAAGCTGTCCCGCACCCGATCGAGACCGAGGACGGCAGGCGCTACGACCCGAAGGTGTTCGACGCCTTCTGGAACCCCCCGGCTGCCCAGTAACACCCCCAACACGACGACGGCGCTGCCGACCATCACGGTCGGCAGCGCCGTCGTCGTTCCACTGCGCCCGAGCGCTGCCCATCAGCACCGGGCACCTTCCGCTCACCCCTTCGTCGCTTCGCCCGGCCCGGTGCCGCCGGAGCCGGCCACCGCGCCCACCGGCTCCGCAGCACCGGGCACCACTTCCGGCGCAGCCGCCGCGGCGCTTCGCTCGTCAGCCTGCGGCTTCCTGCCGCCAGCCACCTCCGCGAGGACCGCCCTAACCTCCGCCAGCGTCAGCCCCGTCAGCTCCGCGATCTGATCACGCGGCTCGCCCAGATCCTGGAGCCTCACGACGGCCAGCTTCGCCAGCCGTTCTGGCTCCTTCGCCGCTGCCTCCGCGTCCGCCACGACCTTCGCCGCCCGAGCGCTCGCGCTCTCCCTCAGCTGATCCGCCCTCCCCGTCTGCTCGTAGAAGTCGGTCAGTGCCGACTCCACCTGCCGCTCGCGCCGGAGACGCTCCGCGTCCCGCGCTGCCTTCGCCTGCTGCGCCGCCCGAGCCGCACTGGCCCGCGACGCCGAAATTCGTCCGCTCATGCCTGAACCATAACCGCAAAACCCCAGGTGACAAACCCCCTGGATTCCCTCTCGATAAACGCTGATAAGCATCGAGAACTCTCGATAGGAAAGCCGAGGCGCGCATCACAAAAACCGCTGCTGACCTGCTCTGACCTGCCAATCTGCCAGCAAATGAAAGCCATCCAGACACCTCTTGCAGATAATCTGAGTATGGTCCGCTGCGCGGGGCTAAAGTGCTCACATGACATTTGATGAGGCAGGTGAATCGGCGGCTCGAATAGCCGTCGCACCCACCCTCGTCCGGAATCGGAAAAGCTGGGGGTGGTCGCGTTGATGACCATCCACAAGCTCACCTCCGGTACCGGCTACACCTACCTGACGCGCCAGGTCGCGGGCGGCGACGTACAGCGTCAGCGGGGACAGTCAGCAGCGGAGTACTACACCCAGAAGGGCAACCCGCCGGGCATCTGGCTCGGGCGGGGTGCGCCCCTGCTCGGACTCGACGGCGCCACCGTCACCGAGGA
Organism: Streptacidiphilus sp. BW17; assembly: GCF_041262485.1. NCBI lineage: Bacteria > Bacillati > Actinomycetota > Actinomycetes > Kitasatosporales > Streptomycetaceae > Streptacidiphilus > Streptacidiphilus sp. BW17. The sequence continues at coordinate 20,714 of NZ_JBGCCR010000011.1, read as the reverse complement.
GCAGATGAAGCTGCTGTACGGCCTGGGACAGCACCCCGAGGCCGAGCGGATCATCGCCGAGCACCTGGCCGCCAACGTGCGCGCCGACATGGACGACGAGCAGCTCAAGGCCGTTCGCGCCGCCGCGATCAAGACCGCGACCCTCGGCCGCGCCTTCCCCGAGTACAAGGCACTCGACCCCTTCGCCGAGCGTGTCGAGAAGCGCCTGGCCGTCATCGAGAAGCAGGCCCGCCGCGAGCCCACCCGGGCCGAGATCAAGAAGATCCAGCGCGAGGAGTCCACCCGCCAGCGGGCCGCCGTCGCCGGCTTCGACGCCGTCTTCGCACCCGTGAAGTCCGCCGCCGTGCTGTGGGCGCTGGACGAGCGCGAGGAAGTGCGCGCCGCTGTGCGCGAGGCCCACGAGGCCGCCCGGGACGCCGCGTTCGCGTTGCTCGAAGAGCACGCCGCGTTCACCCGTACTGGCAGCACTGGACAGGCCCAGATCGAGACCAAGGGCCTGATCGCGGTGGCCTTCGACCACTTCGACTCGCGGGCCGGCGACCCCAACCTCCACACCCACGTCGCCATCTCCAACAAGATCCAGGGCATCGACGGGAAGTGGCGCTCGCTGGACGCCCGCGCCCTCTACGCCATGACCGTGGCGGCCTCCGAGTTCTACAACTCCCGCTTTGAGACCGAGCTGTCCGCGCGCCTGGGCGTCACCTTCGAGGCCCGCGAGGACGCCGTCACCAAGCGGCAGCCGGTGCGCGAGATCGTCGGCATCCCGGTCGAGGCGATCACCCACTTCTCCTCCCGCCGGACCGAGATCGAAGCCCGCTACGAGCAGCTGCTGCGCGAGTACCGCCGCGACCACGGGCACGACCCCTCCCGGGGGATGACCCACCAGCTCGCCCGCCAGGCCAACCTCGATACCCGCGAGGGCAAGAAGGCCGCCCGATCCCTTCAGGAGATGCGCGCCGACTGGACCCAGACCGTCACCGCCGCCCACGGCGAGGACATCATCGAGCGCGTCATGGCGGCCGTTCCCGCCGCCGGAAGTGCTGCCACTACCATTGAGGACGGCGAGCAGGAACCGGTCGAGATCCCGACCCTGGCCGCTGCCGTGATCACCGCCGTCGCTGAAGAGCGGGCCGTGTGGACGGTGTGGAACCTGCGCGCCCACGCCGAGCGCCTGGCCCGCTCCGAGCACCCCACCACCGACACCGCCGAGCACCAGGCCCTGGTCGAGGCGATCGTCACCGAAGCCGTCTCCCCGGTCCACAGCATCCGCGTGGACGCCCCCGCGCTGCTGACCGAGCCCGAGGAACTGCGGCGCTCCAACGGCGACAGCGTGTTCGTCCAGCACGCCTCCGCCCGCTACACCAGCCGCGACATCATCGCCGCCGAGACCCGGCTCGTCACCGCCGCCACCACCCCCACCACCAGCGGCCTGAACGCAGGCTTCGTCGGCGCCGCGCTCGACGGCTTCGAGGCCCGCAACCGCGCCCTGGACGACGGCCAGCGGGCCCTGGTCACCGCGTTCGCCACCGACCACCGCCTGCTCGCCGTCGGCCTCGGCCCCGCGGGCTCCGGCAAGACCACCGCGATGCAGGCGTACGTCCACGTCGCCGCCCAGGCCGGCCAGCGCGTCGTCCCGCTCGCCACCTCCGCCGCAGCCGCCGCTGTCCTCGCCGCCGACCTCAAGCAGCCCGCCGAGAACCTCCACAAGTTCCTCTGGGAGTACACCGGCGGCAAGCACGCAGGCGCCTTGAGCACCGGCCAGAACGTGCCCTCCCACCGGGCCTCATTCGCCCTTAACCCCGGCGACGTCATCCTGGTGGACGAGGCCGGCATGGCGGGCACCTTCAACCTGGACAACCTCACGCGCATCGCCGCCCACCGCGGCGCGACCGTGCGCCTGCTCGGCGACTACCGCCAACTCGCCTCCGTCGAATCCGGCGGCGCACTGCGCCTGATCGCCGCCGAAGCCGGCGCCGTCGAACTCACCCAGCTCCACCGGTTCAGCAACAAGGCCGAAGCGAACGCCACGCTCAAGATCCGCGTCGGCAACAACGCCGGACTCGACTTCTACCTCGCCAACAACCGGGTCGTCGCCGGCTCCCGCACCGCCATGATCGAAGCCGCCTACGACGGTTGGAAGACCGACATGCTCGCAGGCCGCACCACCCTGATCAGCGCCGCCGCCGGCGCCGACGTCACCGCCCTGTCCGCCCGCGCCCGCGACGAGCGCGTGGCCGCCAGCCAGGTCGAAGCCGACGGAGTCCTGCTGCGCGACGGCAACCGCGCCGGCCGGGGCGACTGGATCGTCACCCGCGACAACAACCGCAAGATCACCACCAACCGAGGGCGCGACTTCGTCAAGAACGGCGACGCCTGGCAGGTCCTCAAGCGCCACGAGGACGGCTCACTCAAGGTCCGCCACATGGGCCACCGCGGACGCCTCACCCTGCCCGCCGAGTACGTCGCCGCCCACGTCCAGCTGCTCTACGCCTCCACCGTCATGCGCTCCCAGGGCTCCACTGTGGACACCGCCCACCCGCTGGTCACCGAGGACATGACCCGCGAGGACCTGTACGTCCAGCTGACCCGCGCCCGCCACAAGACCACCATCTACACCACCACCCACGACCTGCTGCCGTTCGACAACGACGACCAGCTCGACCAGACCAAGCACGACCCCGACACCTTCGCCGCCCGCGAGGTGCTGGAGCGCGTACTGAACCGCGAGGGCGCCCAGCTCTCCGCCACCGACACCATCCGCAACGCCCAGGAAGACGCCGTCTCCCTGGCCACGCTCGCGCCCCGCCACCAGCACGCCACCGAGACCCTCACCACCCCGTACTACCAGCAGCTCGTCCACCGACTCCTCGGCCCCGCCCTCGCCGAGCAGGTCACCACCGACGACGCCTTCACCGCCGTCGCCCGCGCCCTGCGAGGCGCCGAAGCCGACGGCTGGCAGCCCGAGCGCCTCATCGCCGCAGCCACCTGGCGCGGCGACCTCACCGGCGCCGACTCCCCGGCCCAGGCCCTCGCCTGGCGCCTGAACACCATCACCGAAGACCGCCCCGCCCCGGCACACCTCAACGCCCCCACTACCGCCGACACCACCCGCTACGCCGCGCTTGTCGCGGCGCTCACCAACCTGCCCGCCCACCGGTTCGACCCCGAGAGCGCGACCGCCGAACCGGCCGCCCTGCGCATCGCGCCCGCAGCCGCCCAGGCCCCCGACGCGCACCCGCATGTCCCCGCGGACACCCTCAACCGCTACGCCACCGCCGCCGCCACTGCGCTCAGCACCACCACCGACAAGGTCACCGCCCACCCGCAGTGGCCCCACCTCGCCGGCGCCCTAGCCGCCGCCGAACGCACCGGCCACGACACCACCGCCCTGCTCACCACCGCCGCCACCCAGGCCACCAATGCCAGCGACCCGGTCACCGCCCTGACCCGCGCCGCCCGCACCACCCTGGCCACCGACGGCACCCCAGAAGCCCACCAGAACACCCCCGAAGCCCTTCGCCACCAGGCCCTCGCCGCCGACATCCTCGGCGACGAACACGCCACCCGCGCCCGCAACGAGAACACCTGGCCCGCCCTCACCGCCGCCCTGCGCCGCGCCGAGACCGCCGGCCACGAACCCGCCGCTCTGCTGCGCCAGGTGGCTGAGAGCCGCCCGCTCACCGGCGCCGACAGTCTCAGCCAGGTCCTCGCCTGGCGCATCGGCCGCCACCTCGCCAACAACGCCCCGGCGACCACCGCCCAGCAGAGCGACCGCACCGAGACCGAGCTGTGGCGCACCCTCGCCTGGACGCTGAAGACCATCGAGAACACCGGCACCACCGCGGAGACCGCCCTCTCCGAGGTGACCGGCCGCACTGCGCTGCCCGAACTGCTCCAGCGCGCCCAGCAGCAGGCGCTCGCCCACACCCGCGCCGCCTCCGGGAGGGCCGACCTCCCGGCCTGGATCAGCGCTGTGCCGCGCTCCACCGCGGCCAACCCGGTCCACCACGAGTACCTCACCGACAGCGCCGCGCTGATCGCCAACCGCTTCACGGTGCTCGCCGAACGCGCGGTGGAGAACCGCCCGGAGTGGAGCCAGACCCTCGGCGAAGCCCCGCAGGACCCCACCCAGCGTGCCCACTGGCAGCAGCAGCTCGCGGTCGTCGCCGCCTACCGCGACCAGTACAAGGTCACCGACGACAACGCCGCCCAGCCCGCCGGCCCATACATCGAGGAAGGGCGCACCGGTCACCACGCCTACTGGCAGGCCACCGCAGCCGCCATCGCCGCCCGCCGCATCGTCGCCGCGCCGACCGCCCCGGTGGCCACCACCGCGGACTCCGACCAGCAGGCCCGCCGCCAGCTCGCCGCCGACGTCTACCGCGCCCTGCCCGAGGCAGACCAGGCCGAGATCCTGCACACCGTCGCCACCCGGACCGGCGCCACCTGGCTCGCCAGCCTCCCGCGCCTGGACGACGCCGCGCTTGCCCAGCAGCACGTTGCCGAGCAGGTCGGCACGGTGCTCGCCGAGCGCCGCCTGCTCACCAGCGAGGCCACCCAGCCCCAGCAGCCGCAGGCCGAGGAAGGGCACCAGCCGAGCCTCGCCGAGCGCCGCCGAGCCGGTCGCCAGGCCGAGCGCCAGGCCCACCGCGAACAGCTCCAGCAGCGCGGCGGACAACCCGCCCGCGCCACCCGGTCTGCGCCGACGCGCCGGGTCGAACCCGCCGAGCAGCGCCAGAACCACGCTCCGTCCCAGCGCCCTGCTGCTCCGCAGGCGCAAGTTCAGCAGCCGCAGCAGGTCCGCCAGGACCAGCGGGGCCCGCGCATCCGCTGAGCTGCTGGGGGCTTATGGCTGGCAGTTGCGTCACATCCGCTTCAGCGCCCTTTCGCATTCCCGGCACCGCCGGTCCTCCAGCTCCGCCGGGTACCACGGCTGCCCGTAGCCGGCCCGGTAGTGCGAGTGCACCAAGGGATCGGTGGAAATCCCGCAGAGCGTTGCAGGCAACGGGTCCTCCGGCACGTCAGGATCGCTCGCAGCGGCGTGGACCGACCGGACGAAGGCGGGGTCCGGTTCATCAGGGAGGAATCCCTCAAGGACTTCCAGCAGCACCAGCACACCCATACCTCGACGGTGCGCTCAGTGCCTGGACTGCGCACGCTGAGACGGTCAGGGTGCTCAGGAGGATGATTTGTCCACCTGCCACGCAATCACCCACGGGTACAGACGTCGGGCAACCTTTTCGGCAGCGCCCGTCAGAGTGGTGCTCGATCCGGCAGGACGTTCTCGGCTGTTCACACCGCGACGGCGTGTGAGGACTCGATACTCGTTTTCGCCGTGCTGCTCGATCCACCCGTCGCCACGCCGACTCTTCCCTCGCCGGTGGAGGTACACCGCCCACTCCCGCTCCACCCGAGACGGCACTCCGGCGGCGATGGTGATCACGTTCCCGTGCTCGACTCTCGTCATGACCGGGATGATCGCAGACCCGTGTGTACCTGTCGGCGGAGGGAGTCAGGTCAGTCCAGCGCCGCCGAGCCAGCCACCACCGGTTCGGCCTCTGCTCGTCGCAGGTCGACCGAGATCATCGAGGCCCGCGGCTTCGGCGGACGGCTCGCTGTGGTCTGGGACGCGGTGCTGAGCAAACAGAGAAGGTCCCGACCCGTTGGGGTCGGGACCTTCTGCTGAGCCCCCGATCGGATTCGAACCGATGACCCCCTGTTTACAAGACAGGTGCTCTGGCCAACTGAGCTACAAGGGCGGGCCGTGATGGCACACACCGTACTGTATCGCGTCGGCCCCGCCGAGATCCGTGTATTCAGTCCGCCGGTGAGCTCCAGCCTTCGCCCCCGCAGGTCGGTACCGGTCACCAACCTGGCAACCGCACTCCCGCCTCGCTGCGATGGGTCAGCGAACGTCGGTTCGGCGGCCCAACCTATCGCCTCAGCGACCCCGGAGCCGGTCACATCGGCTCACGGTCGTGCCAGCGTGCGAGGCCCGCCAGTCATGGCATCGCCCCTGATCTGCTCATACAGGCTGCTTCGCCTCGGGTCGGCAGGGGCCTGGAATCATCGGCTGCACACACAGGGAAACCAGGGGGGTGCGATGGGAATCACGTTCAGGCTCAGGCAAGAAGAGGCATCGATTCATCGCAAGATCGTGGCGCAGAGCCAGCAACTCCAGGAGCTCACCGATGCCGAGAGGGTCGCTGTCACGGGGGCATTGCTGAACGCCGGCTCACGCACCGCAGTGCATCAGAGAAGCTTCGTCTACGGCGGGGAGATGTCCATCGCCGCCCTTCTCTTCGCGGTGGCTGCGACTCCGGTGATGATCTCGTCGCCGCAGCCGGGCTCCACCGTTGATGTGCTGAGTTGGTCGGCCTTCAGCATGGGCGCGACTGCGTGCGCTCTTCTTGTCTCGCGCAGCTTCGGCAAGCTCGCAACCCTGAAGATCATTCGCTGGCCCCAGCTGTTTGCCCACTTCCTCGGTCGAGGCTATGCGTTGCTGATCCCCGTCGCAGTCGTCGGGATGATGCTCGTCGCACACCACGCACCCGGAGTGACGAGGCAGACCGGTAGCAGCGATCTGGCCAGGTTCTGCGTGATCGACATCGCCATCGGCCTGGCCGCGCTGACGACCGCCGTTGAGTGGCTGCGCTACCGGGGACTCCGCCGCGCTCAGCCTCAGCAGCCACTGGATACGTTGATGTTGGAGCTCCATTCCGTCGCTGCCCGTCTGGGGCAAGCACGACGGACCGGAGAATGGACGAATGCAAGTTCCCGCTCCATCCTCAGCAGCCTTGAAGCTCTGGCCTGGACGGCCGAGTACTACCCGCCTCTCGCGGTTCGGCTGCCCCTGGCGGATGCGGGCACGCGGGCGGTGGCCCGGCAGGAAGGAGCCAAATTGGCTGCTGTGATCCGGATGCACAAAGGGCCTGTGCTGACCGCGTCGGGTGCCGCTCAATTGGACACCACGGAGGCGTCACTGTGCCGTGCGCTGGTCGCTTGGTCGGGCGGTGACTGGGCTGCTCTCACCGAGCACGCCCCGGAGGTGGCTGTTCCGCGCCGATGGTTCCGCCTCTGGCAACGACTTTGGCCGGCCACTGTCCTGGCCGTCTTCGCCTTCACGTTGCCTCTGATCGATGCGCTCAATGTGAACCAGGTCGGCTCAAGCATCAGGATTAGTCTGCTGGTGGCAGCGGCGTTGTCCGTGGTCACCGGCGGCGTGCCGATCGCGGACAAAGTGCAGAGTGCGGTCGACAAATCGCTCGCGTGGCGGGCCTCCGGGGGAAAGTGACTGTAGAGCCGTGCAGTAGTTCGGGCGACAGCGGACGACCGGCTGCTGAGCGCTGGCAGTCCCGTCGGGAGCCAGGTGATGGGTCCGCGGCAGTTACTGTCCGTGGTTACGGGTGTGGTCCCGGACAGCAGGAACCCCTGGGCGGCGGCCGGTGGGGCGTCCGTCCGTCGTGCTCCGTGAGTTGGTGGGGTCGGGGTAATGTTCGATCGCGGCGCAAGCTGATGGTTGCAGGTGCCAAGAATCCGCTGCGCGGGCTATGAGGCAGCACGAAGCACGGAATCGGCACACATGAGGACGAGAAACGATGGGGGACAGCGAGAGTCGCCGAGAGTGACTTTCGCAGGTCAGACGCCCTGTCAGCTACGTTCTCGCAGGTCAGGGGCTTGCCCGGAGAAAACTTGTAAAGCGGATGTCGTCGGTTCGAACCCGACAGGGGGCTCTCAGCTCCGCTGCACGTCAGCGGACAGGCAACGACGAAGCGCCCCGGATCGGGTTGGTCCGGGGCGCTTCTGGCATCACCAAGTGACATCAGCTGGTCTTGCGGTGGCGCGCCCGCGCGCCGTCGGATGGCAGATCCGCTATACACAGAGTGTGAACGCTTTGCGGCAGAACGTGAGATCTGGCGTGCGCTCGCTGAACCCGCGTGCTGCTGCGGCCGCGTTCGTCGAACTCCCGTGCCAGCTCATCCGGGGCCGACGGCTGCGGGTTTGTCCGACGCGGGGCGAGCGACAACTGCGGGCATCCGCGGACCGCCGCACAACCGTCGAGCCATGAACCTGGACCCCGAGCAGTCCCGGCACCGCCTGAAGGCCGCGCGCTCCGCTCGGATCGCCACAGTGTCCGCAGCCGGGCATCCGCATCTGGTCCCCATCACCTTCGTCACTGCCGGCGACCACCTCTACTTCGCCGTCGACCACAAGCCCAAGACGACCGCTGCGCTTCGACGCCTGCAGAACATCCGCGAGAACCCGAACGTCAGCGTCCTCGCCGACTTGTACGAGGACGACTGGACCCAGCTCTGGTGGGTCCGCGCCGACGGCACCGCTGAGATCTGGGACGACGGCGCCACCCGGGAACACGCCCTCGACCTCCTGGCCGCCAAGTACCCCCAGTACAAGGAGACTCGCCCTGTCGGCCCCGTTGTCGCCATCACAATCCACCACATCTCCGGCTGGTCCTACAGGGACTGATGATGGGTCACTCCATGGCCGCAGAATCCGGCGTTGCGGTCTGGTTCTGGTTATCCTCCTGCGCGGGGCGATCATTCCCGTGACAATCCTCGGCAGACCACCTGTCCGCAAGGCATAGGGAAGGAACCTTCGCATGGGTCTGGAAACAGCGCCGTTCGCGCCGGAACTCGCTTCGCCGGACGAGCTGCGCGCTTGGTACCAACTCTTCGTGGAGGTGTCCGTCGCGGACTTCCCCAGCACCCCGGTGCCGGAATACGACACCTACGTACAGCAGTTGCGCACGTCCGCCTCGAGCCAATGGACTCGCGTGCGCTGGGAGGCGCGCGACGCCGGGCGACTGCTCGGTACGGCGAGCGCCACGTTCCCGACGGGGGAGAACAGCGGGTACGCCGTCATCGCCGTGCGCGTGGCGGTTCAGGACCGAAGGGGCGGCGTCGGGACCGGGCTGCTCCGGGCGATGCTGCCGGAGATCCGCGAGCGCGGCTGCCGGCCGGTCGCCTGCGAGGTGAAGGCCGGTTCGGACGGCCAGAAGTGGACGGACGTCCTCGGCTTCCGCCCGGTCCTGCGACTCACCGAACACCGCCTGGACATCACGAGCGTGGACCCGGCGCGGTGGCAGGTGGAGGCCCCGTCCGGGTTCCGGCTCCGCCAGTGGGCGGACACCGCACCGGACGAGCTGGTCCAGGGCTTCGTCGGAGCGCTGAACGCCATGGCCGATCAGCCGCTCGGCGAGGTCAGTTTCCAATACCCCACCTGGACGGTGGAGCGGGTGCGCCGGCGCGAGGCCGACCCGCTCAAGGCCGGGCAGTCGCGCCGCTATGTGGTGGCCGTGGACGAGCGCAGTGGGACGGTGGCGGGCTTCACCGAGATCGTCATCGATGCCGAGCAGGGGAGCCACTGCAAGCAGGGGGATACAGCCGTTCTGTCGCAATTCCGCGGACTCGGGCTCGGCCTGGCGATGAAGTCCTCGATGATGCGTTGGCTCACCGCCGACCTGCCCCAACTGGAACAGGTACACACGATGACGGCCTCCGAGAACACCCACATGATCCGCGTCAATGCCCGGCTCGGCTACAAGGCCGAATACACCCTGGCGAGCGTCGAGTCCGATGTCAGCGCGCTCGAAGCCCTTCTGGGTTGCGCTGTCTGACGTCCTGTCGAGGCCTGTTGACGCTTCCTCGCTCCGGCACCGAGACGGCGCCTACGCCGTTTTCGTGCTGGTCACCGCCAGGGTGCGGCACCGCGGAGCAGCAGGAACGCGAGGTCGAGGGCACTGAGGGCGATGGTCAGCAGGAACGGGAGACGGCTGTCCGGGTGTCGGGCGCGGGGGAGGGCGGCGGCAGCGCTGAGGGCGCCGGCGGCGGCGAGGCCGATCCAGCCGGGCAGCCCGGGTGGCCCCGGGGGGCCTACGGACAGGACCACGGAGGCGGCGAACAGCGCGAGGACGGCGAGTGCACGGCTGCGGGCGTGGCCGAGGCGCTGGGGCAGGCCGCGTACTCCGGCGGCCAGGTCGGCATCGATGTCCGGCAGCACGTTGGTCAGGTGCGCGCCGACGCCGAGCAGGGCTCCCGCCGCGACCAGCCACCACGGGGGCCAGGGGTGGCCGGGCAGGCCGAGGGTGACGAAAGCGGGCAGGAGCCCGAAGGCCAGCGCGTAGGGAAGCCAGGACCAGCGGGTCCGCTTGAGCGCGGCGTTGTAGGCCAGGCCCGCGCCGACACCGGTCAGGTGTGCGGCTCCGGCCGCGAGACCGCAGGCCAGGGAGAGCGGGACGCAGAGCAGGCCGGCGCTGAAGGCGGCGGCAGCGGCTTGTGCCCGGGCCAGTGATCCCACTGCCAGGGGTTTGTCGCGGCGGGCTGCACGGATGTCGCGTCGCATGTCGATGAGGTCGTTGGACCAGCCGATGCACAACTGACCGGTCAGCACCGCTGTGCCCACCAGCACGCATCCGGCCGTGGTCCGGCCGAGGGCCGCGGCCAGGGCGGTGGCCATGCCGGTCACGGCGAAGGCCGGAGCGGGGTGAGCGGCAAGCAGCAAGGTGACCGCTGAGCCGGGGGCCGTCCGGACGCCGGTCCGGGACGCGGCCGCCTCGGCGGCCAGGGAGGGCCTGTCGGCCGGAGGCGGCACCGCTTCGAGGGGCACGGCCCCGATGCTACGTCCGCAGGCACCTGATCACCGCTCAGCCACGCGCGCTGCTGCGGCTTCCCGGGATCAGGGACGGCGGAGCCCTACGATGACCGAATGACCCGGATTATGGCGGTTCACGGAGTGCTGCCGCCGCGCCGGTACACCCAGGGCGAGATCACCCGCGCGGTGGAGGCAACCTGCCGACTGCCGCGCGACGACCGGCGTCTGCTGGAACGGGTGCACGCCGCATCCGGCGTGAACAGCCGTCACCTGATCCTGCCGCTGGAGGAGTGCGCCCGCCTGGACGGCTTCGGCGCGCGCAACGACGCGTACGTGCGCGGGGCACTCGATCTGGGACACGAAGCCGTGAAGGGCGCACTCGACCGGGCCGGCATCGCCCCCGGCGAGGTCGACCTGGTGATCTCCACCTCGGTGACCGGGATCGCCGCGCCTTCTCTGGAGGCTCGCCTCGCCGCGAGACTGGGGCTGCGACCCGACGTGAAGCGACTGCCGCTGTTCGGGCTCGGTTGCGCCGGTGGTGCGGCGGGTCTGGCCCGCATGCACGACTACCTCATCGGATATCCCCACCACACCGCGGTGCTGCTGTCGGTGGAGTTGTGCTCCCTCACCCTCCAACGTGCCGACGCGTCCCTGCAGAACCTCGTGGCGGGCGCGCTGTTCGGCGACGGCGCGGCAGCAGTCGTCGCCGTCGGCGAGGGAGGCGAGGGAGGCGAGGGCCGCGACCCCGACGCCCCCGTCGGCCCCGACGACCCCGTCGGCTGCGGGGCGACGGTTCCGGGACCGCGGATCGTGGCCGTGCGCAGCCATCTGTTCCCCGGTACCGAGGACATGCTCGGGTGGACGATCAGCGACACGGGGTTCCACATCATGCTCGGCGCTGACCTGCCCGACCTGGTGAAGCGTCACCTCGGGGGCGCCGTGACCGATTTCCTGGCTGACCACGAGCTGAAGGCCGAGGACGTCAGTGCCTGGGTGTGCCATCCGGGCGGCCCCAAGGTCCTGGACGCGGTACGCGATTCCCTGGACCTGCCTGCGCGTGCGCTGGAGTCCTCCTGGCGCTCGCTGGCCCGCGTGGGCAATCTCTCCTCCGCCTCGGTCCTGCACATCCTGCGGGACACACTCGCCGACCACCGTCCGCCGCCGCCGGGGTCGTCAGGGCTGCTGCTGGCCATGGGCCCCGGCTTCGGCATCGAACTCGTCCTCCTGCGCTGGTAGCCGCGAATGACTCCCTACACCCTGCTGATCCTGCTGGTCGCCCTGGAGCGTCTGGCCGAACTGGCCGTCGCCCGACGTCACGCCGTCTGGAGCCGCGCCCGGGGAGGCGTCGAGTACGGCGCCGGCCACTACCCGGTCATGGTCGCCCTGCATACCGGCCTGCTCGTCGGGTGCCTGGCGGAGACCGGCCTGCTGCACCGGCCCTTCGTCCCCGGGCTCGGCCGGCCCGCGCTCGCCGCCGCGCTGCTGGCCCAGGCGCTGCGCTGGTGGTGCATCACCAGCCTCGGGCCGCGCTGGAACACCCGCGTCATCGTGGTGCCGGGCCTGCCCCTGGTCCGTAGCGGCCCGTACCGGTGGCTGCACCATCCCAACTACCTCGCGGTGATCCTCGAAGGCGTCAGCCTGCCGCTGGTCCACGGCAACTGGATCACTGCCACCGTCTTCACGGCGCTCAACGCCCCGTTGTTGGTCACTCGCCTGCGCTGCGAGAACGCCGCTCTCGCGACCGTCGGAGCCACCGCCACGGCCCGGGTCGCCGCGTGATCGACCTCCTGGTCGCCGGAGGGGGACCGGCCGGACTGGCGACCGCCATCCACGCGGCCCAGGCCGGGATGGACGTCGCCGTCGTCGAACCCCGCCCCATCCCGGTCGACAAGGCATGCGGCGAGGGCTTGATGCCTCACGGCGCGCAGGCGCTCGTCGCACTCGGCGTCGAGGTCACCGGCCAGCCCCTGCTCGGCATCCGCTACCTCGACCATCGCCACCAGGCGGAGGCCCGGTTCCGCGGTCGTCCCGGGCTCGGTGTGCGCCGCACCCTGCTGCATGCCGCGCTCGCGCGCCGCGCGGAGGAGCTCGGCATCCCCGTGCTCCCGCGGCGGGTCGACCACATCCGGCAGGACCAGGAACGGGTGTCTGCGGCAGGTCTCCAGACCCGCTACCTCGCCGCGGCGGACGGCCTGCACTCACCGATCCGACGGCAACTGGACCTTGCCCGTACCGGCGCGGGTGCCGCCCCCGGCGCGGGCGCCGCCCCCGGTCTCTGGCCCGCCCGCTACGGACAGCGCTGCCACTTCACCGTCGCGCCGTGGTCCCCGTTCGTCGAGGTCCACTGGTCTGCGCGCGCCGAGGCCTACGTGACGCCACTGTCCCCGCACCTGGTCGGGGTCGCCGTACTGACCAGCGAACGCGGACCTTTCCACGCACACCTCGACCACTTCCCGGCCCTCCGCGACCTGCTTTCCTCCGACGCGGCGGGCCCGGTGCGGGGAGCGGGCCCCATGCGGCAGCACGTTCGCGGACGCGTGGCGGGCCGGATTCTTCTGGTCGGCGACGCCGCCGGATACGTGGACGCCCTCACCGGTGAAGGCATCTCCCTGGCCTTCACCCAGGCGGCAGCGCTGGTCCACTGCATTCGGCAGGGACGACCCGACGCCTATGAGCGCGCCTGGCGCCGGGTCACTCGCCGCCACCGCCTCCTCACCCAGGGCCTGCTCTGGGCCCGCCACCGGCCCGGGCTCGCGCCCCGGATCGTCCCCGCGGCTGCGTACCTGCCACGGCTGTTCTCGGGCCTGGTCAACCATCTCTCATGAGCGAGGCCTGCCAGAAGCGCCGGCCCGGGTCTCCCGGACCGTGGACTGATGAGCACGCGCACCGGGCCGTCGCCGGGTTCGCGGGGATGACGTCCGCGTCATGAACCGGACGGGTGCCCGGTGCGTAGCAGTAGGGGATTCGATTCGCTCCGCAGACGGGACCGGCAGACAGGGTCCGCGTGGCGGTGCGGCACAAATCCGACCCCCCCTCCTGGGAGCGATCATGAACCGTCTCTACGTCCTCGCGGCCGGCGCCGCCGCGGTCGCCGCGCTCGCCGCCGGCTGCAGCAGTTCCTCCAAGAGCAGCGCCCCGTCCGCACCAGCCTCCCCGCCCGCGTCCAGTGCCCCCAGCACCGTCGGCGGCGCGGCCACCGTCAAGACCGCCGGCTCGCCGCTCGGCCAGATCCTGGTCGACGGCTCCGGCCGCACCCTGTACCTCTTCAAGGCCGACACCGGCACCACTCCCACCTGTACCGGGAGTTGCGCGAGCCTGTGGCCCGCCGACACCACCAACGGCACCCCGCAGGCCACCGGCGGCCTCAGCGGCACGATGCTGGGCACCACCACGCGCACGGACGACCACACGACCCAGGTGACCTTCGACGGCCACCCGCTGTACCACTTCTCCCAGGACAGCAAGCCCGGCGACGTCAACGGCCAGGGCATCCAAGGCGTGTGGTTCGTCGTGAGCCCCTCCGGAACGGCGATCACCGGCACGGCCGGCCAGGCGCCCAGCCAGACGCCCAGCCCTACTCCCAGCCCGAGCAGCGGCGGCAGCGGTGGCGGCTACGGCTACTGACCGGGGTCCTCACGGGAGTTGGACCGTGGCGACCCTCCTGGCCGTGGCAGCGGTGACCGGGGTGACGGTCGCCGCAGGCGGATGCACGGCCCGGCCGCAGGCCGCAGCTCCGCCCAGCACCCCAGCGCCCGCCTCCACCGCGTCCTCCCCGGCTGCCGCGTACCTGGCCATCGCCAGCACCGGCAACACCCGACTCGACAGGGACTTCGACCGCTTCAACGGCCCCGACCGAAGCGACCTCACGGCGAGCGCCGCGGACCTGCGCGACATCGCCACCACCGAGCATGCCTTCGACCAGCGCCTCGCCCACCTCACCCTGACCCTGCCCCCGGAAGCCGCCACCTGGGCACGGACCCTGATCCGCGCCAACGAGGCCCGCGCCAGTCTCACCCTGCGTGCCGCGGACAGTACGTCCCTCCGACAACTCGGCGGTCTCCGGCCCTCGTTGACCGCCGCCAACGCGCCCGTGGAGCGAGCCGTCTCGGCGATCCGCGCCACCCTCGGCCTGCCACCGCCCGACACCAGCTGACCAGGACGCCCACACGCAAGGAAGGCAGGACCCGATGAACGCCGTCACCTCCGCCCCGCCCCGCGGTCGCACCCACGTGGCACCTCTGCTCGTCGTCCTGTGGCTGCTCCGGTTGCTCACCGCCGCAGGGCTGGCCATCGACGCCTACGTCCACGTCGATCTCGCACCCTCGTACGACCCCATCAAGGCCACCGTCAGCCAGGGCGATCTCTTCCGTGCAGAAGCCGCTGCCGCGGCCCTCGCCGCGCTCCTTCTGCTCACCCTCCGCCGCCATCTGACCGCCTGGCTGCTCGCCCTCGCGGTCGCTCTCGCCGGCGTCGCCGCTGTCCTGCTCTACCGCTACGTCGACGTCGGCGCCATCGGCCCGCTGCCCAACATGTACGAACCGTTCTGGTACCCCGAGAAGACGATGTCCGCCATCGCCGAAGGCGCCGCTGCCCTCACCGCCCTCGCCGGACTCCTGATCGCCCGGCACCAGCTCCCGCGACGCGGGGCCGGCCCCTGCTCTGGAAACCCAGGTGGCCGCAACGCATCATCCGGCTAGAGTCGAGCGGTGCCCGAGCTGAAGCGGCTCCATGCCGACCATGCCCCGGCGGTCCTGGCCTTCGAGCTGGCGAACCGCGCCTACTTCGCTGCCTCGATCTCCGACCGCGGTGACGAGTTCTTCGACCAGTTTGCCGAGCGGTACAGCGCCTCACTGGCTGAGCAGGAGGCCGGCATCGTCGCCTTCTACGTGCTCGCTGCCGAGGACGGCTCGGTTCTGGGCCGGTTCAACCTGTACGACGTCAAGGACGGCACCGCTGTGCTCGGTTACCGGGTCGCACAGCACGTCTCCGGTCGCGGCGTGGCGACCGCGGCGGTCCGGGAGCTGTGCCGGCTGGCGCCGGCGCGGCACGGGCTGCGCACACTGCGGGCGGCCACCTCCCGTAGCAACGTCGCGTCCCAGAGGGTGCTGACCAAGGCCGGGTTCGTCCCGGTCGGACCGGCAGACCCGGCCGACCTCGGCGGTAAGCCTGGCACCTGGTACCAGCGTGACCTGACGCTCCAGCCGTAGACCGTGATCTTGTAGTAGTCCCGTCTTCCTGGCCGACGTCGTCGAGCTTGTGGCTCAGAAGATCGTCGGGGCGCCGTCGTCCGGTTCGCCGAAGGCCAGCTGGTAGACGAGGTCTTCGAGGTCCACGGGCTTGAGGCTGCCGACGCAGGACGTCAGGAGGTCGCGGACGCCCCGGTGGGGCTCGTCGTGGCGGGCGGCGTTCCAGTGGCCGGCGACGCCGGCCGGTATGGCGGCCACGTTCCTGCCACAGCGGGTGCAGGTGGTCCGAGGCATTTTCATATCTCCATCGTCCCAGTGGGGACCGACAGTTCATGGCAGCCACCCGGCCCCGTCGGCGGCGAGGCGTTCACGACCGTGCCCAGGCTCAAACTCGCTGCGTGGTCCGCAAGGGCCATGTCGGACGTCGCCCGCGCACGTGGCTCTCGCTCACGGGGAAGGGCCGCAAGGCGTTCGAGACGCACCTCGCGGCCCTTGCCGTGCTCACCGCCCAAGGGCGCGCCCTGGCGGGCGACGGCGACCTTGGCGGCGAGCTTGGCGGCGACGGTCAGCGGGCGTGACCGTCAGTTGGTGTACTGCTCCCAGGTGTGGCTGAAGTACCAGGTGGACTGGGAGATGCCGGAGCAGGAGTCGGAGCCGCCGGTGCCCGGGCAGCCGCCGTTGTCGCGCTCGGACGCCCACATCGAGATCTCGTCGATCCCCTTGCTGACGGCCCAGTTGTAGACGGTCTTGGCATCGGCCGTGGTGAAGGTCTCCGCCTTGCCGTAGTCGTCGATGCCCGGCATCTCGGTGATGCCGACCATCGCCCACAGCTCCTGCGAGGACTTGCTCGGGTAGAGCGTGTGGAGCTGGTCGACCAGGCCTTGGGCGGCGGTCTCGGTGTCCTTGGCCATCTCCTGCGTGGTGCCGACGTAGTAGTCGAATGTCATGAGGTTGACCACGTCGATGCGGGTGTGGTTGGCCACCGCGTTCTTCATCACCGCCTGGCCGCCGGAGTCCAGGCCGTCGGTGTTGGTGGGCATCGTGTAGGAGAACTGCACGGAGCGCTTGTTGCCCGCGGCCCACGCCTCCACCGCGGCGATCGCCTTGTTCCTGCGGTCGATGCCCGCGCTGTTGGTGAGCGAGTTGGCCTCGACGTCGAAGTCGACGCGGGAGAGGTTGTACGTGGTGATCAGGTGCTCGATACCGGAGGCGATCGAGCTGACGCTGTGACAGCTGTCCGCGAGCTCGGTGCCGCCCGAGTCGGCGGAGTAGCCGCCGAAGGACGGGATGACGTCCCCGCCGTTGGCGCGGATCTTGGCGATCGAGGAGCCGTAGGTCGAGGTGGCGATCGGCTGCGAGGAGCTGCCGTTCCAGTCCACCGTGCAGGAACCGGCGGACGGGGTCTGCAGGAAGGCCATGGACAGCCACTTGGCGCCCGACTTGGCGGCGACGGTCGCCGGGTCGTCGCTGGTGTAGGCCTCGAAGTAGGGCGCGAAGAGGTGCGAGGGGACGGTGGTGGCCCGGACGGCAATCGACCCGGCCGACCCGGCCGCGTGGGCGGCGACCGGGGTGGCCGGTGCGGTGGTGTCGGCCGCCTGGGCGACGGCGGTGGCGCCGAACGTGGTGACAGCGGCTGCGGTGACGGCGAGGGCGGCGCGCAGGCGTGCGGTGGGACGCAAGGGGGCCTCCGGCGATTCTTGTTAGGAAACTTTCCTATCTTTTGAGCAGGGAACGTATCCCCGACCTGAATCGCCGTCAAGAAGTCCGGCACCACTTCTTACATGAACATGAGGATTAACGTGAGCACGGACCGGGCCGGATCATGCGAACGCGCCGGGACCCCCGCTTCGGTGCGGGGGTCCCGGCGCGTTGCCGGTATGTGGTTGTTGTCGTTCGGTTGCCAGGACCTGCGTCAGTTCATCGACGGTCCAGTGCGCCAGGCGTCCATGCCGGCCTGGCGGGCCATCTTGGCCTGGTTGAGGGTGCGCGTCGCCATCTCGGCGGGGGGCGTCTCCCAGGTCTGGATCCAGCGGCGCCCGGCCGAGATCAGGGAGAGGCCGACGAGGGCCGCGCCGGTGGCGACGACCATCGAGCCGAGGCCCGTCATCGCCGCACCGACCGCAAGCAACCGGGTGTTGGGGCGGAAGCCCTGGGTCGCGTTCGTCGTCATTGCAGTCATGGCACCACGATGCCCGCGACTGCCCGGTCCCGCACTTCGGGACGGGCAGTCGGGTCAGGGGCGGCGCGGGGTCAGTGCGGAGTCGACGACGCCGTGGTGGGGTCGGTGGCGGGGGCGCTCGCAGGTGTGGAGACGGCGACGGGCGTGCTCGGCTTCGAGGGACGGCTGGTCTGCGCGACGAACGCGCCGATCAGCACCAGGGCTCCGCCCAACAGCTGCGGCGTGGCGAGGTGTTCGCCGAGCAGGAACCAGGACAGCGCGGTCGCCCAGATCGCCTCCAGGAACGCGACCACAGACGCGACCGGGGCCGAGAGTCGGCTCACCGAGGTGACACCGGTCAGATAGGCGACGACGGTCGAGATCAGCACCATCCACAGCGCCAGCGCGATCGCGGGGACGCGGGTCGAGCCCATCGTCGCGTCGCCGCCCAGCACGTGCCAGGGCAGCGTCCACGGCTGCGCCAGCGGCGTGATCACCAGGGCGCCGATGAGCAGGCCGAATGCGGAGAGGGCGATCGGGTCGATCCTGTCCTTGGGGGCGGCGGAGGCGCTGCGCCCGGCCTTCTCGGAGATCACGAAGTAGCCGACCTGGGAGACCGCCGCGCCCAGCCCGAAGAGCACGCCGATCGGGTCGAGCCCGCCCAGCCCGGTCCACACCTCGACCACCAGGGCGAGACCGAGGGTCGCGGTCAGCGCGCCGAAGGCCGCCGCGCGCGTGACCGGACGGCGCTGCACGAAGCGGACGTAGCCGAGGAGCAGGGACGGGCCCAGGTACTCCAGCAGCATCGCGATGGCGACGGGGATGCGGGAGATGGCGAAGAAGTACGACACCTGCACGAGCGTCACCCCGAGCAGCCCGAAGCCCAGCAGCAGCCACGGCTGACGTCGCGGCAGGTCACGGTGCCGGATCGCCACGGGCAGCAGCACCAGCGCGGAGCCCGCCATCCGTATCCAGACCACCTGCAACGGACTCAGACCGGCCTCGATCAGCGGTTTGGCGGCAACGCCGGAGCCGCCGAAGCAGAACGCGCTGACGAGCGCGAGGGGGAGACCGAAGGAGCGGCGAGGGCTGTGCATGGATCGCATTGTGACAGCGCCCGCGCGGAAGCGACAGGGGTGTCTCACGGCGATGCTGCTGTCGCTGCGCAGGGCGACGTGCGACTGGGCCGGCTGCGCTTTCAGGGGCGCGAGGCTGCATGTCAGCAGAGCCCCGCGCCCCTGGGATGTCAGCAGAGCCCCGCGCCGCTGGGCGGTACGTGCTTGCTCGCCCTGCTGGGGCTCCCCTCAGGTCACCGCGCCCCGTTGCGCGAAGCGCGGATCGCGCCATTCGCCGGAGGCGAGTACGTCGCGGAGGGCCTCCGCCGCGTCGAAGACGTCCGCGTGGGAGACGTAGAGCGGAGTGAAGCCGAAGCGCATCACGTCAGGGGCGCGGAAGTCGCCGATCACGCCGCGTGCGATCAGGGCCTGCACCACCGCGTGCGCGCCCTCGTGCCGGAGGGAGATCTGGCTGCCGCGCTCCGCCGGCGTCCTCGGGGTGACCGTCGGCAGGTCGAGGGCGTCCGTCAGGCGCAGGAAGAAGGACGTCAGGCTGAGGCTCTTGGCGCGGATCCGCGCGAGGTCCACGTCCGCCCAGACGTCCAGCGCCGCGTCCAGGCCCGCGAAGCTGAGCAGCGGCGGGGTGCCCGTCAGGAATCGGCCGATGCCGGTCGCCGGGGCGTAGTCCGGGGACATCGCGAACGGCTCCGCGTGCCCGAACCAGCCGGTCAGCGGCTGGCGGGCCGCGTCGTGGTGGCGGGCGGCGGCGTAGAGGAACGCCGGGGCGCCGGGGCCGCCGTTGAGGTACTTGTAGCCGCAGCCGACGGCGAAGTCCGCGTCGGAGGCGTCCAGTTCGACCGGGAGTGCGCCGACCGAGTGGCACAGGTCCCAGACCATCAGCGCGCCCGCCGCGTGGACCTGTTCGGTGACCGCGGCCATGTCCTGGAGGCGGCCGGTGCGGTAGTCGACGTGGGAGAGCAGGACCACCGCGGTGTCGTCGTCGAGCAGGTCCGTCAGTGTCTCCGCGTCGCGGCCGATCAGGCGGCGGCGGGCCGGGGCCAGGCCCTCGGTCATGTAGAGGTCGGTCGGGAAGCTGCCGACCTCGCTGATCAGCGTCCCGCGCCCCGGACGCAGCCGCATCGCGGCCGTGAGCACCTTGAACAGGTTGACCGAGGTCGAGTCGCAGACCACGACCTGGCCCGGCGCGGCGCCCACCAAGGGGGCCAGCCGGTCACCGAGGGCGCGCGGCAGGTCGTACCAGCCGGCCTCGTTCCAGCTGCGGATCAGGCCGTTGCCCCACTCCTCCTCGACCATCCGGCGCAGGCGCTCGGGGGTGTGCGCGGGGAGCGCGCCGAGCGAGTTGCCGTCGAGGTAGAGCACGTCCTCGGGGAGCGTGAACCGCTCGCGGAAGCCGCGCAGTGGGTCCGCGGCGTCCAGCGCCAGCGCGTCCTCGCGGGTGGGGACACCCGCGGGCGCGCTCACAGCGCGACCTCCGTTCGTGCTCCGCTTCGGTTCCTCCCCCAGCCTCCGGCCGGGGGGACCCCCACCGGGCGCGTGCGCCCTGCGCTCGTTCCTCGCTCTGGACGCCAGCACCCTCCGCTGCACCTCAGCTGCGCGCTCACAGCGCGACCTCCGTT
Organism: Streptacidiphilus sp. BW17; assembly: GCF_041262485.1. Lineage (NCBI taxonomy): Bacteria > Bacillati > Actinomycetota > Actinomycetes > Kitasatosporales > Streptomycetaceae > Streptacidiphilus > Streptacidiphilus sp. BW17. Next base: position 70 of record NZ_JBGCCR010000011.1, on the reverse strand, counting down.
CGTGCTCCGCTTCGGTTCCTCCCCCAGCCTCCGGCCGGGGGGACCCCCACCGGGCGCGTGCGCCCTGCGC
>NZ_JBGCCR010000010.1:0-232102 GCF_041262485.1 Streptacidiphilus sp. BW17 | reverse complement strand
CTACAACCAGGTGGTCCAGGTGGGCATCGCGGCCATCGGCACCACACTCCGCGTGGAACTCGACATCCAGGCCGTACAGGGGACCACCCTCCCGATGGCGTGACGGCTGCCCCGTCACGATCACACGTCGAACCCCACGTGGACGTGGTCGTGGTGGGTGTCGTCACTGAAGAACTGGTCCGGCGTCCCGCCGCTCAACAGGTAGGGCCCGCCCACGTTGTAGGACCCGGCCGCCGCTGCCGCGCGCATGAAGCCCTCCACCAGGGCGCGCGGCGTGGCCGGGTCGATGACGGCCTGGCCGTCGATCCGCCAGACGTCGAAGGCGCGTCCCTTGGGGTGGTCGCTCGGCCGGGTGGTCCCGAAGACGTCGATCGGATGGCCGGAGCGGACCACGCTCAGCTCGATCCGATGGCTGTGCGACAGCGTCAGCATCGCCTCCAGCGCGCTGTCGTGGATGGTGCCGCTGAGCACGTCCGCATGTGCTGCCGGAGGCAGTGTGATCGCGTCCGAGCCGAGCACCGCGCGGGCGGCGGAGCTGAGCGCGGAGGGCGCCAGCGCCGGGCCGGGGACGGCGGGATGAAGTGCCGTCACCTGCCAGAGCGGCTGCGCGCTGCTGAGCCGTACGTCCACGGTGGTCCCGCCGCTGTCCGCGGTCGTGGTGTCGGCGGTGTCGGTGTGTCCGGGGGTGTACTGGCGGCAGACCACGAGCACGCTGGCCGCATCGCTGAGGATTCCGCCGTACTGCGCCTCCAGTACCTGCAGCGCGGCCTCCGGCGCGGAACCCAGCAGGCCGCCCGCCTGGGCGGCGAGTCCCGGGTCGTAACCGGCCGCGGCTGCCCGGCGCGCCGCAGCGGCCTCGCCCGATCCGCCCACCGGCCAGCTTCCCAGCGCCTCGATCAGCCGCACCGCGCGGAGCTTCACCTGCGGGTCGATGTCGTTGCTGCTGGGCTGCCACGCGGTCGTCGCCGGCAGTGCCGCCGCGCTCGACGTGTGCGTGGAGGGGACAGCGGACGACGGTAGCGGTGTGGGATGCGAGGTCGTGGAGGTCGCGGACGCTCCGGTCGGGCTGTGTGTCGCCGAGGAGCAGGCCGCGACAAGACCCACCACCGCGCCCGCGCCGACCGCGAGCACGCTGCGTCTGCTGACGACCGGCCCGGCCGCGTCAGGAATGCCCACGGCTCCAGTCTGCCCCCGCCGGACGCAGGCCGGGGCAGGGGCCGCAAGGGACTCAGCCGGAGGCGCGTGCCATCTGGTCCAGGTCGCGGAGCAGCGCGGGCAGCTCCGGGCCGCGGCCGACCGGGATGATCTCGTGCGGCTTCTCGTCGAGCAGCAGCAGTGCGATGTCCTCCGTGTGCGCCGCGAGGCTCCAGCCGGGCCCGTCGGCACGGACGATCCGTGCGCCGTCCGGGGCCGGGGCGGAGCGCACCCGACCGGCGGGCGGCGGGTCGCTGGTGTAGCCGCGGGCCTGGTCCAGGGCTCGCTGGACGTGCTGCGGAGGCTGGGCGCCCGTGGAGTCAAAGCTTGCGCCCTCGGCGACCTGGTGGCGCCAGGTGAGCCAGTGCTTGGCCACCTCGTCCGCGGCCAGCCGCCGGTGCGCCGGGCCCCAGGCCTGCGGGTCGGGGGCCCGCAGCAGCACCGGGTGGTCGCCCTGCGGGTCGTGCGGCTCGGGGATGTCGGGCGTGGCGATGGTGATGGCCAGCGGCCAGCCCGCGACGGTGTCGACGACGGTGCGTTCGGGCGCGGCCAGCTCGTACTCCATGCCGCAGTCCCAGGCGGCTATCGCGCAGCCGACCAGGGCCGCGTCGTCGCAGACCACCGTCCAGCGGGCACCGGTGCCGTCCTGGCCGAAGAGCAGGCCGTAGCCGTCGGACCAGGGCTCCACACCGAGCGCGGCGCAGGCCTCCGGGTAGTCGTCCCCGAGCACGCTCGGGAACTGCGCTGGGGTCACCAACAGCGCCGTGAGCACGTAGAACGTGTCCAGCTCTTCCTTCGCGGCCATGGTGCCTGCCCCTAACTTGCCTTGCTGTGTCCGACTGATCTGCTGCCCCCCGATGGGGCCTCATGCTAGTGACGCGTCGGTAGCGTTTGCCAGGGACGAAAGGGACGGGCCGTCGTATCGTGCCGCAACGTTTCGGCTTCGATACGACGGCCCGTCCCTGGTTAGGCCGATCGGGTGAGAGAGGAGCGGGCTGGACAGCTCAGCCGCTGGTGACCGCCCGCAGGCTCTCCTTGAGGGAGGACATGGTGGCCAGCACGGCGGTCGGCTCGTAGCCGCAGTGCGCCATGCAGTTGTCGCAGCGGGGGTCCTTGCCGCGGCCGTAGTTGTCCCAGTCCGTCGAGTCCAGCAGCTCCTGGTAGGAGTCGACGTAGCCGTCGGCCATCAGGTAGCACGGCTTCTGCCAGCCCTTGAGCGAGTAGGACGGGATCGCCCACGGGGTGCACTCGAAGTCGGTCTTCCCCTCCAGGAAGTCCAGGTAGAGCGCGGAGTGGTTGAGCCGCCACTTCTTGCGGCGGCCGTCCCCGAAGGCCTTCTTGAACAGCTGCCGGGTCTGCTCGACGCCGAGGAAGCGGTCCTGGTCCGGGGCCTTCTCGTAGGCGTAGCCGGGCGAGATCTGCATCCGGTCGACCTTGAGCTCGTCGTTCAGGTAGTCCAGCACCTCGATGATGTCCTGAGGGCTGTCGTTGTTGAAGAACGTCGAGTTCGTGTAGACCTGGAACCCGGCCGCCTTGGCCTGCCGGATGGCCGCGATGGCGTCGTCGAAGACGCCTTCCTTGCTCACCGACTCGTCGTGCCGCTCACGCAGCCCGTCGATGTGGACCATCCAGGCGAAGTTGCGGTGCGGCTTGAACTTGTGGATGTGCTTGGGCAGCAACAGCGCGTTGGTGCAGAGCACCACGAACTTGCCGCGCTTCAGCAGCTGCCGCGTGATCTCGTCGATCTGCGGGTGCATCAGCGGCTCGCCACCGGCCAGCGACACCATCGGTGCGCCGGACTCCTCCACGGCGGCGACGGCCTGCTCCACCGGCATGCGCTGCTTGAGCACACTGGCCGGGTGCTGGATCTTGCCGCAGCCCTGGCAGGCCAGATTGCACGCGAAGAGGGGTTCCACCTCGACGATCAGTGGGAACTTCTCGCGGCGGGCAAGCTTCTGCTTGAGGAGGTACGTGCCCATCTTGACGGTCAGATTGAGTGGGAGTCCCATGATCCATGTCTCCGTTCCCGCGGGCCGCGGGTCCGTGGCCCTCCTCTAACATACAGTCTGTATGGAACAGGATGTAGGTATGACAGCTCCTCGATCGGCGCGTGGTCCGCGTGGTCGGCGTGCGGAACACACCGCCGACACCCGGCGCGCGCTGCTGCGCGCGGCGCGCACGCTGTTCGCCGAGCGTGGGTACACCGCGACGGGCACGGAGGACATCGTCGCTGCGGCCCAGGTCACCCGGGGTGCGCTCTACCACCACTTCAAGGACAAGGCCGACCTGTTCCGCGCGGTGATGGGCGATTGCGCCCAGGACATGGCCGAACGGTTGGTCGAACAGGAAACCGCGCGGGCGGAGGCCCAGTCGGGTGACGCCTGGACGCTGCTGCGGCTCGGATTCCAGTCCTTCCTCGATGCCTGCAACGATCCCGACTTCCAGCGGATCGTGCTCGTCGAGGGTCCGGCCGTGCTCGGCCACAGCGCCTGGGACGCACTGGTGGAGCAGCACGGCTACGTGCTGCTGGCCGAGGAGCTGACCAGGGCGATCGCCGAGGGCAGCATCCAGCCGATGCCGGTCGCGCCGCTGACCAGGCTGCTGGCCGCGCTGATCTCCGAGGCCAGCCTCTATATCGCCCGGGCGGAGGACCACGCCCGGGCGCGTCGCGAGGCGGGCGAGGTCCTGGACCGTCTGCTCACCGGGCTGACCCTGCCGGGCGTCCCCGGAGGTGGTAGGGCCGGTGGGGCCGACTTCGGCGACGCGCCGGGCGCGGGCTTCGGACGTACCGGCGCGTAACTTCCGGCTTCCGGAGTCTTCCCGAGCCATCCGGTGTCCCCTACGCTCCTGACTGTGCCACCGATCACTGGCACAGTTGGTGGCGGCGGGATCCGAGTGAGGGATGCGCGGGAGGACCGGTATGGCGGGCAGGCAGAAAACCGAGAAGGCCCAGAAGACGACCGGGGCGGCCGCGGCGGCCGGGGAGCAGGGCGCCGACAGTGCGGTGCAGCAGGTCAGGGTCGCTGTGATCGGCACCGGCTTCGGCGGACTGGGCGCGGCGGTGCGGCTGTGCGAGGAGGGCGTCACCGACTTCGTCGTGCTGGAGCGCGCGGACTCCGTCGGCGGCACCTGGCGCGACAACAGCTACCCCGGCTGCGCCTGCGACGTCCCCTCGCACCTGTACTCGTTCTCCTTCGCGCCCAACCCCGACTGGCCGCGCACCTTCTCCGGCCAGCCGGAGATCCGCGCCTACCTGGAGCGGATCGTCGACCGGTTCCAGCTCCGCCCGCACCTGCGGTTCCGGCACACCGTCACCGCGGCGCGCTGGAACACCACCACGGCACGCTGGGACATCGAGACCGACCAGGGCCGCTTCAGCGCCCAGGTCCTGGTCGCGGCCACCGGCCCGCTCTCGGACCCGCAGATCCCGGACGTGCCCGGGCTGGCGGACTTCCCCGGGCAGGTCTTCCACTCGGCGCAGTGGAACCACGAGTTCGACCTGAGCGGCAAGCGCGTCGCGGTCGTCGGGACCGGCGCGTCCGCGATCCAGATCGTGCCGGCGATCCAGCCCGTGGTGGACAGGCTGGTGCTGTTCCAGCGCACGCCCGCTTGGGTGATGGCGCGGATGGACCGCGACATCACCTCTGCCGAGCGGTTCCTCTACCGGCGTCTGCCGGCCAGCCAGAAGGCGCTGCGCGGCGCGCTCTGGCTGATCCGTGAGTACCAGGTCGGCGCGTTCGTGAAGCATCCCGGACTGCTCAGGGCGGCCGAGGCGCTGGCCGGGCAGAACCTGCGACGGGCCGTCAAGGACCCGGCGCTGCGGGCCAAGCTCACGCCCGACTACCGGTTCGGCTGCAAGCGGGTGCTGCTCTCCAACACCTACTACCCGGCGCTGGCCCAGCCCAACGCCGAGGTCGTCGCCTCCGGGCTCAAGGAGGTCAAGGGCGGCACCTTGGTCGCCGCCGACGGTACCGAGCACGAGGCCGACGTGATCGTCTTCGGCACCGGCTTCCATGTCACCGACATGCCCGTCGCCGCCCACATCACCGGCGCGGCGGGGACGACGCTGGCGGAGGAGTGGTCCGAGGGCATGTCGGCGCTGCGCGGCACGACCGTGCGCGGCTTCCCGAACCTGCTCTTCGTGATCGGTCCCAACACCGGTCTCGGCAACAGCTCGATGGTGCTGATGATCGAGTCCCAGCTCAACTACCTGGCCGACTACCTGCGCAAGCTGGACGCCAGCGGCGCCGTCGCCCTGGACGTCACCGCCTCCGCGCAGCGACGCTGGAACGACGATGTGCAGCGCCGGATGAGCCGGACCGTGTGGAACACCGGCGGCTGCCGCAGTTGGTACCTGGACGGCAAGGGCAACAACACCGTGCTCTGGCCGGGCACCACCGCGCACTACCGCCGCGAGACCCGCGCGGTCGACCTGCACGAGTACGACCAGGTCCGTCAGGTCGACGGGGCCCTTGTGGTCCCCACCGCCGCGGCTGCCCCCGCACACGCGTGACCACCGCACCGAACGCCGCCCGAAAGGTTCGTGAGATGTCCAAGCACAGCATGGCCGCCCAGGTCGCCGTGATCACCGGCGCCGCCCGTGGGGTCGGCGCCCAGCTCGCCCGGGTGCTGGCCGCCCGCGGTGCCAGGGTGGCGCTCGTCGGCCTGGAGCGCGACGAACTGGCCGCCGTCGCCGAGTCCTGCGGGCCCGACGTCGGGTGGTGGGAGGCGAACGTCACGGACCGCGAGGCGCTGCGCACGGTCGCGGACGAGATCGTCGAGCGCTACGGGAAGATCGACGTGGTGGTCGCCAATGCCGGTATCGCCACCGGCGCGCCGTTCATGGACTCCGACCCGGACGTCTGGACGCGGGTGATCGACGTCAACCTGGTCGGCAGCGCCAACACCGCCTGGGCCTTCCTGCCCGCGCTGACCGCCTCGCGCGGCTACTTCCTGCAGATCGCCTCGCTGGCCGCGCTCACGCCCGCGCCGTTGATGACGGCTTACTGCGCGAGCAAGGCCGGGGTCGAGGCCCTCGCCCACTCGCTTCGTCCGGAGTTGGCGCTCAAGGGTGTCAAGGTCGGTGTGGGGTACCTCAGTTGGACCGACACCGACATGGTGCGCGGCGCGGACGAGGACGACGTCATGCGCGACATGCGTGCGGGCCTGCCCTGGCCGCTCAACAAGACCTACCCGCTGGCCCCGGCCGTCGAGCGGATCGCGGACGGCGTCGCCCGGCGCTCCACCCACGTCTACGCCCAGGCCTGGCTGCGGGCGATGCAGCCGCAGCGGCACCTGACGCCGCTGATCGTCGGCGCGGTCGGGCCCGTCAAGCTGCGCGCGATGGGCTCGCGGCTGGCGGAGTTCGCGGAGAAGCCGCGCGGCCTGGTCGGCCGTGGCGGCGCGGCGGACGACGCGGCGCGCGGGACGCAGGTCAAGTAGCGGCGGGTCAGTTGGCCGACCTCGGCTCGGGGGAGCCGTCCGGGGCCGGGGAGGCGGCGAAACGGGCCAGCAGGGCGCGGAGGGTGAGTGTCTCCTCAGGCGTCAGGCCCTGTGCCAGCCGCTGGTCGGTCCGCTCGGCCGTCTCCTTGACCCGCGCCAGCACCTCGTGTCCAGGGTCGGTCAGGGTGACCAGGTGGGCTCGGCGGTCGGTCGGGTGCGGCTGGCGTCGCACCAGGCCGCGCTGCTCCAGCCCGTCGATGTAACGCACCATCGAGGACTTGTCGTTGCCGGTCAGGTCGATCAGCTGACGCTGGGTCAGCGGGCCGAGCTGGTGCAGGCTGAGCAGCAGGCCGGCTCCCGAGGTCTCCAGCCCGATCGGGCGCAGTGCCTCGGTGAAGGCGCGGGAGGCGCGGACATGAGCCTGACGCAGGATCATGCCCAGGGGCGGGGAGAAGGGTTCGTTCGTCATCGAGGTCCAGCCTAAGGGGTGGTGTCAAAACAATCTCATATGAGAGTATCTCGCCAGAGACGAGTTTCCGCTCCTCCCTGGGGGATACGCATGTCGAACAGAACCACCCCGCACCGATGGCCGGTCGTTTCGCTGCGGGTGACCGCCGCGCTGGTCGCCCTGCTCGCGGTTGCGCAGCCGGTGCTGGCCGGTGGCTTCCTGCAGGGGTTCTACCCGCTGCTCAATGCCCACATGTTGGCGGCGATGATCCTGGCCACGGTGGCGCTGCTGGCGGCGATCGCCGGTGTGCTGGTGTGGCGGGTCTCCGGCGGGCCGCACTCCTTCGCGATCCAGTACGCCGTCATGGTCGTGGCCTGCGCGGCGCAGATCAGTCTCGGTTTCGACCGGGTGTTGATCCTGCACGTACCCCTGGGCGTGGGCATCTTCGTGATGGCCGAGAAGTTCGCCGTGGACGTCTTCACGTTCAAGCCGGACGCGTCGGCCGACACTGTTGGCGACGAGGCCGACCAGGCCAACGAGGCCGACGAGGCCGAGGCCGCCTCCGGTCAAGCCGCCGAGGTGGGTGCATGAGCGCCGCTGAGGCGGGGGCGGCGGGCCCGGTGGCGGCGGGGATGAGTCGACGCCGGATGCTCGGGATCGGCGCTGCCGCGGTGCTCGGCGCGGGCGCGGTCGCCGGGGGACTGCCCGCGCTCGGGCGGTTGATCCCGAACGGCCAGCCGGGCCTGCTGCTCGGCAGCAAGGTGCCGCTGCCCGCGCGCTACGCGGTGCCGCTGCCCGTGCCGTCGGTGCTGAAGCCGGTGCGCACGGACGCGACCACCGACTACTACGAGATCACCGCCCGTCCGGGGCTGGCGAATCTGGTGCCGGGCCGTCAGACCGAGGTCTGGGGCTACCAGGGCATGTTCCCCGGCCCCACCATCGAGTCGCGCTCGGGCCGACGCACTGTGGTCACCCACACCAACGAACTGCCGCACGCCACCGTGGTCCACCTCCACGGCGGCCACACCCCGCACGAGAGCGACGGCTACCCGCTGGACCTGATCACCCCGCTCGGCGGCAGCGCGGCCGGGGTGGGCGGCAACGCCGGGATGGCCGGCATGCCGGGGATGTCGTCCGCGACCTTCGCGCCGCAGCGCCAGTACGTCTACCCGATGCAGCAGCGCGCCGCCACGCTCTGGTACCACGACCACACCATGGGTTTCACCGGCCCGCACGTCGATCGCGGGTTGGCGGGGTTCCACCTGGTCCGCGACGACGAGGAGGCCGCGCTCGGCCTGCCGCAGGGCCCGCGCGAGCTGCCGCTGATGATCGCCGACCGCGCATTCGACGAGAACGGCAACTTCGCCTACCCGGCGCTGGACCCGTCCGAGGGTCGGCCCGGTGTCCAGGACACCTACATGAACGGCGTGTTGGGCGACGTCATCCTGGTCAACGGCGTGCCCTGGCCGGTCGCCAAGGTCGACCGCGCCCGCTACCGGCTGCGGCTGCTCAACGCGTCCAACGCCCGCCGCTACCGACTGGAGCTCGACCCGCAGCCGCCGGGTGGCGGCGCGCTCGTCCAGATCGGCTCCGACGGCGGTCTGCTGGAGCGGTCCGTCACCCACGACGGCATCGAGCTGGCCTCGGCCGAACGGTTCGACGTCGTGGTCGACTTCGCCCGCTACCCGGCCGGGAGCAGCGTCCGGCTGGTCAACCGCCTCGGCAGCGGCGGCACGGCGGAGGTGATGCGGTTCGACATCGGCAGCGCGGGTGTCAGCGACGACTCGCGGGTGCCGGAGCAACTCGCCACCGTCGAGCGGCTGGACCCGGCCAAGGCCGTGGCCACCCGTACCTTTCTCTTCCAGAAGTCGGCCGACAGCTGGACCATCAACGGGCAGGAGTACCAGCCCGGCCACTCGCTGGCCAGGCCCAAGCTCGGTCAGGTCGAGATCTGGCGCTTCGTCACCGACGTGCACCATCCGGTCCACGTACACCTGGACCCGTTTCAGGTGGTCAGCCGCAACAACACCGCGCCCGGCGAGTACGACGCCGGGTGGAAGGACACCGTGGACGTGCTCCCTGCCCAGGGCGTCGAGGTCGCGGTCCGGTTCAGCGACTACGCCGGGCGGTTCCTGCTCCACTGCCACAACCTGGAGCACGAGGACATGGCGATGATGGCCGAGTTCACCACGGAGTAGCCGAGCGCGCCCCTGTGACGCCGCGTCAGTCCTGGTTGCCGGTCGTTCCGGGGACCACGGGGTGCACCTGGATGGCGCTGCAGCCCATCATCTGGATCGGCAGCCGCGTCGAGGTCTTGGTTCCGGGAGGCGTGACCAGCAGGCCCGCGTAGGTCGGGCAGCTGGTCGCGTTGCCCTCGGGCACGTCCGTGCCCTCGACGCGGGCGGAGGCCGTCGCGCCGGGGGCCACCACGACGGCGGTCGGCGCGGTGGCGCCCTGCGGTGCGCCGCCCATCATGCCGCGCAGGGTCCGGGTGGCCTGGGCGACCTGCTGGCCGCCGCTGTCCAGGGCGGCCACGCCCGGGTAGCCGTAGATGCTGCACGAGGTCGAGCCGGTGTTGTGGAACAGCAGCACCGCGGCGCTGTGCCCGGCCGCGCCGTCGCCCTGGCCCTCGGAGACGGTGATCTGCGAGCCGGTACAGGTGGGCGTTCCGGCCGCCTGACCGCCGCCCGTCGAGCCGCCGCTGGTCGAGCCCGTCGATCCCGTGGAACCGGAACCGCCCGTCGAGCTGCTGCCACCGGTCGAGCCGTTGCCGCCGGAACCGCCGGTGTCTCCCGAGCCGCCGGTGGCCGAGGCGGAAGCCGTCGCAGATGATCCGGCCGTCGCCGAGGAGCCGGAGCCGGAACCGCTGTTGCCGGAACAGGCGGTGGCGGCGAGGCAGAGGGCCGTGGCGCCCAGGAGAGCGAGACCGGCACGGCCGGCCCTGTGTGCAGGATTGATCTTCATGTACATGGAGACGGGCCGTCCGACCTGTGGGGTTCCTGGGCTGTTGTCACAGTTCCGTCCCGAGGGCCGCGCCTGCGGTCAGCACCTCGTCGACCAGGATCCGCAGGTCCTCCTCCGTGGTCGCGGCGTTGAGCAGACAGGCCCGCACCGCCTCGCAACCGGCCAGCACCGTGCCGGTGACGAAGGCCCGCCCGCGCTGCTGCACGGCGACCGCCAGCGCCGCGTTGACCTGCTGGACCCGCTCCGCAGGCAGCGCCCGCTCGCCCGTCGGCCGGTAGCGGAAGGCGACGATGGACGTCTCGACCGCGGCCAGCAGCTCCAGATCCGGTTCCTGCTCGACGAGTTGACCGAGCGTGCGGGCGAGCGCGCAGCAGCGGGAGATGTCGCGGACGATGCCCTCGCGACCCGCCGCCGCGATCGTCGCCCAGACCTTGAGCGAACGGAACGGGCGGGTCTGCTCGATCCCGTACTCGGAGAACCAGCCCAGGCCCCCGGCGTCCTCGTCACGGAGATAGGGCGGTACCAGGCTGAACGTCCCGCGCAGCTGTTCCGCGTCGCGGACCAGCACACAACCGCAGTCGACGGGCACGCCCAGCCACTTGTGCGGGTCCAGCGCCAGCGAGTCGGCCCGCTCCAGCCCGGCGTAACGCGGGGCGGACACCGGATCCAGCCGTCCGAACGCGCCGTAGGCGCCGTCGACGTGGAACCAGATGCCCTCGGCGCTCTGCTCGCAGACGTCGGCGAGCGCGGCCAGATCGTCGATCGCGCCGGTGTTGACCGTCCCGGCGGAGCCGACGACGAGGAACGGCACCAGCCCCGCCGCCCGGTCCGCGTCGAGCTGCGACCGCAGTGCGGCCGGATCCAGCCGTCCCTCGGTGTCGGTGGCGACCACCTTGAGGTTCCTGCTGCCGATGCCCAGCAGCTCGGCGGCCTTGCGCACACACGAGTGCGTCTCCGCGCTGACGTAGCCGACCAGCGGCGGCAGCGCCGCGACCCCGTCGTGACGCACGTCCACCCCGAGCCGCGCGGCGGCGCGGTTGCGCGCGGCACCGAGCGCGACGATGGTGGCCATCGACGCCCCGGAGGTCAGCAGCCCGCCACCGGGCGGATGCGGAAACCCGACCAACTCGGCCAGCCACCGCACGACCGTGCGCTCCAGATGCACGTCGGCGTGGTCGCCTCCGGCACTGCTCGGGTTCATCGCGGCCCCGGCCAGCGCGCCCAGCACCCCGGCGGGCGCGGGCGCGGCGTTGACCCACCCGAAGAACCGCGGATGCCCGTTACCCATCGGGTACGGCAGCACGGTCTCGCCGACCGTCTTCACCAGCGCGTCCAGTGCTGTGGGCACTTCCGGAAGCGGCGCGTCAAGCAGCGCGTCCCGCGCCGCTTCCGGCATCGGTGTCCAGACGCTCCGCGCAGGCAGCCCGTCAAGGTAGTCGGCGAGCAACTCGACTGCGTCGTGCCCGGCGGAACGAAAGTCGCTGGTCATGCCGCCACCCTAGCGAGCAGCCGACTGCGCCGGTCCGACCGTCTCACCGGCCGTCGCCCCTACCGCTACCGCTACCGCGAGCCCGGCTCGCTCAGCGCGATCGCGTCGCTCGGGAGGGTCGGCTTCGGGCGGCGGGGGAAGCGGTCGCCTGCGGTGGGTGGGCCGCCTTCGCCACCCGGAGTGCGGCGGCTGCGGCCGAGGAGGCGTTCCGCGACCAGGCGCATCGGGGTGCTGAGAGCGACCGCCAAGGGGTGGCGTGCGATCCGGAATGTGACGCGGTTCCCGCAGGCACGCCCCGGACCGGTCCAGGAGCGTTCCAACGGGTAGCCGACGAAGAGCCAGACTGGGGCCAGCGCCACCACGCCGACCGTGATCGCCGCAAACTGTGTACCCGTTCGGATGCGCCCGGGTTGCTGCTGATGTGATGCCATGTCACCCTCCCATCGTCTCCAGGGTGCGCCGACGGATGCGAGGGCGCAAACACCCTGCGAACGACCTGCAAACAAGGTGCTCAACCGGTGATCGCGTCGGAGACTGGGACCTGGAGGCACCGGAGCCAGCAAGATGGTGCGGCCGGCACGTTTCCTCGGGGGAGAGAAAGAGAAAGAGGATCAGCGTGAGCGTCGTCACCGGGAGAAAGCCGCTGGGCGGGCACAGCGATCCGCCGCCCCCGGACACGTCCGCCGGCCCTCGATCGTCCCGTCTCCGGCGTCTCGTCCGGCGCAGCGCCAAGCCGCTGTTGGCGGCGTTCTGCGGCGCGCTGCCTGTGCTGATCTTTCCCGCGCCCGGGTGGTGGTGGTTCGCCTACGTCTGTCTGGTGCCGCTGCTGCTGGTACTACGCGGCGCAGCCACGCCCCGGAAGGCGCTGCAGCTGGGCTGGTTCGGCGGGATCGGCTTCCTGATCGGCGTGATGAGCTGGCTGATCCCCTCGCTGAGCGTCTTCATCGTGGCGATCGCGGCGCTGCTCGGACTGATCTGGGCGCCGTGGGGCTGGCTGGTGCACCGGCTGCTGCACGGCACCCCGGACGTCGGGCGGGTGGTCGCCGCGCTGGTGCTGGTGCCGACCGGATGGCTGGTGACCGAGACGGTGCGCTCCTGGCAGTACCTGGGTGGGCCGTGGGGGCTGCTCGGGGCGAGCCAGTACCAGCAGCACGCCGCGCTGCGGCTGGCCTCGGTCGGCGGGGTGTGGCTGGACAGCCTGCTGATCGTGGCGGTGAACACGGCCGTCGTCGCGCTGATCGTCTCCTGGGGCCGGTCCTACGTCGCATGGCTCACGCTGGTCTCCCTCGCGCTCGGTACCGTCGCCGTCTCCGCGTGGGCGCCGCAGCCGAAGCTGACGGGGAGCAGCGCCGCCGTGGGCGTGGTCCAGCCGGGCCTGGCGGTGGACTCGACGGGCTACCGGACCGTCCGTGGCGAGCAGTTGACCGCCACGCTCGCGGCGGACCACCCGGATCTGGTGCTCTGGGGCGAGAGCAGCGTCGCCGACGACCTCACGGTCCATCCGGACGTCACCGCCGACCTCGCCGCCCTCTCCCGTGCCACCGGGGCGGACCTGCTGGTCAATGTGGACGCGGTGCGGCCGGGCCTCGGCGGGATCTACAAGAGCTCGGTCCTCGTCGGACCGGACGGGCTGACCGGGCAGCGGTACGACAAGATCCGGCTGGTGCCCTTCGGCGAGTACATCCCGCTGCGGCCGGTCCTCGGGTTCGTCTCGGACTTCTCCAAGGCCGCCGCGGTGGACCGCCGACGCGGTACCACGCCGGTGGTGATGACGGTGCCGACGCCCGGCGGCGGGACGCTCAAGGTCGGGCCGCTGATCTGCTTCGAGTCGGCCTTCCCCGACATGAGCCGCGCGCTGGAGCAGCGCGGTGCGCAGGTGATCCTGGTCCAGTCGGCCACCTCGACGTTCCAGGGCACCTGGGCGCCCGAGCAGCACGCCTCGCTGGCCGCGTTCCGCGCCGCCGAGTCGGGGCGCTCGGTCGTCCAGGCGACGCTGACCGGCGTCAGCGTGGCCTACGACCCCGCCGGGCGGCAGGTCGGCACCGAGCTGGGCAAGTCGGACAGCGCGGCCACCGTCTACACGGTCCCGCTGGCGACCGGCGACACCCTCTATGACCGGTGGGGCAACTGGGTGCCCACCGGCTCGGTACTGGTGCTGCTGCTCTGGGGCGGGGCCTGGTATGTCGCGGGTCGTCGGAGTTCCAAGCCGAGTTCCAGCTCCGAGCGGGGTTCCGAGCGGGGTTCCGAGCGGGGCTCCAAGGGCAGTTCCGGGGAGAGCTGAGGGCCGTTAGCGCGAAGTCCTGCCCGAAATCGGGCAGGATTCTTGGTGAACGACTCCTCTCTGCGTAAGGTCGTGCCTCGTGTCCCAGGCCAGCCACCCTCACGACGACCTGATGCAGTACCTGCTCCGGACCACCTCCCTCGGCCCCGGTGAGGCCGCCCGCGTCATCGCGGACGTGCTCGCCTACTTCGGCGAGGGAACCGAGGAGTACGTGCGGCGCCGCCACGGCGAGCTCCAGGCGCGCGGGCTGACCAACGACCAGATCTTCGCCCGTATCGGTCCCGAGCTGCAGCAGCGGCGCGTGTCAGCACCCGAGCTGTCCGCCCGCCAACTGCGCCGGATCGTCTACGGGTGAGCCGACGCAGAGACGCGAGAGACGCGGAGGAGAGTTCATATGTGCGGAATCGTCGCCTACATCGGTAGCAAGGACGCGGCCCCGATCCTGCTGGAGGGCCTGGCCCGACTGGAGTACCGGGGCTACGACTCGGCCGGTATCACCGTCGCCGCCAAGGGCGGACTGAAGACGGTGAAGAAAAAGGGCCGGGTCGCCGACCTGGCCGCGGCCGTCCCGGCGCACATGCTTTCCAAGGGACGCGGCAAGGGCACCTCCGGCATCGGCCACACCCGCTGGGCCACCCACGGCGAGCCGAGCGACGTCAACTCGCACCCGCACCAGGACGGTTCGGGGCGCTTCGCCGTGGTCCACAACGGCATCATCGAGAACGCCGACCAACTGCGCGCCAAGTTGGAGAGCGAGGGCGTGGTCTTCGTCTCGGAGACCGACACCGAGGTGCTGGCCCACCTGGTCGCCGCCTGTGCGAAGGACAGCGAGGAGCTTGAGGACGCGGTCCGTGCCGCCCTCTCCCGCGTGGTCGGCACCTACGGCATCGCCGTGCTGGACGCGGAGCACCCCGACCGGATCGTGGTCGCCCGCAACGGCAGCCCGATCGTGCTCGGCATCGGCGAGAAGGAGATGTTCGCCGCCTCCGACGTGGCCGCGCTGGTCCGCTACACCCGCCAGGTCGTCCACCTGGACGACGGCGAGCTGGCCACGGTCCGCGCCGACGGCTTCCAGACCTTCACCCAGGACGCCCGCGCCACCGCCAAGCAGCCTTCGACGGTGAACATCGAGGAGGCCTCCTACGACACCGCGGGGCACGCGCACTACCTGATCAAGGAGATCCACGAGCAGCCGGGAGCCGTCGAGCGGACCCTCTCCGGCCGCGTCGACGAGCGGTTCGCCACCGCGCACCTGGGCGGCCTGAACCTGGACGCGCGCGAGGCGCGCGCCTTCCGCCGGGTCAAGATCCTCGGCTGCGGCTCGGCGTACTACTCGGGCGAGCTCGGCGCCCAGCTGATCGAGGAGCTGGCCCGGATCCCCGCCGACGCGGAGCCGGCCTCCGAGTTCCGCTACCGCAACCCGGTGATCGAGGCGGACACCCTCTACATCGCGGTCAGCCAGTCCGGCGAGACCTACGACACCCTGGCCGCGGTCCAGGAGATCAAGCGCAAGGGCGGCCGGGTCCTCGGCGTCGTCAACACGGTCGGCAGCGCCATCGCCCGCGAGTGCGACGGCGGCGTCTACCTGCACGCCGGGCCGGAGATCTCGGTCGCCTCGACCAAGGCGTTCACCTCGACGGCCGTGGCCTTCGCGCTGATCGCGCTGCACTTCGGCCGCGTCCACGACCTCTCGCCCGCCGACGGCCGCCGGATCTGCGCGGGCCTGAAGGCGCTGCCCGGCCAGATCCGGCAGATCCTGGCCGGCGAGGACCGGATCGCCAAGCTGGCCGCCGAGTACGCGCACAACGCCGGGATGATGTTCGTCGGCCGGGTGCGCGGCTGGCCGGTGGCCCGCGAGGGCGCGCAGAAGCTCAAGGAGGTCTCGTATGTCCACGCCGAGGCCTACCCGGCCAGCGAGCTCAAGCACGGCCCACTGGCGCTGATCGGCCCCGAGCTGCCGACCGTCGCGTTGGTGCCGGACGACGAGCTGGTGGAGAAGAACCTCACCACCCTGGGCGAGATCCGGGCCCGCCACGGCCGGGTGCTGATGGTCGGTCACACCGCGCCGGACCCGAAGTTCGCCGAGGACGCGATCCTGATCCCGAAGAACGAGCCGGAGCTGGACCCGATCCTGCTCGGCATCCCGCTCCAACTCCTCGCCTACTACGCGGCGGTGGCGCTTGAGCGGGACGTGGACAAGCCGCGCAACCTGGCGAAGTCGGTCACCGTCGAGTAATCGACGCGGCGGCTGAGGCCGACGCGGCAGACACAGTCGACGCGGCCGACCCGGCCGACGTGGGCTGCGGGACGGCGAGGTGGGCCGTGATCACCAGCGTGCCTTCGTCGACGTGGTAGTCGAGCGGCACGGAGAGTTGACGCAGCGTCGCGATCATGCCTGCGTTGGCGGACGTGGTCACGGCGTAGACCTCGGCCAGTCCTGCGCGGCGGGCCAGCTCGGTGAGGCGGCGGACCAGGACTCCGCCCAGGCCGCGGCGTTGCCACGCGTCCTCGACCAGGACCGCGATCTCGGCCGCGTCGTCGTCCCAGAGCAGGTGGGCGAGGGCGACGAGGCGGCCGTCCTCGGCCTCGACGGCCAGCGTCTGGCCGTGGCGCGGGTCGAGCAGGTGGCCGAGGAAGCGGTCGGCGTCGCCGACCGGACCGTGGTAGCGCTGGCGGAGCGTCCGGGTGCTGCACCGTTCGTGCAGGGCGATTGCGGCGGCCCGGTCGCGGGGCTCGGCGCGGCGCACGGAGATCTCGCCGCCCTCGGCGCCCTCGGCGGACCCGTGGGGGGCGCCGAGCAGGCGCAGCGTCTGGCGGGTGTGCGGGATCCGGGGGCCGAGCCGGGCGTCCAGCTCGATCAGCGCCCGCGCCCTGGCGAACTCGGTCGGGGTGAACGCCGGCTGCTCGCGCTTGAGTTCGAGGACACCGCCGGCCGGGTCGCGCAGCCGCATCACCGCGCCGTCCAGCTCGTCCTCGGCGAGCTCGCGGCCGGGGATCGAGCGGATCCGGCACCGTCCGAACAGCTGCCGCAGCGCCAGCGGCAGTTCGGCGGCGTCCTGGGCGGTCCGGGTGGCCATGGTGAGCACGCGGGTCGGCACGTCGACCAGGTCGTGGGCGTCGGCGCGTTCCAGCCACACCTCGGTGCCGCCCGCCGCGACCACCGCCCGGGTCAGCTCCTGCGCGGCGAGCTCCGGAGTCGCCCGGACGACGAACTCGTCAACGGTCTCCTCGGCGAGCGGGTGGGCCTGCATGGAGACGATGTTGACCGGGATGTCCGCCAGTGCCCGGCACAGCGTGGCCAGACTGCCCGGCGCGTCCGTGACCGTGGCGCGGATCCGCCACAGCGCCACCTCCTCCGGCGGCGTGGCGGCGGTGGGCGCGGCGAGCTCCTCCCCGGGCGCCTCACTGCCCGCGACCGAGGTGATCACGCCTGGTGGGGCGTGTGTGTGCCGGTGTGTCCACCAGCTGTGCCCCAGGGCTGTGGCCACGAGTGCGACGGCTGAGGAGAACAGCAGCACCGGACCGTCGTGGCCGTGCACGACCACGTTCGCGACCAAATCGGCCACCGCGACTGCGGTGAAGACTGCGGAGAGCTCGACCGTGTCTCTGCGCCAGCGGTGCTTCGGGTGACCGGCAGAGGAGTTGGCGTGGTGGGTGAGATGAGACTGCTTCATGCTGCCATGTTGCCGAAGCAGTGTTTCGCAACCACGAACCGATCATGACCACGAAGTAAAGCTTGCATTTGAAACGGAATGTCCGATTTCGCACTGTCGGTGGGCGCGGCGGTCGTGCTCGGGTCTGACGGATTGACAGATTCCGCGGTCCCATCCGCGGTCCTCGCGGCCCTGGGCCGCTCCCTGTCCTGGCCGGATTGAGCGGGGCGCGGCGGCGACCGCGGATCCTACACAGGCACAGATGAACGATTGCAGTGTTCTTCAATTCCGGTAACTGGTGCGGAGTTTGGATCCTAGGGTCACGGGCCATGGCGAGTACGGACACTGCGCTCAAAGAAGCGATGCTGACGGGGGCGGGACTCTTCCTCTACCTGGCGCTCGACCGGCAGCGGGCCAACCAGGTGATGGCCCGGCGACGGTTGCTGGTGATCGAACAGGGACTGGAAGTGTGATGGCGGCGCCGCCGCTCTACCAGGTCAAGGCCGAGTTCTTCCGCCTCCTGGGCCATCCCGTCCGGATCAGGGTGCTGGAACTTCTGCGTGGCGGTCCGTGTCCGGTCCGCGATCTGCTCGCGGACCTGCAGATCGAACCGTCCAACCTCTCCCAGCAGTTGGCGGTGCTGCGCCGCTCCGGGATCATCGTGTCGGTCCGCGACGGGTCGACCGTCAGCTACAGGCTGGCCGGTTCCGACGTCGCCGACCTGCTGGCCGCCGCACGCCGCGTCCTCACCGAGG
The DNA here is from genome assembly GCF_041262485.1 of Streptacidiphilus sp. BW17. NCBI lineage: Bacteria > Bacillati > Actinomycetota > Actinomycetes > Kitasatosporales > Streptomycetaceae > Streptacidiphilus > Streptacidiphilus sp. BW17. Next base: position 213,876 of record NZ_JBGCCR010000010.1, on the reverse strand, counting down.
TGCTGGCCGACCGTGACCACCTGCTCGACCAGCTCCGGCAGGCCGAGCGTTAGTCCGGGAAGGCGTCCAGCGTCGGACGCTTGGCGGGGCGGTTGTCGCCGCTGGACCTGCCGGTGAGGCGGCGGCCGATCCACGGCAGCACGTGGGTGCGGATCCAGCGGAGGTCGTCGCCGAGCTTGGTGAGCCGGGGGACCGGGGGAGCCGGTGGCAGCGGCTCGCGCCAGTCGAAGGACGGCTCGAAGCCGAGCGCCTGCAGCACCGCCTCGGCGACCCGGCGGTGGCCCTCGGCGGAGAAGTGCAGGCGGTCCTCGGCCCACATCCGCGGGTCGTCGAAGGCCGGGACGTGGAACAGGTCGACCACGGCGATGTTCTCGTGGCGGTTGGCGAACTGCCGGACGAATCCCTGCAGTCGCAGGATCTGCGGCATCAGCCGGGCACTGCCACGCATCCGGCGGCTGGGGTCGACGCTGTAGAACATCACGACCTGCCGCGCCTCGGCCGCGATCCGCGCGGCCAGCGCGCCGAGCGTGCGCTCCACGTGGTCGATGTCGCAGCCGGGCCGCATCACGTCGTTGAGGCCCCCGGCGAGGGTGACCAGCTCACCGCCGAGCGCGACGGCGGCGTCGCCCTGCTCGTCGGCGATCTGGCCGATCAGCTTGCCGCGCACCGCCAGGTTCGCGTAGCGGAAGCGGTCGCCGTCGGGCTCGCCGTCGCCGTCGCCCTTGCTGTCCGCCTGGCCGTCGAGCTCGGCGGCCAGGCGCTCCGCGACACGGTCCGCCCAGCCGCGGTACTGGCCGTCCGGCAGCACGTCGTCGGACATGCCTTCGGTGAAGGAGTCGCCGATGGCGACCATGCTGCGGAAGCGGGGACCCGAAACCTGGTTCATAGTGCAACGATTCTAGGGTCCGGATCCCCACGCCGGGGTACTGCCCCGACGACAACAGCCCCGACGACAACGGCCCCGATCACTCCGTGCGCAGCGCCGTGGCCGTCCGGGTGCGGGCCGCCCAGGTCGCGGGGGCCAGCGCGCCGAGCGCGGCGAGCACCAGGCCGCCGAGGAGCAGCGGGATCAGCTCGGGCGCGTGGTAGACCGCCAGGTCGACGCCCGGGACGTCGGTCCCCGCCGCGCGCGCCATCGCCGGGAGGACCGCGTCGTGCAGCGCGATGCCGATCGGCACACCGACCAGCCCGGCCGCCAGGCCGCTGACGCTGACCGAGGTCAGCACCATCGCCACGGTCTGCTGCGGGGCCATGCCCAGGGACTTGAGCACGCCCAGGTCGTGCACCCGCTCCCGGGTGTCCAGCAGCACGGTGTTGAGCACGCCCAGTCCGGCCACCGCCACCAGCATCAAGGTGAGCAGCAGGGCGAGGGTGTCCATGGACAGCACCACCACGCTCGGCGGCTCCTGGTTCGGGATGGCGGCCATGCCGTAGGGAGCCAGCGCCCGGCTGAGTGCGTCGGCGTAGGACGCCTGGTCGGTGCCCGGCTTGAGGGCGATGTCGAACTGGGTCATCCCGGCGAGGTAGTCGAGGTCGAGCGGGGCCAGCGAGGAGCGGTCGGTCAGCAGCTCGTCGTGGAGGGAGAGCACCTCGCCCACGATGCGGACCCGCGCGGTGCGACCGCCCTCGGCCAGGGTGACGGTGTCGCCGACGCGGACGCCGTTGGCGCTCAGGAAGCTGGACGGCGCGACCGCTTCGCCCGGCGCCTGGAACCAGCTGCCGGAGACCAGTTGGAGCTCGCCGAAGGACGAGTCGCCCTGGTAGGCGACCACCTGCGCCTGGCCCGTGTGCCCGGCCAGGTCCAGGCGGTCGGTCGTGGTGCTGAACCAGGCGCCGGTGCCGGGCTGGGCGCTGATCAGGGCGGCGGCCCGGGTCAGGCCGGCGGCGGTGACCACCTTGGGCTTGGAACCCGGCGCCGGGATGCCCGGCAGGATGATCACGGCACCCGCGTTGTCCTGGCTGATGCCCTGCTGGACGCCGTCCAGCGAGATGCCCAGCCCGACGCCGAAGGTGACCCCGACCGTGCCCAGCGTCACCGCCGCCGCGACCGTCAGGGCCCGGCCGGGACGGGCGAACGGCCTGCCGAGGCCCAGGCTCAGCGCGCGCGGCAGCGGCCAGCAGGCCAGCACCTGCTGCACGGCCCGGCCGGTGGTCCCGGTCTGTGCGCCGCGTCCGACGGTCAGCGCCTCGACCGTGCTCAGCCGTCCGGCACGCAGGGCGGGGACAAGCGCCGTGCCGGCGACGGCGGCCAGTGTCCCGAGCGGGACCACCAGGTCGAGCCAGACCGGGATGCCCGTGGAGACGCTGTTCAGCGCCTTGTCGGTGACACCCATCAACGGGATCGCCAGCGCGTTTCCGAACAGCACGCCGAGCACCGCGCCGACACCGGCCGGGATCAGCGCCGTGCCCAGATAGGCGCGCACCACCTGCGCCGGGGTGAAGCCCAGTGATTTGAGGATGCCGATCCGCCGACGCCCGGCGGCCACCGCGCCGCTGACCACGACGCCGATGACCAGCACCGACATGCAGAGTCCGAGCACGCCGAAGGCCACCAGGAACGGCACGAAGGTGGCTGACGTCTTGTCGGCCGACTGCCGCGCGTCGAGGTAGGAGTCGGCTGCGGTCACCGCGCCCGCCGGGAGCGCGGCGGCGACGGCGGCGCGGTCGGCGTCGAGCTGCGTGGCGCTGCCCGCGTCCGCGAAGCGGTAGAGCATCTGCTGGTCCGGCACGGTGCCGTGGGCGGTCAAGGCGGGGATCTCGGCGGGGGAGACCCAGCCGTCGGCGCTGCCGGTCACCGAGGCGGCCAGGCCGACGACGGTCAGGCTCGGGTGTCCGGGCAGACCGGGAAAGGCCATGCGATCACCCAGGGTCAGTGGCGAGTTGCCGTCCGGCAGCACGACCTGGCCGGGACCGGTGAGCCAGTGCCCTTCCGTGACCCGGAGGTCGTCCAGCGGCCCGTCGATCGGGCGGCCGACCAAGGTGGTCGCCGGCAGCGGGTCACCGGCCGGGAGGAACGCGTCGGAGCCCACGGTCGGGTGCAGCGTGACCGCCGGGTAGGGCCCGGCCGTGGCGGTGACGCCCTGCACGTGGGCGGTGGCGGCGAGTTGGGCGGCGTCGACCTCGGTCCCGTCGAAGCGGAGGGCGAGGTGTGCGCCGTGCTGTGCGCCGAAGGCGCGGTCGAACGGCCCGCGTGAGGCGAGCAGCAGACCGGCGGCCAACAGGCAGGCGGTCACCGCCGTCATCGTGGTCAGCACCATGACCAGGGTCTGCACCCGCTTGCGGCCGACGCCGGAGCGGACGACCCCTCCCAAGGCGCTCATGCCGTCACCGCCGACGAGCTCTGCCGCGTGACGTCCTGCCCCGTGACGTCCTGCTGTGTGACGTCCTCTGGCTGCAGACCCGTGCGCTCGTCCCGCACCAGACGGCCGTCGGCCAACTCGACGATCCGTTCGGCGCAGGAGGCGGCGAGAGAGGTGTCGTGGGTGACCAGGACGATCGTCTGGCCCTCGGCGTGGAGCGCCCGGAGCAGCTCGCGGACGTCGGCGGCCGAGGCGGTGTCCAGCGCGCCCGTCGGCTCGTCGGCCAGCAGCAACGCCGGCCGGTTCATCAACGCCCGTGCCACTGCCACGCGTTGGCGCTCGCCACCGGAGAGCCCGCCGGGCCACGAGCGAGAGAGCCGGTCGATCCCGAGCCGTTCCAGCAGCTCCGTCGCTCGCGCGCGGGCCTGCGCGCGGCGCATCCCGGCCAGTTGGGCCGGCAGCAGGACGTTGTCCAGCACGGTGAGGTCGTCGAGCAGGTTGAAGAACTGGAAGACCATCCCGACCTTCTCCCGCCGGAACGCCGCCAACGCTGCCTCGCTCAGGCCGGCAAGGCTCATGCCGTCGACAGTCACGCTGCCCGAGCTCGGCCGGTCCAGGCCCGCGACCAGGTTGAGCAGCGTCGACTTGCCGCTGCCCGAGCGCCCGAGGACGGCGACCGCCTCACCAGGGGCGATCTCCAGGTCCAGGGCGTCGAGCGCCGGCCGGGCGGTGCCGGTCGGGTCGTAGGTCTTGGTCACGTCGCGGACGGCGACGATCGGCACGGACACGGTTCCTCCGGTGGTTCTCTGCTTGCGTGACGTTGATTGCGCGATGCGCGATGTTGCTCGCGTGACGTTGATTGCGTGACGCCGGAACGAGGACGAGGCTAGGAATCCGGGCGGGACCGTCGACATACGGTTGAGCGGTGGAGCGGGGGTGTACCCAGGTACACCTGATCTTGGGTGGCTGCGCCCGGCGCGGCTCGGTGCGACGTCGGCGCAGACTTGGCGGGACGCCCGAGCCGGGAGCCGGGCGCGCACCGACGAGACCAGCACCGGAGGCCCCCGTGAGTCCGCCCGCACCGCCCGCCGCCGACACCCGGCTGTGGCGCACCCTGCTCGCGCCGCTCCGCGCGGCGTACCTGGTCGCGCTGACGCTGGCCGGCGGGGCCGCGGTGGCGGCTGCTCCGCTGCTCGTGCTCAACGCGTCGGGCCACGCGCAGACGGACGTGCTCGGCGACCGCCTGCACCTGTGGCTCGGCCTGCTGATCACGGCGGTCCCGTGCGTGATCTGGGGGTTCAGCTGGGCGACCGGGGGCGGCGGCCGGGCCGCCGGTGCGGTCCTGCTGCTCCCCGGGGTGCTGACCGTCTCGGCGGTCACCTGCTACGACGGCGGCCCGCCCGGCGGGCACCACGGCGTGGTGTGGGTCGCGGTCCTGCTGCTGCCGCTCGGGATCCTCTCCTCACGGTGGGTCGCGTCGGAGCACCGGAGACTGGTCGCGCACTGGAGCGGCACGCGGATCGCCTCCCCCTACCGGGAGTTCCCCGACGGGGCGTCACCCGTCGAGCGCTGGCGCGGGCGGCTTCTCGGCTGGCTCGGCGATCCGGCCTCCTGGCGCGACCTGGCCTGGGTGGTGCTGAGCGCGGCGCTCGTCCTCGCCGGAGGCGTCGTGCTGATCGTGGCGCCGCTGCTGCTCAACCACCTCGGGCCGAACGGCCGGTTCACCGCCAAGCCCGTCGTGCTCTTCGGAGTCGAGCTGTGGCTCGCGCCGTTGCTGGCGCTCTGGGGGGCACCGGTGCTGCTGCGCCTGCACGACCACGCCGCGCGGACGCTGCTCGGCCCGACCCGGCAGCGGGAACTCGTCCAGCGGGTGGACCATCTGTCCCGGACCCGGGCCGACAGCATCGACCACGGTGCGGCCGAACTGCGCCGGATCGAACGCGACCTGCACGACGGCGCGCAGGCCCGGCTGGTCGCGCTCGGCATGGCGCTCAACGCGGCCGAGCAACTCTTCGACGAGAACCCGGAGGCGGCGCGGGCGATGCTGGCGGAGGCCCGGTCCAGCTCCGCGCGGGCGCTCGGGGAGCTGCGGGACCTGGTCCGCGGCATCCACCCGCCGGTCCTGGCCGACCGGGGCCTCGCGGACGCCGTCGAGGCGCTGGCCTTCGACCTGCCGCTGCCCGTGGAGGTGACCGGCGGGCTGCCGGGGCGGGTCCCGGTCGCCGTGGAGTCCGCCGCCTACTTCGCCGTCAGCGAGCTCCTCGCCAACGTCACCAAGCACGCCGAGGCGCGGCGGATCTGGGTGGAGATCGGCCATACTGGCGACGTGCTGCGGATCTCCGTCACCGACGACGGCCGCGGCGGCGTCGACCCCTCCCAGGGCACCGGCCTGCGGGGCGTCGAGCGCCGACTCGCCGCCTTCGACGGCCTGCTCGCGGTGAGCAGCCCGGCGGGCGGCCCGACCATCGCCAGCCTGGAGATCCCGTGCGCGTTGCTCTCGCCGAAGACCTCTTCCTCCTCCGCGACGGCCTGACCCGGCTGCTGGAAGCGCACGGGATCGAGGTCACCGCGGCCGTCGAGAGTGGCGAGGAGCTGCTGGACGCGCTCCGGGCGGACCGTCCCGACCTGGCCGTGGTCGATGTGCGGCTGCCGCCGACCTTCACCGACGAGGGCCTGCGCGCCGCACTGACAGCCCGTCAGGAGCTGCCCGGGCTGCCGGTCCTGGTCCTGTCGCAGTACGTCGAGCCGCTCTACGCACGGGAGTTGCTGGCGGACGGCAGCGGTGCGATCGGCTACCTGCTCAAGGACCGGGTGATGGACGGCAACCAGTTCCTGGACGCGGTCCGACGCGTCGCCGCGGGCGGCACGGCGATGGACCCGGAGGTGATCAGCCGCCTGCTCACGCACAACTCCTCCGCCGGGCCGGTCGCCTTGCTCAGCCCGCGCGAGCGGGAGGTGCTCTCGCTGATGGCGGAGGGCCGCTCGAACGCCGCGATCGCCCAGCACATGGTGATCACCGAGCGGTCCGTCGCCAAGCACACGGCGTCCATCTTCGTCCGGCTCGACCTGCAGCCCTCGGACGACGACAACCGCCGTGTGCTGGCCGTCCTCGCCTACCTCAACGGCAGCCGGAGCTGAGCCGATCCCGAACGGCACGGCTTCCGGTCGGCGCTGCTCGCGAACGGCGCTGCTCCTGAGCGGCCCGTCAGTCCTCGGCGATCGTCGAGGTGACCGGGGTACCGGTTTCGACGGTGCGGCTCACGGTGCAGAACCGGTCGTGCGAGGACTTCACGGCGCGCGGCAGGATCGCGCGGGCGCGGTCGCCCGCCTCGCCCTCGGGGAAGCTGACGTGGAAGGTGACCGCGAGGTTCGTCATCCGCTGGCCCAGCTCGTCGCTGATCCGGTCGCCGCTCACCGTCACGGTGAAGCCGTCCGGCTCGGTGTGGCGGCTGGTGGCGACGTCCGCGTCGATCGCCGTGCAGCCGCCGATCGCGGCGAGCAGCAGCTCCACCGGGGAGAACTCGGTGGTCCCGGAGGAACCGAAGCTGATGGTGCCGCCGCGCGGGTTGGTCGCGGTGTAGTGGCCCGAACTGGTGCGTTCGATGCTGACGGAGCGGTGGGTGTCGTCGGTCATGCCGACGACACTAAGTGATGCCGCCCGTCTACGCTCCGATGCCGCGGTGCTGCTCGGCGAGGGCGACGTACCACTCGGCGTTCAGCTTGATGTGCGCGCGCTCCTCGTCGGTGAGCGGGCGGCGCACCTTTGCCGGGACGCCGGCGACCATGGAGCCCGGCGGGACCTGCATCCCCTGCGTCACCAGCGCCCCGGCCGCGACCAGCGAACCCGCCCCGACGACCGCGCCGTTGAGGACGGTCGCGCCCATCCCGATCAGGCAGTCGTCCTCGACCGTGCAGCCGTGCAGCACGGCGTTGTGGCCGACCGAGACCCGCTCGCCAAGCACGGCGGGGAAGCCGGGGTCGGCGTGCACGGTGCAGTTGTCCTGGACGTTGCTGTCCGCGCCGACGGTGATCGACTCGTTGTCGGCGCGCAGCACCGCGCCGTACCAGACGCCGGAGCCGGGGGCGAGCGTCACGTCGCCCAGCACGGTCGCGTTGACGGCCAGGAAGGCCTCGTCGCTGACCTTGGGCGTCCGCTCGCCGACGGCGGCGACCAAGGGGAGGCGCTGGGGCTGGGTCATCTGGAGCTCCTTGCGAGGAATCGGTGCTGCTGCTGGTCGCGTCGTGCCGGATCCGATCCTGCCGGATGTCGCACCCGGCCCGATCGCCGACCCCGTCCTAGCCTGACCCGTATGAGCCTTCCCGCCCGGATCAGCATCGTCACGCTCGGCGTCTCCGACCTGGAGCGCAGCATCGAGTTCTACCAGGACCTCGGCTGGCCGCTGTCCTCCGCCTCGCAGGAGGGGGTGATCGCGTGGTTCCGCACCGCGGACTCGGTGCTGGGCCTCTTCCCGACCGAGGAGCTCGCCGCCGACGCGGGGGTCCCCGACGGTGGTGAGCCGACCTTCCGCGGGGTGACCCTCGCGCAGAACCTCGGCAGCCGCGAGGAGGTGGACGCCGCCATGGCGCATGCGCTCGCCGTCGGCGCGGACCTGGTCAAGGCCCCGGTCGCGATGGAGTGGGGCGGCTACAGCGGCTACTTCGCCGATCCGGACGGCCACCTGTGGGAGCTCTGCCACAACCCGGGCTTCCCGCTGACCCCGGAGGGGCGCCTCGACCTGCCGGTCTGACGGTCCGACACTGGGCGCATGGCCGCGCCCCTGCACCGCTACCGCTTCCTCTCCGTCTGGGACCTCGCCGCTCCGCCGCACCGTGTCTACCAGGTGCTCGCCGATCCGCGCGGCTATCCCGTCTGGTGGCCGGAGATACTCGAGGTCCGGCAGTTGACCGAGACCAGCGGGCGGATGCGCTTCCGCTCCTTGCTGCCGTACGAGTTGAGCGTCGTGGCGCACGAGGCGCGACAGGACCCGGCCGCCGGGGTGCTGGAGGCCCGGCTGACCGGCGACCTGGAAGGCCTCACCCGCTGGACGGTGACCAGCCGTGGCGACGGCGCGAGCGTCGCCGTCTTCCACGAGGACGTCGAGGTCACCAAGCCGCTGATGCGTGCCCTCGCCGTGCCGGGACGTCCGGCGTTCCGCGTCAACCACGCCTGGATGATGCGCAACGGACGCAAGGGACTGGGCCACTATCTGGGCCTCGACCATTGGTCTTGACCAATGCCCTGGGGGCCCCTATCGTCGGCTTTACTGCAAAGTCCTTTAATAAATAAGGGCTCATAATCGCGGTCCTGCGAACAGGGCGGCGCTCACGGGCGGAGGCCAGGGTGGGGACCACAGCGACCGAGGCGGCACCGGAGCCGAAGTACTGGCACCTGCGCACGGTGCTGGTCCGGACGATCGACGCCGAGTTCAGCACCGGTGAGGTGCTGCCGAACGAGCGTGACCTCGCCGCCCGCTTCGGCGTCGCCCGGGCCACCCTGCGCCAGGCCCTGGACCAGCTCGAGCTGGAGGGCCGCCTGGTCCGCCGCCGCGGCATCGGCACGCTGATCGCCGCGCCGCGGATCGGCGTCCCGGTCGGCCAGTCGACCGTCCCGGGCGTGTCTGCCGGCGTCGGCACGTCGGTCGGCCCTGACGCGTCAGTCGGTCCGGACACCTGGCGGATCGTCGACTGCGGTGTCGGCCCGGCGCCGACGGCGGTCGCCCAGGCGCTCGGCCTGGAGCCCGGCTCGGCCGTGCACAGCGTCCGCCGCGTGCGGGTGACGGCCGGTCAGGCCGTGGGTACCGAGACGCTGTTCGTGCCCGGAACGGTCATGCCGCACGTCCCCGGCTTCCTGGCCGACTCCAGCCGTGCGCGTGCGGTGCTCAAGCAGTTCCAGGCGCTGCCCGTCGAGAGCGAGTCCCGTTCGGTCGAGCTCGGCGTGGCGGAGGAGGAGCCCGCCCGGCTGCTGGAGCGCCCGCCGGGCGTCCCGGTCCTGGTGCTGACGACGCGTTACTTCTCGGCGGAGGGCCCGCTTGCGGTCTCCGTCTCCACCTACCGTGCCGACACGTGCAAGCTGACCTTCGGCGAGGCCGGGGTCGAGGTGCGCGCGGCGTCCTGACGGGCGTTCCTGCGCGCTCCGGTCCGTTGCCGCTGCTCGTTCCTGGTACCGCTGTTCGTTCCGGTCACTGATCGACGGAGAAGAGCTGGGCCTCGGCGTGGTCGAGGGCCAGCTTCACCGCGCCGATCGCGATGGCCGCGTCGCCGAGTGCCGAGAGCTGCACCTCGGGCGGGCGCAGACAGAGGCGGCTGAGCTGTTCGTGCAGCGGTTCCACGACGCCCGCCAGGCCGCTCGCCCACCCGCCGACGACCACGATCTGCGGGTCGATCGCCAGTACCAGCGCGGCGACGTCGCGCACCAGCCGGGCCAGGAAGCGGTCGCGCACGTCCATCGCCGTGTGGTCGCCCTCCTGGGCCAGCCGCAGCACCTGCGCTACGGCGGCCTCGTCGAGCGGGTCGTGGAGGCGCTTGCCCGAGGGGGAGAGCAGCTGGGACGGCTCCGCCTCCTGCCCGAGCAGGTGCAGCGAGCCGATCTCTCCCGCCGCGCCGCCGAAGCCGCGGTGCAGGCGTCCGCCGATCAGTGATCCGGCGCCCGGGCTGAGCCCGGCCAGGACGAAGACCACGTCGCTCCTGCCGACCGCCGCGCCCTTCCAGTGCTCGCCGATGGCGGCCAGGTTGGCGTCGTTCTCGACCAGGACCGGACAGCGGAACGAACGGCGCAGTCGGTTGGCCAGGTCGAGCCCGGTCCAGCCGGGCAGCGCGGTGCCGAGCTGGACCACGCCCTCGGAGTCGACCACGCCGGGTGTGCCGACACCGACGGCCCAGATCGTGTCGCGCGAGATGCCGCCGCGCCGCAGCAGTTCGGCGACGGTCCCGCGGACCAGCGTCAGGCGCTCGTCGGCCTCGGTGGTCTCGTCGATCGGCCGCCCGTACGCGCCGAGGGTCCGTCCGCGCAGGTCGGAGATGATGGCGCGGGCGCCGTGGGTGCCGATCTCGACGCCGAGCAGGTGACCGGCCTCGGCGCGGAAGCGGAAGTGCCGTGCGGGACGGCCGCGCTGACGCACGCCCTCGGTACCGGGCCTGCCTGCGCCGGCCGCCGTGGCCGGGTCCACCTCGACGACGAGGCCGGACTCGATCAGACCCTCGATCACGCCCTCGACAGTGGGGCGGGACAGTCCGGTCCCGCCGACCAGCTGGGTCAGCGTCAGCACCTGGCCGTCGCGGAGGGCACGCAGCGTCACCGCGGAGTTGATCCGCCGCAGCAGCGAGGAGTCACCACCGGTGAGCTGGTCCACCACGCTCCGTCCTTCCGCTGCAGTTTTCGCCGGTGTTCCGCCGCCGTCGCTCGGTAGCCGCAACGGTGAGCGGATTCATGGCGGATGGTATCCGGGGCGCGCCGACGGGTGCGAGCGTCGTTGCAGCTCAATCGGGGCTTCGGTATCAAACGGCAATCATCGCGTCCGGTGCGGACACCCGGTGGGACGCGTCCTCACAGCAGCGCGTACTGGCCCTCCGGTCCTTCCTCCTGACAGGTGAAGACGGACGCCGGTCGGCGGGCTGCGGCGGGGACCGGCAGCACGCCCGCGTCCGCCAGTTCGGCGCGGCTCAGCCAGGGGCCGCCGGAGGCGACGAGTTCCTGTTGCGCGGGCAGCAGCTCGGCGAGGAGGGCGAGCGTGGTCGTCAGCTCCAGCAGCTCCGTGGTGGCCCGCTGCGGCCAGACCGTCAGGCCGAGGGCCTGCAGCGTGCCGGTGGCGGCGGAACGGAAGGCGATCCGCTCCTCGAACCACTCGCCGAGGGCCGGCGAGGCCCAGGCGCTCGGCAGCACGGGCGCCAGGCGGCCCTCGCCGAGCATCAGGGTCTCGGTCTCCGGCTCGTAGCCGAGCGTCTCCGGCTGCCGGTCGACGGGCTGGCGCACGAACGCCCTCCGGCCGTCCGGGAGTCGGCGGCCGGTGGGCGCTGCGCTGTGCAGCTCCAGCACGCGGTGCCCGAGCGCCACGCCCTCGGCCCAGACGGCGGCGGAGCGGGGGAGCGGCACCAGGGGCTCGCCTCCGCTGCGCGGCGCGGCGGGCCGAGCGGTGACGGCGGTGATCCACGCCAGCAGGTCTGCCGGGGTGAGGGGCGCGGTGGCGCGGAAGACGTGCGACAGGTGGGCGAGCAGCCCGGGAGTGACGTTCGGCTCCGACCCGTCCGGACGCCGGTGGAGCGGATGCACCGTCACGCGGGGGTCGATCGGCAGCTCGGTGCTGACGACGGTGGTCGGTGAATCAGGTGCTGCGGGCGCGGGCTGCTGTGGTGGCAGCGTGAGCATGAAGCGCTGGTCGGGGCCGAGGACCCGCCAGAGTTCCGGGCGTGCCCGGTCCAGCAGGCGGTGGTCGGCGAGGAGCCAGAGTCGGTCGAAGGCCCGGCTGCGCACCCTGACCAGCGGCGGCCTTGGGCCCGGCTCTCGGGAGAGTCGGCGGGTGCTGCCGCCCTGTCCTGCCTGTCCGGGCAGCGCGGCGACGGCGGAGTCGGGGGTGCGCGAGCGGGACGGTTCGAACAACTCGGCGCGCCGCTGCGGTCCCGCCTCGACCAGCCGTCGCCAGCGCTCCTCCAGCACCTCGGGATCGGCGCAGAGGACCCAGGACCGGCCCGTCCTGATCCCGCGGACGGACCACGGCATCAGCTCGGACAGCGCGGTGTCCCCTCCCCTTTCCGTCACCCGACCATCGTAGTGACCGCCCGTCGGGAGGGGGATGGACGACGGCACGTCTCAGCCCTCGAAACTCCCGGCGGCGCGCGCGGGCCACTTGTTTGGCTGGGCGCATGAGCGAACTGAGCATCCGCGCCGCGCGCGTCAACGACGTCGGCGCCGTCCTGGACTTCTGGCGACTGGCCGCCGAGGGCACGAGCATCAGCGACGACGTGGCGGGCGTGAAGCGCCTGGTCGAGCGCGACCCGGACGCGCTCATCCTGGCCGAACTGCCCGCGCAGGCGGGCGATCCGGCGCGGCTGGTCGGTACGGTCATCGCCGGCTGGGACGGCTGGCGGGCCAGCCTCTACCGGCTCGCGGTCCATCCCGACCACCGGCGTCAGGGCGTCTCCGGGCTGTTGCTGGAGGCTGCGCACGACCGCTTCCGCGCGGTCGGCGGTCGTCGTGCGGACGCGATGGTGCTGGAGGTCAACGGCACCGGCCAAGCCGCCTGGGCCGCCGCCGGATACCACCGCGAGGACCAGTGGCGTCGCTGGGTCAGGCCGCTCGGCTGAGGCCGGGCCGTACCCGTCGCAGTTGAGCGACCGTCGGCCCGATTGTCAGAGGCCGGGCGTAGTGTCGCCGTATGGTCGCTCAACTGCCGCGTGGTCATCCAGAACTGAACAGAGCACCCGAACGTGCCGTTCCCGCCGACACCTTTGAGCCCGCCGACACCTTCGAGCCTTCGGAGCCCGAGGCCGAGCTCGCGCCCGAGCTCGCCGCGCCCGCTGGGCTCTCCGAGTTGCGGGCGGTCGCGGCCTCGCTGCTGGCCCGGATGATGGACCTGCGCGAGCGCGACCAGCCGCTGCCCGAGGCGTTGTTCCGCGCGGCCGAGCGGTTCCAGCCCCTGCTCGACGGTGTGGATCCGGCAGGCCAGGACGAGCTCGACGAGCTGTGGGAGTCGGCCCTGGCGCTGCCGGGGCTGCTGCGGAAGTCCGGCGACAGGGCCTGACGCCAGATCTACTCGTGCGCGATGGCGTCGAGGACGTTGAGCCGCGAGGCGCGTAGCGCGGGGCCCAGGGCGGCCAGCAGGCCGACCACGGCGGCGCCGATCACCACGGCGATCACGGTGGACCACGGGATCGACAGCGACTGCAGCCCCTTCACCGCCAGCAGCCGCTGCGCGGTCAGCCCCCAGACCAGCCCGAGGCCCAGTCCGAGAACGGCCCCGAACAGCGCGATGACGACGGCCTCCAGCCGTACCATCCGCCGCAGTTGGCGGCGGCCCAGCCCGATCGCGCGCAGCAGCCCGATCTCGCGGGTGCGCTCGATCACCGACAGGGCCAGCGTGTTGACCACGCCCAGGACGGCGATGATGATTGCCAGCGCCAGCAGGCCGTAGATCAGCTGCAGCAGGAAGTCGATCTGGCCCCGGATCAGCTTCTTGTAGTCGGTCTGGTCGCGCACCTGCACCTGCGGGTCCTTGGCCAGCGCGGTGGTCAGAGCGCTCTTGACCTGCTCCTTGTTCGCCCCGGGAGCCACGTTGACGAAGACCACGTCGTCCAGCGCGCCCGGCACGTAGCTGCGCAGCGTCTGCGTGGCGACGACCGGTTCGTCGCCCAGACCGCCCGGGTTGGTGTCGGTGACGTCGATCGCGCCGACCGTCAGCGTGCCGGTCCGTCCGCTCTGGAACAGGATCGTCACCGGGCTGCCGACGTGCAGGCTGTGCGCGTCGGCGTAGTTGGAGCCCACCATGACCCGGCCGGGCTCGGTGCCCCGGGCGATGGTGCCGGTGCGCATCTGGATGCGCACCACCTTGTCCAGGCCGGGCGTGGTGCCGACCACCAGCGTCCGGCTCTGCGTACCGTTCGCCGCGACCAGCGCGCCTCGCGTCGCCTGGCCGCGCACGACCAACCCCACGCCGTGCGTGGCCTGGACGGTGTCGCCGACCTCGTTGGGGAACGGCAGCCCGTTGGCGTTCTGCACGATCAGGTCCGCGCCGATGGTCTTGTCGATCTGCGCGTCGATCGAGGCCGCCATCGACGAGCCGACCACCGACAGCGAGGCGACCAGCGCCAGCCCGATCATCAGCGCGGAGGCGGTGGCGCTGGTCCGCCGCGGATTGCGCAGCGCGTTGCGCTGGCTCAGCGTCCCCACCGGACCGAAGACGCGCGGGAACCAGCCGCCGACCAGCCGGATCACCGGCCGGGCCAGCAGCGGCCCGATCACCACCAGCCCGATCAGGCTGAGCAGCACCCCGGCCCCGAGCAGCAGCCCGGCGCGCCCCAGGTCCCGCGTCACGGCGGCGCCGCCCAGCGCCGCCGCCGAGAGCGCCAGCACCACCAGCCCCGCCGCCGCGCGTATCCGCAGCGGCGCGCCACGGCCGGGGGTGTCCGCCTCACGCAGCGCGGCCATCGGCGAGACCTTCGACGCACGCCGCGCCGGCAGGTAGGCGGAGACCGCGGTCACCACGATTCCCACCGTGTACGCGGCGACCACGGTCGGCCAACGGACCGCCAGCTCGCTGCCCTTGAGCACCAGCCCGCCGGTGGCCACCAGCTTGATCAGCCCGAGCGCCAGCCCGACGCCCAGAGCCAGCCCGACCGTGGAGCCGATCACGCCGAGCAGCACCGCCTCCACCATGACCGACCGGTTGACCTGCTCCCGGCTCGCGCCCAGCGCGCGCATCAGCCCCAGCTCCCGGGTGCGCTGCGCGACCAGCATCGAGAAGGTGTTGAGGATCAGCGAGATGCCCACCAGCACGGCGATCCCGGCGAAGCCGAGCAGCGCGTCCTTGATGACCGAGAGGAAGGTGCCGAGCGTCTGCGCGGCGTCCTTGGCGCTCTGCTCGGCCGTCTTCACGTCGTAGGCCTTGCCGACCACGGCCGCGACCCGGTCGGCCAGCTGCTGGTGGGTGAGGCCCTGGGCGGCGACCGCGTCCACGGAGGTGAACACGCCCGTCTGGCCCAGCAGATGGCTCTGGGCGGTGGCCGTGTCCAGGAAGACCAGCGTCGCACCGGGGTTGGTGGTGTTGAAGGTGGCGATCCCGGTCAGCGTGACCGGGAAGCTGCCGGTCGCGGAGATCACGTGGAGCCGCTCGCCCAGCAGCAGATGGTGCTTGGCGACGGTGTCGGAGTCGACCACGACCTGGGTGCCGTTCGCCGGCGGCGAGCCGGAGGTCAGGTCGACGGGGGAGTTGGGCTCCAGGCTCCAGTTGATCCCGATGGTCGGCGCGCCGCCGATCGCGCCGATGCTCTTGTTCCGCGCGTCCGTGAGCACGATCCCGGCGAGCTGCACCCGCCCGTAGGAGGAGGCCACCCCGGGCACGTGCGCGACCGTGCCGACGAGGGACGCCGGGACCGTCGGCACGGTGCCGGAGAGGCTCTGGTCGTTGCGGCCCACCAGGTCGTTGTGCGCGGTCACCGAGACGTCCGCCGAGGTGCTGCGGAAGAGCCGGTCGAAGGTACTGCCGATGGTGTCGGTGAACATCAGCGTCCCGGCGACGAAGGCCACCGAGAGCACCACCGCGAGCAGGGACAGGGCCAGCCGACCCTTGTGGGCGAGAAAGCCGCGCAGCGTCGCCTTGAGCATCGGTCCCAGGGCTCCTCTACTCGGCGCGCGTGGTCGCGGGCCGGGGATCGAGACGACGCATCCGCTCCAGCACGCTGTCGGCCGTCGGACGCTCCAGCCGGTCGACGATCCGGCCGTCGGCCAGAAAGAGGACCAGGTCGGCGTAGGACGCGGCGTTCGGGTCGTGGGTGACCATCACGACCGTCTGCCGCAGCTCGTCGACGCTGCGCCGCAGGAAGCCGAGCACCTCGGCGCCGGAGCGGGAGTCCAGATTGCCGGTGGGCTCGTCCGCGAAGATCAGCGCGGGCCGTCCGACCAGCGCCCGCGCCACCGCGACGCGCTGCTGCTGCCCGCCGGACAGCTCGTGCGGCCGATGACCCAGCCGGTCGCCCAGCCCCAGGGTCTCGACCACCTGGGCCAGCCAGGCGGCGTCCGGCCTGCGGCCCGCGATGTCGCCGGGCAGGGTGATGTTCTCCTCGGCGGTGAGCGTGGGCAGCAGGTTGAACGCCTGGAAGACGAAGCCGACCCGGTCCCGCCGGAGCCGGGTCAGCTGCCGGTCCCCGAGCCGGGTCAGTTCGGTGTCACCGATCCAGACCTCGCCCGAGGTCGCCTGGTCCAGCCCGGCCAGGCAGTGCATCAACGTCGACTTGCCGGAGCCGGACGGCCCCATGATCGCGGTGAACCGCCCGGCGTCGATCGCGACGTCGACGGCGTCCAACGCGAGAACGGTGGTGTCTCCGCTCCCGTAGGCCTTGCTCAGCCCCACCGCCCGGGCGGCGGGACCGGACGCGTGCTGAGACGCGTGCTGTGACGCGTTCTGTGGCGTGCCAGCCATGACTCCGTGCTCCGACTCCCCCGGCCGACCCCTCCGAACTCGCTGAACAGCATGGATCGGCGTCCGGAACGAGCCTATGACCGACACTCCGGGACGGCATCCGCCACAGGACTGAGCCGGACCCTGAGTGATCCCCCGAGTGATCCCCGGAGCCCTCCCTTAGGTGAGCTCCCACGCCCCGCCGAGCACCGGCGCGAGCGAGGCGCGCGCGACCCCGAGGAAGCTCTCGTGGTCGACCTCCGGCCCGGCGCAGCGCTCCGGCAGCGCGCCGAGCAGCGGGGCGTCCGCGACCAGCGGCAGGTCGGCCAGGTTGCACCGCATCGCCAGGTCCGGCTCGGCCGGCCAGCCGCCGATGACGAGCCCGTGCAGCGGGATCGAACGGGTGCGCAGCGCCTCGGCGCTCAGCTCGGTGAGGTTGAGTGTGCCGAGCCCGGCGGTCACCACGAGCAGCACCTCGGCCTGCAGGCCGAGGCCCGTCAGCGCGGCGGGAACGTCCGCGAGCGAGGAACCCTCCGCGTCGAACCGCACCAGCAGGCCGCCCGCGCCCTCGACCAGCACCAGGTCGTGCGTCTCGGCGAGCCGGGCCACCTCCTTGGCGATCTGCTCCGTCGTCACGGGCGGCAGGCCGCTGCGCGCGGCGGCGGTCCCGGGCGCGAGCGGCTCGGGGTAGCGACCCAGCTCGCTCACGGTCACCGGCCCGGCCAACCGCAGCACCTCGTCCACGTCGCCCGGCTCGCCCGGCGCGACGCCGGTCTGTGCGGGCTTCACCACCGCGACGCGCCGCGACGCGTCACGCGCGAGGGCCGCGACCGCTGCGGTGGTGACGGTCTTTCCGATCTCGGTGTTGGTGCCGGTGACGAGGAGGATCTGGCAGGTCATGGTGCGTGAGTTGCTTTCGGTCAGAGGGTCGGTCGGTTGGATCGACGCGAAGGCGGAGTTGCAGCTTCCTCAGGGGCGCGACGAACTGCGCGAGAAGCGCGTTGTCGCGAGAACCACGTGTGTACGGACGGCCCTGCGCGTTCGGTGCTCCACCTGCGTGGGTGGCTTGTAGCGCAGTTCCCCGCCTGCACTGCTTATGCGGCTTCCGCCGCCGCGCGGACGCCCGCGCAGAGGGTGGCGAGGTCGGCGTCTCCGCAGACATACGGCGGCATCGTGTAGACGAGGTCCCGGAACGGCCGAAGCCACACCCCCTCCGCCGCAGCGGCCCGCGTCGCCGCCGCGACATCGACCTCGTGGTCGAGCTGCACCACGCCGATCGCGCCCAGCACCCGCACGTCCCGGACGCCGGGAAGCGCGGCCGCAGGCGCCAGTCCCTCCCGCAGGCCGGACTCGATCCGCTTGACCTCCTGCCGCCAGTCCTGCGAGAGCAGCAGTTCGATCGACGCGTTGGCCACCGCCGTCGCCAGCGGATTGCCCATGAACGTCGGGCCGTGCGCCAGCACAGGCACGTCACCCCGGCTGATCCCCTCCGCCACCCGCGTCGTGCACAGCGACGCGGCCAGCGTCAGGTATCCGCCGGTCAGCGCCTTGCCGACGCACATGACGTCGGGGGAGACGCCCGCGTGGTCCGCCGCGAAGAGTTCGCCGGTGCGGCCGAAGCCCGTGGCGATCTCGTCGAAGACGAGCAGGACGTCGTGCGCGTCGCACAGCTCCCGCAGCACCCGCAGGTACGCGGGGGAGTGGAACCGCATGCCGCCCGCACCCTGGACCACGGGTTCGACGATCACGGCTGCGGCCTCCGCCGCATGACGGGCCATCAGCTCGTCCAGATGGGCCACGTACGCCGGGTCGACGGGGGCGTCGAACCCGGACGGCGGGGCCTCGGCGAAGATCTGGCGCGGCAGGACGCCGGTCCAGAGCTCGTGCATGCCGCCCTCGGGGTCGCAGACCGACATCGGGTGGAAGGTGTCGCCGTGGTAGCCGCCGCGCCAGGTCAGCAGCCGGTGCTTCTCCGGGCGGCCCTGCGAACGCCAGTACTGCAGGCACATCTTGGCTGCGACCTCGACCGAGACCGAGCCCGAGTCCGCCAGGAACACGTGCTGCAGCGGCTCGGGCGTCAGCTCGACCAGCGTGGTCGCCAGCCGGACGGCGGGCTCGTGGGTGAGCCCGCCGAACATCACGTGGCTCATCCGGCCGAGCTGGTCGCGGACGGCCGCGTCCAGCACCGGGTGGCCGTAGCCGTGGATCGCCGACCACCACGACGACATGCCGTCGATCAGCTCGTCATGGCCCTCGACCGGCCGGGCCATCCGCAGCCGCACGCCGCTCGCGGACGCGACCGGGTAGGGCTCGGCCGCGCCCGGCATGGCCCCGTAGGGGTGCCAGACATGGGCGCGGTCGAGCTCGAGCAGCCGGTCGACGTCCAGCGGGACGCGCGTGCCGGCGCCAGGTTCGGACGTGCTCATCAGGCGTTGGGCGGCAGGTCCGTGCCGGCGCCGCGACGGCGGACGGCCACGTCGGCGTGCTCGCGGTCGCGCGGCAGCGTCGCCTCGTCCTGGCCCTCGACGACCCAGCCGCCGTCGGAGAGCATCTCGAGGTCGGCTTGGCCGGCCTGGCCCTCGCTGGTCAGGTAGTCGCCCAGGAAGATCGAGTTGGCCAGGTTCAGGGCCAGCGGCTGCAGCGAGCGCAGGTGCACCTCACGGCCGCCCGCGATGCGGACCTCCTTGTCCGGGAAGACGAACCGGACCATCGCCAGGATGCGCAGGCAGCGCTGCGGCGTGAGGTTCCACTCCTTGGCCAGCGGCGTGCCCTCGAACGGGATCAGGAAGTTCACCGGAACCGAGTCCGAGTCCAGGTCGCGCAGCGCGTAGACGACGTCGACCAGGTCCGCGTCGCTCTCGCCCATGCCCGCGATCAGGCCCGAGCAGGCGGACAGACCGGCGGCCTGCGCCTTCTGCACGGTGTCGACCCGGTCGGAGAAGTCGTGGGTGGAGCAGATGTCCTCGTAGGTGCCCTCGGACGTGTTCAGGTTGTGGTTGTACGCGTGGACACCGGCGTCGCGCAGCCGCTCGGCCTGGCCGTCGGAGAGGAGGCCGAGGCAGGCGCAGATCTCGACCTGCTCGTTCTCCTCCTTGATCGCCGCGATGGTGTCGGCGACCCGGTCCACGTCCTTGTCCGTCGGGCCGCGACCGCTGGCCACCAGGCAGACGCGCTTGGCGCCGCCCGCCACACCGGCCTTGGCCGCGGCGGCGGCGTCACCCGGCTTGAGCCAGGTGTACTTGAGGATCTCGGCCTTCGAGCCCAGCCGCTGGGAGCAGTAGGAGCAGTCCTCGGGGCAGAGTCCGCTCTTGAGGTTCACCAGGTAGTTGAGCTTCACCCGGCGGCCGAAGAAGGCCCGGCGGACGCGACCGGCCGCGGCGACGACGTCGAGCAGTTCGTCGTCGGTGGTGGCGAGCACGGCCAGGGCCTCCTCGCGAGTGGGCAGTTCGCGGCTGAGCGCCTTGGTGACAAGAGAGTCGAGCAGATCCATGAAGGTGATCCTGCCCTGCGGTGATCTGCTGCCGCCAGTACGGAACCGGATAGAACATCTCACACAACGCTGGCCGTGTTGTCACAGATCAACCAACTCGGACCCGACTCGTCCGATTCTCGGCACGATGTGAAGGGATTCGGTTCGATGAGTGAGCGCGACGCGAAAGCCTGTCCGTGGCCTGTGAATTCGGTGTCTCTGCTGATCACCCGGCTGGTTCGCACGGGAGTGTGACCCCCTACACTCTCTCGCATGACGACCAGGGGAGAGTCGACCGCCGACCCTCGGGAACCGGAACCGCAGCCCGCGGACGCCCCCGTGCACGCCCCTGCGCATGCCCCAGCGCATGCCGCCGGGCACCGGCCGCGCCGCGGCTCGCGCAGGGCGGCGCTGATCGGGCTGCTGGTCGTGTCGGCGGGCATAGCGACCTGGGCGGAGGTCCACTACACGGGCGCCTCCTCGGCCGCCGCGGGGACCGGGTCCACCGAGATCTCCCAGGACAGCGTCGGCGGCGTCGCCGTGCCGGGTGACACCAGCGGCGCAGCCGCTGCGCAGGGCGACCTGCCGGACGCCTCGACCATCGCCCCGGCCACGGTGAACGTGCCCGAGAGCGCCACCAACGTCAACGCCTACCAGGAGACCCGCTACGCGCTGGACAGCGCGGCGTCCTGCCTGGGCGTCATGGCTCCCACCGTGCCGAACGCCGTCGTCACCTCGTGTGAGGGCTATCTCACAGCGGACTACCTGAGCGCGGACCACTCGGTGTTGTCGCAGGTCACCCTCTTCACCTTCGCGGACGCGGAGACGGCGCGCCAGGCGGAGTCCGCGCTCGACAGCGCGTCGTCGGTGTCGATGCGTCAACCCGGCAACGCCGTTCCGGGGGTGACGGCGCCGACGACCGCAGCGCAGTGGAAGGTCGCCCAGGTCGGGCGTTTTGTCACGGTTGTCCACTCCGCCTACGCGGCGCAGACGACCGGCGCCACCGCCGATCTGGTCACCCCGACCTGGTACCTGACCGCGCAGACCGGCGACGCGGTCATGTGGGACGACTGAGCGGTCTCGGCACCTCTCTTATGCACCCCGGTTACGCGCGGGTGTGGTGGTCGCGGCTGTGGTGAGCAATGTCGCAACGGCTTCGAGTTGTCCCGTGCGGCGCGCTCCTGACAGGGTCGCCCCATGACCCTCGCCACCGCTGACCCCTTCGCGTGGATCGACGCCGCCGCCGCGACCCGGCAGCGGGCCGGTCTGGTGCGCACGCTGCGACCGCGCCCCGCGGACAGCGGCCTGCTCGACCTGGCGAGCAACGACTATCTGGGCCTCACCCTCGACCCCCGGGTCACCGACGCCGCGGCCGAGGCAGCCCGGCGCTGGGGTGGCGGCGCGACCGGTTCCCGGCTGGTGACCGGGACGACCGAGCTGCACGCCGAGCTGGAGCGCGAACTCGCCGAGTTCTGCGGCGCGGAGGCGGCGCTCGTCTTCTCCTCCGGCTACACCGCCAACCTGGCCGCGCTCACCGCGCTGACCGGCCCGGAGGCGCTGATCGTCTCCGATGCGCTCAACCACGCGTCGCTGATCGACGGTTGCCGCCTCTCCCGCGCCCGGATCGCCCGTGCCGCGCACAAGGACCCGGGTGCGTTCCGCGCCGAGCTGGCCGCCCGGAGCGAGGCCCGGGCGATCGCGGTCAGCGACTCCGTCTTCTCCGTCGACGGCGACGCCGCGCCGCTGGCCGAGCTGGCCGCCGCCTGCCGCGACCACGGCGCGGCACTGGTGATCGACGACGCGCACGGCCTGGGCGTCCTCGGCCCGGGCGGCTCCGGGGCCACCGCGGCCGCGGGTCTGGCGGGCGCGCCGGACGTGGTGACCACGGTGACCCTTTCCAAGTCGCTGGCCTCGCAGGGCGGCGCGGTGCTCGGTCCGCGCCGGGTGATCGAGCACCTGGTCCAGGCCGCGCGGACCTTCATCTTCGACACCGGTCTCGCCCCGGCCGCCGCCGGTGCCGCGCTCGGCGCGCTGCGCGTGCTCCGCTCCGAGCCCGAACGCGCCGACCGGGCCCGGCAGGTGGCACACCTGCTGGCCGACGCCCTGCGCGCCGAGGGATTCGAGTCCAGCGAGCCGGACGCGGCCGTGGTCTCGGTCCGCGCCCCCTCCCCGGAGGCGGCTGTGGCCTGGGCCGCCGAGGTGCGCGCACTCGGCCTCGGCGTCGGCTGCTTCCGCCCGCCGTCCGTGCCCGACCGCTTCTCGCGGCTGCGGCTGACGGCCCGCGCGGATCTGACGGATGATCAAATCACCTGGGCTGTCTCGCTTCTGGCCGGCACCGCCCCGGACGGCGCCCGCCGGGACCGGTGACGGACCCTGCCGCCATGGGCTCCGGTCGTGATGGGATGACCCCATGACTGGGACCAATGGGAGCGCGAACCGCCGGGGGAAGAGCCAGGGCAAGATCCAGGGGAAGATCCGCTGGGGCATCCTGGCCACCGGCAACATCGCCCGCGACTTCACCGAGGACCTCCAACTCCTCCCGGACGCCGAGGTGTTCGCCGTCGCCTCGCGCACGGAGGGGGCTGCCCGGGCCTTCGCCGCGCGCCACGGGATCCCCCACGCGTACGGCAGTTGGGCGGAGTTGGCCGCCGACGATCGCGTCGACGTGGTCTACGTGGCCACCCCGCACAGCGCCCACCACGACGCCGCCGCGCTCTGCCTCGACGCGGGCCGCGCGGTCCTCTGCGAGAAGCCGCTCACGCTGGACGCGGCGCAGGCCCGCTCCCTGGTCGAACTGGCCCGCAGCCGCGGGGTCTTCCTGATGGAGGCCATGTGGATGCGGTTCAACCCGGCGATCCGGCGCGCCGTCGAGCTGGTCCGTGACGGGGTGATCGGCGACGTCCGCACCGTTCACGCCGACTTCGGCATCGCCGGACCGTTCGAGCCGAGCCACCGGCTACGGAACCCGGCGCTGGGCGGCGGCGCGTTGCTGGACCTCGGCGTCTATCCGGTCAGCCTGGCGCACCTGTTGCTGGGCAGGCCCGACCGGGTGCGCGCCTGGTCCAGTCCGACGCCCGAGGGCGTCGACGCCAACACCGGTGTGCTGCTCGGCTACGACAGCGGCGCGATGGCCGCTCTCACCTGCGGCATCGTCGCGCCGACGCCGCGCCGGGCCACGGTGGCCGGCACCGAGGGCCGGATCGAGCTGCCCCAGGACTTCTTCCGCCCGGACCACCTGCTGCTGCGTCGCGGCAAGGACGAGCAGAAGCCGGCCGAGCGCATCGACGTGCCGTTCCACGGCCTCGGGTTCACCCACGAGGCCGAGGAGGTGATGCGCTGCCTGCGCGCCGGTCTGCTGGAGAGCCCGCTGATGCCCTGGCAGGCCTCGATCGAGGTGATGGAGCTACTCGACGAGGCCCGCCGTCAGGCGGCTCTCTGACCGGACGCGTGGTCAGTTCACCCGGCCGAACCAGACGGAGTGCGTCCAGATGTGCTCCAGCTTCACGTAGGTGCCGGGGTGCGGGGAGTGCCAGATCTTCCAGTGCCCGGCGTAGATGCCCACGTGGTACACGTAGTCGCCGTCATGGAAGAAGACCAGGTCGCCAGGTCGCAGCTGGCGGAACGAGATGTGGTGCACGTGGTTGTACTGCTGTTCCGCCGTGCGGGGGAGTTTTCTTCCGACATGTTTGAACGCGTAGTACGTCAGCCCTGAGCAATCGAAAGAGTTCGGCCCGGTGGCTCCCCAGTGATAGGGGTCGCCGTGCTTGGATTCGGCGACGTGCAAGGCCCGCAGGCCGATGGTGAGATTGGCCGCGCTGGCCGTCGGCGCGACCACTGCGGTCCCGCCGAGAAGTGCTCCCGTGGCGGCGAGCGTGGTGATTCCGGCCTTCAGCCGGTTGGCATGGTTGCGCGCAGAACCAGAGGACGCAGACATGCTAAAGCCCTTCCGGAACCGCCTACGAAAGTCGTCCCTGTCGGGTTCGGGCTCCAGAAGCTGCCCGGCCGTCGTCCGGCTTCACCCCGAGGGGCGGCGTTGCCTGCGCCACCCCGTACTGCCTGGGTCTCCCGTTCTCGCCTGTCAGGTGTGTGTGAGCACCTGGCGTCCGGCCGGTGGCGAGACTAGGCGTCCGGCAGGACCGCCCCGCCACGGTGGCGAGGACTTGTTCGTTCGGCGGACAGTATTGGCACGTTTTTATGGGATCTTCACGTTCCGCCGTGCGTTTGTGATTCTTACCACATCGGGTTTGCTGCGCAATTCTTGAGCCTTCAGAGGTATTCGTATGCCGGGCCTCGAAAACGATTACAGACGCGTTCGAACCGGGTATGAACTGGGCTTATTCGGGGCGCTGTGGGAATGGTTCATCCATTCGGCGGGCGTCGGCCGATCGTGTCGGCCAGGCCGTATCCGACGGCCCCTTCCGCGCCCATCGCCAGGCCGTGTTCCAGGTCGTGTCGCACCCGCTCGCGACTCGTGCCGGTCGCCTCGGCGAGCAGCGCCTCGACGGCGCGGAGCCGACGCTCCCAGGAGTCCGCATGGTGCATCAGTTCCTCTGCCGCGAGCGGGTGGCCGTCCGGTTCGGTCCCGGGGTCCGGGTGGGCGAGCAGGAGTCGCGCCTGCGGCATGACGACCCGTCGGCCGGGCGTGCCGACGGCCAGCAGCACGGCCGCGGTCCGCTCGGCGCGCCCCAGGCAGACGGTCTGCACCGGGCAGGCGAGCGAGCGGACCACGTCGACCAGCCCGAGCAGCGGGGTGAGCGCGCCACCGGAGGAATTCAGGTAGAGGCTCAGCTCACGGCCCGGGTCGGCGCGGTCGAGGTGGAGCAGTTCGGCGGCGGCCTCCGCGCACGCGGTGTCGTCGAGCGGCCCGGTAAGGGTGACCACCCGCTGTTCCAGCAGCTGCTCGCGGAAGGGGTCGCGGAGTCGTTCGGTCGGCATTCCGTCCTCCTGCTCGTCCTGAGTCGGTCCGCGCGTTCTGCTGCGAACGTACTCGCCAAGAACGTACGTTCTGTACAGAACGCTAGACTTCGAGCATGCCTGCTGAGATTCCCGTCACACAAGCCAGGGCCGCCTTTGCGGAGCTGGTCAACCGCGTCGGCTACGGCAGCGAGCGGGTGGTCATGACCCGCCACGGCAAACCCCTGGTCGCCCTGGTCTCCGCCGCCGACCTGCGGCGACTGGAGGAGCTCGACGCCCAGGACGCCCCGCGCCCCGCCGAGGAGCCGGAGTGGTCGGGCGCCGTCAGCGAGATCCACGCGGTCGGCCCGCTCGCGGAGAGCGAACGCCCGCGCAGTCGCTTCGGCATCACCGCCCGGGAAAACCCGGGTCGGGCTGACGGTGGCCGTCGCTAGATTGAACGGGTGACCGAGGATCAGCTGCCCCAGGGCGTCGGCCGGACCGCGCTCGGCGTGGCCATGGTGCGGGCCGTCGAGAGCGCCCGTCCCGCGAGCGACCGGCTCTTCGACGATCCCTACGCCGCCGCCTTCGTCCGCGCGGCGGTTGCCGCCGCGCCCGCGCAGGTGCCGCGCGGTAGGTCGAGCGAGGCCTGGCGGGTGATGTCCGCGCACCTTGTGCTGCGCACCGCGTTCTTCGACGACTGCCTCCAGGGCGCGGCCCGCACGGGCGGCTGCACCCAGGTGGTGCTGCTCGCGGCCGGGCTGGACGCACGCGCCTTCCGGCTGGACTGGCCCGACGGCGTCCGGCTCTTCGAGCTCGACCTGCCCGACACCCTGGCCTTCAAGGAGCGGGTGCTCGCCGCCGAACACGCCGAGCCCCGGGTGCCGCGCACCATCCTCGCCGTCGACCTGCGCGAGGACTGGGCCGCCGCGCTGACCGGCGCCGGGTTCGACCCGGAGGCGCGCACGGCCTGGCTGGTCGAGGGTCTGCTGATCTATCTGGAGCCCGCCGACGCCGCCGCGCTGCTGGAACAGGTCGGCGCACTCTCCGCGCCCGGCAGTCGTCTGTCCCTGGTCCACGGCCGTGAGCTGCGGCGGACCCTGGAGCTCTCGGCCAGCGAGCCCTCGATGTCCGCGGCGATCTCGCTCTGGCGCGGCGGCCTCGGCCAGGACGCCGCCCAGTGGCTGCGCCGCGACGGCTGGCTGGTCCACGAGATCGACAAGGACGACCTCGCCGACCGCTACGGCGCGGATCGCCTGACCCACGGTGGCGGCTTCCTCGTCGCCGAGCGGCCCGGGACCGGCGAGCGTCCACGCCGCGCCGCCGCTCGCCTGCTCGTCCTGGATCCGGACGATCACGTCTTCCTGCAACTGCACCACGACGCCGAGGTCGGCCCGCACTGGGTGCTGCCCGGCGGCGGCCTGGAGCCGGGGGAGGAGCCGCTCGCCGGAGCCCTGCGCGAGACGACCGAGGAGACCGGCTGGACCGACGTGACCACCGGTCCGGCGCTGTGGACCTGGGAGCACGACTACCACCGCAGCGGGGAGGGGCTGGTCCGTCAGCACGAGGTGATCTTCCTGGCCCGGGCCCCGCGCCGGGACCCGGTCGGCGACCTGACCGACTCGTTCGCCGCCGACGGCATCCTCCGCTGCCGCTGGTTCAGCCCGGCCGAACTCGCCGAGGTGGGCGAGGTGCTGTGGCCGCCGCAACTGGTCGCCCTGCTGGAGGCGCTGCGCCGCGACGGCCCGCCCGCGCAGCCGATCGACCTCGCCTACGTGCCCAACCATCAGGAGCTGGACCGAGGGTGATGCCGCGTCCGCTCAACGGGCTCAACGGGATCAGCTGGCTCAGCTCCATGGTCGACCCGCTCACCCGCGACGCCGGGGACGAGCGGTTCGACTTCGGCCTCGACGTCCTGCTCGACGGGCTCCTCGCCCAGGCTGACCGCTTTTCCGAGAGGTAGGACGACAGGTAGGACGAGAGACGGGAGACGCGAGAAGCCGGCAGGAGAAGCGGAGCCCTCTTCCCTCGTTCGAGTAATCGCGTTGACCGCGTCACAGTCGCGACATATCGTGTTTCTGTCGCCGTCGATCCCGCGCGGTCGATCCGCCGTTCCCTGCCGGCCGAAGCTGGAGTGTGTCCGCCATGAACGAGCCTGTGCTGCTCCCTGCCCCCGCCGGCGAGGGCCCCGCCCTGCGCGCCGGGGACGTCGACCGGGACCGGGTCGCCGCCGTGCTCGCCGATGCTTTGGCCACCGGTCACCTCGATCCGGACGAGCACGCATCGCGACTGGAGACCGCCTACGCGGCACGGACACTGGCCGAGCTGCATCCGCTCACCCTCGACCTGCCCGTCTCCGCCTCCGAGCTGCAGCCGGTCGAGCCGCCGAGCGTCCGCCCGGTGACCGCGCTGTTCAGCAAGGTCCGCCGTGGCGGCCAGTGGCCGGTGCCGCCCACCAGCGTGGCCCGTGCCCGCTGGGGCAAGCTGGTGATCGATCTGCGCCAGGCGGTCTTCACCCGGCGCGAGGTGGTGATCGAGGCCGACGCCCTCTGCGGACTGATCGAGATCGTCCTGCCTCCGCACGTCCGCGTCTACGACGAGGGCGGCGCGTTCTTCGCCAAGCGGGTGCTGCCGCTGGGTGCGGTGGACGAGACGCCGACGGACGGTCCGACGATACGGATCACCGGCCGGGCCTTCCTCGGCCAGGTCCGGGTGCGTCGCCCCGGGGCCACGCTCGGGGCCGGTGCGCACCCGTGGCGGGAGTGGCGCTGAGCGCAACGCCGCAGCATCCTTGACCTGATGGGCCGACGTCACCAGGAGCACCAGGAGGTTCGGCCATGAACGTCTACGGAATGCGGGCGGAGTACGCGGGCGGGGGCACGATCAAGGCCTGGCACATGATGAAGGACGGCGCGCTGACTGCCCTCTGCGGTCGTGAGCTGGGCGAGGACGCGGCGACCATGACCGACGCGGGCTGGGCGCACACCAGGGAACCGATCTGCCACACCTGCGGCGCGCTCTACCTGCGCCAGGTCCCCTACGACAGCATGATGTCCGGCACCTGACCCGACAGCCCCCAGGCTCTCTGGGCGGCTCAGCCCGCCGGGCGCTGGCCCAGGCGGGCCAGGTACGCGTTGTACGCCTCCAGCTCCTGGTCGCCGTTGCGGTCGGCGGCCCGGTCCTTGCGGCGCGACTGGCGCTCCTCGGATTTGGCCCACTGGAAGGTCAGCGCGATCAGCACCACCGTTGAGGGGATCTCGCTGAACGCCCAGGCCAGGCCGCCCGCCAGGTGCTGGTCGCTGAGTGGGTTGATGCCCAGCGACGCCGGCGGGTGCGCGAAGGTGTTCACCATCAGGCCGGACGCCATCATCACCGCCACGCCGAAGAAGGCGTGGAACGGCATGCCCATGAACAGCTCCAGGATCCGCATCACGTAGCCGGGGCGGTGCGGTCCCGGGTCCACGCCCATGATCGGCCAGAAGAAGACCAGGCCGACCGCGAGGAAGTGGACCATCATCAGCTGGTGGCCCCAGGTGGTCTTCATCAGGAAGTCGAAGATCGGCGTGAAGTACAGCCCGTAGAGGCTGGCGATGAAGAGCGGAATGGTGAACGCGGGGTGGGAGACCACCTTCAGGTAGCGGGAGTGCAGCAGGGCGACCAGCAGCTCGCGCGGGCCGCGCTTGCCCTTGGGGGCCGGACGGAGTGCGCGCAGGGTCAGCGTGATCGGGCCGCCGAGCAGCAGCAGGATCGGCGTCAGCATCGACAGCACCATGTGCTGCATCATGTGCGCGCTGAGCAGCACCATCCCGTACTGGGCCAGTCCGGTGCAGGTGACCATCACCATGGTGACGACCCCGAGCATCCACGCGACGACGCGACTGACGGGCCACTTGTCACCGCGCCGCCAGAGCCGGACGGCGCCGAAGAGGTAGAGGCCCGCCATCAACAGGGCGGCTACCAGGAAGTACCAGTCGGCGGAGGGGTGGAAGGCGAGCGCCCGGCCGAAGGTGAAGGGGAGAAGGTCCTGGCCCATCCCCGGCATGCCCGGCATGCTGCCCATCGGCGGTTCCTGCTTCCCTCGTCCTGGTGCGCACAGTTACCGCACCAGAGTAGAACCGACCGTTTTGTCCTTCGGCACCCGGGTCATGCTTTGGGTACCAGCGTGTTCTCCGAACATCGTCCGGTCAGGTAGTCGTCGACGTTCGCGACGGTGGTCGCGATGATCTGGCCGACTGCCGTCGAGGTGAAGTAGGCCTGGTGGGACGTCACCAGCACCTGGGGGAAGGTCATCAGCCGGGCGAGGGTGTCGTCGGTCACGCCCTCCAGCGACTTGTCGAAGAAGGAGAGGCCGGTCTCCTCCTCGTAGACGTCCAGCCCGACGCCGCGCAGCCGCCCGGCGCGGAGCGCCTCGACCAGGGCGCGCGAGTCGACCAGTCCGCCGCGGCTGCTGTTGATCAGGATCGCGGACGGCTTCATCCGGCCGAGCGCGGTCTCGTCGATCAGGTGGTGGGTGTCCGGCAGCAGCGGGACGTGCAGCGAGACGATGTCCGACTCGGCAAGCAGCAGCTCCAGCGAGGAGTACTCCATGCCGAGCCGGTCGCGGCAGACGGGGTTCTCCGCGATGTCCCAGCCGAGCAGCCTGGTGCCGAAGCCGTGGGCGATCCGGGAGAAGCACTCGCCGATCTTGCCGGTGCCGATCACGCCGACGGTCATGTCGTGGACGTCCAGGCCCATCAGACCGTCCAGCCGGAAGTCGAACTCGCGGGTCCGCCCGGCCGCCCGGACGATCCTCCGGTTGACGGCCAGGGCGAGCGTCCAGGCGAACTCGGCGACGGCATAGGGGGAGTAGAAGGAGACGCGGCTGATGGTGAAGCCGAGTTCGGCGGCGACGTCCAGATCGATGTTGTTGAAGCCGGTCGACCGCTGGGCGATCATCCTCGTCCCGCCCTTGGCGAGGATCCGCAAGGTGGTGGCGTCGAGCCGGGCGTTGACGCTGGTGCTGATGATCTCGTGCTCGGCCGCCAGCGGCGCGGTGTCCGTGTTGAGGAAGACCTCCAGGCAGCGGACGTCGTACCGACCGGTGAACGCGGCTTCCAGCAGGGGCTTCTCGTCGGCCTGCACGCCGTAGGCAAGGATCTCCATACGATACACGCTAATCGGACATAACCGGCATTGCCCGACGGTCCGCCGCCGGGGCTGACCCGGCGGCGGACCTGGCGGCGGAACAGGCGGTGCGTCAGATGACGGTCTCGGCCTCGGCGTAGCGCTCGGCCGGGACGGTCTTCAGGTCCGCGACCGCCTCGGCGAGCGGGACCAGGTTGATGTTGGTCCCCTGCAGGGCGGTCAGGTGACCGAACGCGCCCTTGTGCACGGCCTCGACGGCGTGCCAGCCGAAGCGGGTGGCGAGGATCCGGTCGTAGGCGGTCGGCGTACCGCCGCGCTGGATGTGGCCGAGGATGACCGGGCGGGCCTCCTTGCCCAGCCGGTGCTCCAGCTCGCCGGAGAGCTGGGTGGCGACCCCCGTGAAGCGCTCGTGCCCGTAGATGTCGATGGTGCCCTCCTGCCACGGCATGGTGCCGGGCTCGGGCTTGGCGCCCTCCGCGACCACCACGATCGCGAACTTCTTGCCGCGCTCGAAGCGTTCGCGGACGACCTCGGTCAGCTTGCCGATGTCGAAGGGCCGCTCGGGCACCACGATGGCGTGGGCGCCGGCCGCCATGCCGGCGTTGAGGGCGATCCAGCCGGTGTGACGCCCCATCAACTCCACGACCATGACCCGCTGGTGCGACTCGGCCGTGGTCTTGAGGCGGTCCAGCGCCTCGGTGGCCACCGAGACGGCGGTGTCGAAGCCGAAGGTGACGTCGGTGCAGGCGATGTCGTTGTCGATGGTCTTCGGCACGCCCACGATCGGCAGGCCCGCGTCGGAGAGCAGGCGCGCCGCCTTCAGCGTGCCCTCACCGCCGATCGGGATGATGCCGTCGAGGCCGAGCCGCTCGCACATCTCCAGGGCGGCGTCGACGCCGCCCCGGAGCTTGGACGGCTGGACGCGGGTCGAGCCCAGGATCGTCCCGCCCTGGGCCAGGATGCCGGAGACGGACTCCAGCGTCAGCTCCCGGTAGTCCTCCTCGAGGAGGCCCCGCCAGCCGTCGACAAAGCCGATGATCTCGTCCCCGTGGTCCACCACTCCGCGGTGGACCACCGACCGGATCACGGCGTTCAGACCGGGGCAGTCCCCGCCACTGGTCAGCACACCAATACGCATTGTTCAGCTACTCCCGAGCAGAGCGCGGCGACCGGAATCGGACAAAACAACCCTATCGCGATGATACCGAGCAGCGACTCCCGGTCAGGCCGGCTCGGTCGCCAGGGCGGCGCCGTCGGCGCCCTGCGTGGGGGAGCGGAGTGGAACAGGTGTGAACTCGGAGGGATCGAGCAGGCGGCCCGGATCAGGCCGTCTGCTGCTGGGCGGCGGAGATGCGCTCGGACCGCAGCGCGTCGTACCACGTGTTGTCGGCCGGCGGCAGGGCGCTCACGTCCAGGGCCAGCTTGATCAGCAGGTCCGCCACGGCGGGGTTGCGGGCCATGACCGGTCCGTGCAGGTAGGTGCCGAAGACGGTGTCCCGCCAGGCGCCCTCGGTGCCGTCGCCGGTCCCGTTGCCGCCGCCGACGGTGACCCGGGCCAGCGGGGAGACGCCCTGGCCCAGGTGGGTGATGCCCTGGTGGTTCTCGAAGCCTGTCATCGTCGGCAGGCCGAGACGCGGGTCGGGCTCGGCGAGGATGTCGCCGACGTTGCGGTGGCTCTCGCCACGGGTGCTCCACACGTCCAGCAGACCCAGGCCCGACGTCCGCTCGCCGCGGTCGTCCACGAACTCGTGGCCCAGGATCTGGAACCCGGCGCAGACACCGAAGACGATGGCGCCGTTCTCGACCGCGCGGTGCAGGCCCGGGTCCACCCGCAGCCGCTCACCGGCGAGCCGCTGCGGGCGGTCCTCGCCGCCGCCGATCAGGTAGATGTCGCCGCTGGTCGGCACCTGCTGGTCGGAGCGGACGTCGATCCGCTCCACCTGCAGGCCGCGCTGCCGGGCCCGGCGCTCGACGACGAGCACGTTGCCGCGGTCGCCGTAGGTGGAGAGCAGGTCGGGGTAGATCCAGACCAGCCGAAGGGCGCTTTCACTCATGGCGGGAAGGTCCTTGTCGTCTCGGTGCCGGCGGTCAGTTCTGCACGTCGCGGCGGAGCTGCTGGAACGCGGTGTAGTTGGCGATCGCCTCGACCCGACCGGCCGGCGCCATCGCCACGGCCTGCTGGATCGAGTCGACCACCTGGAACTGCACACCGGCGACCTCGAGCCGCACCGCGAGGTCCAGCTTGCGCTGGCCCATCACGAAGACCGGGTGGCCGACCAGCCGCTCGTAGTCGACGTCCCACAGCCAGGAAGTGTCGGTGCCGTCCGCCGAGAGCGCGTTGACGGAGAGCACCACCGGCGCGGGCGCCGGGTCGATCAGGGAGAAGGTCTCCAGCCAGCCCGCCGGGTTCTTGGCGAGCAGCAGGCGCACCTCGCGCCCCGCCACCATGACCGACTCGTAGCGGCCCGCGACGGCCGTCACCGACTCCATCCGCTGCAGCGCGACCTGCGGGTGCACGCCGAAGACCGAGGCGACCGCCGCGGTGGAGGCGGCGTTCGACAGGTTGGCGCGGCCGGGCAGCTGGAGCCGGATCGGCCACGGCGACCCCTGCGGGTCGACCACGAACTCGCCCTGGAGCGCCCAGTGCGGCTGCGGTCGGCGGAAACCGCAGGACGGGCAGAACCACTCCTCGTCCGGGCGCTGCATGACGCCGCCGCAGCTCGGGCAGGACCAGGCGTCCTCGCGGTAGGCCTGGCCCGCCGCCACCCAGATCACCCGGCGGCAGGACGACGCGGCCCAGGTGACCAGCGGGTCGTCGGCGTTGGCGATGATCACGGCCTCGGACCCGGCCAGGCCCTCGCGCCACTTCTCGGCCAGCATGCGCGTCTCGGAGGACCGGTCGAGCTGGTCGCGGGAGAGGTTGAGCAGGGCGATGGCCTTCGGGTGGGTGTCCCGGGCGACCATGGCCAGGTACTTCTCGTCCACCTCGATGACGCCGAACCGCGCCTGTTCGCCCTCCGCCAGGGCGGAGGTGATGCCCGCCGGCATGTTGGCGCCGAGCGCGTTGGAGACGACCGGTCCGGCCGCGCGCAGTGCCTCGGCGATCAGACGGGTGGTGGTGGTCTTGCCGTTGGTCGCGGAGACCAGGACCACGTCGAGGTTCTCGGAAAGGCGACTCAGCAGATCCGGGTCCACCCGGAGCGCGACCTTGCCGCCGATCACCGAGCCGCTTCCGCGTCCCGCGGCGCGCGACACAGCGGCCGCGGCCTTTCCGGCGGTGACGGCGAGCTTGGCGCGAGCGTTCAGCGAGGCCGACGGCACGGCCGAATCGGGTTGCGCGGACATCGGTGTGCTTCCTCCTGCGGTCTGCCTGCGGGACGGCGAGGCTGTCCGTAGCCTACCGGGCCGATCCCTTCCGCTGCGGGCACCGTCCATCTCCGTTCGGTTGCCCGTCATCTGATCCGCCCGCGAACCAGCCGGACGGGCCCGTGAACAGGAGCGGTTGTGGCTCCGCATAGAGTCGTCCCATGCTCTCCCGCATCCCCGGCAGCGCCGGCACCGTGCATCCCGTCACCCCGTGGGCCTCGGCGGTGCTCCGCGAGCCGTGCGCGACCGTGGAGGTCTTCGACCAGGAGCTGGAGCGCCTAGTCGAGGACATGTTCGCGACCATGTACGCGGCGGACGGCGTGGGGCTGGCGGCCAATCAGGTCGGGGTCGGGAAGCGGGTCTTCGTCTACGACTGCCCTGACGACGAGGACGTCCGCCATGTGGGACACGTCGTCAACCCGGTGCTGGTGGAGGCGGACGGCGTCGTGGTGGCCGGAGAGGAGGGCTGCCTCTCGCTGCCAGGCCTGCGGGCGCAGACCCCGCGTTACGACCGCGCGGTGGTCCGCGGTCAGGACGTGACGGGCGCGCCCGTCGAGATCGAGGGCACCGGCTTCTTCGCCCGCTGCCTCCAGCACGAGTCGGCGCATCTGGACGGCGGCGTGTTCGTCCAGGAGCTGACGGGACTGCGCGCCTTCCGCGCACACCGCGCGATCCGGCGAGCGCCCTGGTACCTGCCTGCCGACGGCGGCTGAGCGCCGCCCGGGAGTGCGTCGGGAGTGCGGTGGCAGAGCAGGGGCTGCGGAGCAGGGATGGGCGGGACGGGACGGAGGCGGGCGCGGTCGTGCCGGAACGGACCCAACTGACCCGGTGGCAGGCGGAACCAGGGCGGACGGCCGTCCAGGACGAGTGGGGCCGGGTGGTGGCCGACTTCGTCCGGGTCGCCGTGACCAGCGGCCGGACCGATGCCGGGACCGGTGACGGAACCGATGCCGGGACCGGTGACCGGACCGGCGACGGGGTCGGCTTCTGGTGGGCGGACGACCTGCGTCCGCGCTGTCCCGACCTCGCGCATGCGGCGCGCGTGGTCGGCGAGGTGCTGGCCGGCTGGACGCTCGACGTCCGGGTGGCCTCGGCCGAGACCGACTTCGCCGAGTTGCTGCACCGCTCCGCCGAGGCGTTCGGGCGCCACGCCCACCACTACCTCTGGGACTTCGCGCTGATGCGCCCGGATCCGCGCTGGCACGAACCGGAGCTCCCGCACGGCCTGACGCTGGCCGCGCCCGGCGAGGTGGGTGGCCGCCGACTCTTCCGGCTGCACCAACGCGCCTACCCGCCGGGCCATCCGGACCATCCGGCCGGTGACCCGGACTGGTTCGCGTCGATGGTCCAGGGTCGGCTCTTCGGCGAGCTGCTCGACGGCAGCGCGGTCGCGCTGGCGCCGGGCGGACGGCCGGTGGCCGCGGTACTGGTGGCGCAGCGCAGCAGCTGTCTCGCGGGCGACGGGCCCGGCGTGGTGGACATCTTCCGCGACCCCGCGCACGCGCCCCAGGGCCTGGGCGCCGCACTGCTCCGGCGCGCCCTCGCGCGCACCGCGCAGGCGGGCCTGCCCACGCTGCGGCTGGAGGTGACCGAGGGGAACCCGGCCCGACGGGTCTACGAGCGGACCGGCTTCGCGTACAGCGGCAGTTCGCGGCGGTTGCGTCTGCCGGGGGGCACCTCCCGGCCGCAGGTCAGGGGGAGCGTCCCGCAGCCCGTCCGCTGACGGGGGGTCAGTCGCGCTCGCGGACAGGGCGGGTGGGGCGGACGGAGCGGGCGGACGGAGCGGGCGGAGCGGACAGATGTGTTCAGTCCGAGATCTTGGTCGCGCCCGGGTTGTCACCGGCTGCGGCGAGGCGGCCCCAGAGCAGGTCGGCCAGGGTCTGCACCATCCGCTGCCGGGGAAACGGCCGGTGCTCCAGCCACCAGTCGCCGCCGGCCAGCACCATGCCCGTGATCGCCTGCCCCCAGGCCTCCGCCATGACGTTGCTCTCCGGCCCGAGGTCCACCTGCATCGCGATGGCATGGCTCAGCTCGGCCGCGATCGCCCGCAGCGTGGGCGCCAGCGGCCCGGCTGGGGAGAGTCCGTCCGAGGCCGGGTCGGGGTGGGCGAGGAACCGGTAGACCTGCGGTGCGGACTCGATCGCGGCGAGGTAGGTGTCGAGGACGTTCTCCACCCGCTCCCGCCGCTCCAGCGGCGCGGCCAGCGCGTCCCTGATCTGCGCGAGGAGCGCGGCCGAGTGCCGGTCGGCCAGGGCGCGGTAGAGACCGTTCTTGTCGCCGAAGTGCCGGTACAGGATCGGCTTGGTGATCCCTGCCTCGGCCGCGATCGCGTTCATGCTCGCGCGCGGCCCCTCGCGGCGCACCACCCGGTCGGCCGCGTCGAGGAGCGCCGTGCGCCTCTCGTCGCGGGTGTCGGCCTCGATCCGCATGCCTTGACATTCCTTACTAGGTAGTAACAAACTTTGCGTGTGTTACCGACGGTAACACCTGGCGATGGAAAATCCAGTACGCGCAACGCGCCCGGGAGACAACAGATGACGGCCTTCAACCTCGCACTCAACGACGACCAGATCGCCGTCCGCGACTGGCTGCACGGCTTCGCCCGGGACGTCATCCGCCCCGCCGCGGCCGAGTGGGACGAGCGGGAGGAGACTCCCTGGCCGATCATCCAGGAGGCGGCCAAGGTCGGCATCTACTCGCTGGACTTCTTCGCCCAGCAGCAGTTCGACCCGACCGGTCTGGGCATCCCGATCGCCATGGAGGAGCTGTTCTGGGGCGACGCGGGCATCGGCCTCGCCATCTGCGGCAGCGCGCTGGCCGCAGCGGGCGTCGTCACCAACGGTACGCCCGAGCAGGTCGGCGTCTGGGCGCCGGAGATGTTCGGCACCCCGGACGAGCCCAAGCTGGCCGCGTTCTGCTCCTCCGAGCCCGACGCCGGCTCCGACGTCGCCGCGATGCGCACCCGCGCCGTCTACGACGAGGCCACCGACGAGTGGATCATCAACGGCACCAAGACCTGGGCGACCAATGGCGGCATCGCCCACGTCCACGTCGTCGTCGCCGTCGTCGACCCGGAGCTCGGCGCGCGCGGCCAGGCGTCCTTCATCATCCCGCCGGGCACCAAGGGTCTGAGCCAGGGTCAGAAGTTCAAGAAGCACGGCATCCGCGCCTCGCACACCGCCGAGGTCGTCCTCGACAACGTCCGCGTCCCCGGCGACTGCCTGCTCGGCGGCAAGGAGAAGCTGGACGAGCGCATGGCCCGCGCCCGGGAGCGCGCGGCTGCGGTCGCCCGCGGCGAGAAGGTCGAGCAGGTCAAGAACGCGGCGATGGCCACGTTCGAGGCCTCCCGCCCGGCCGTCGGCGCCCAGGCGGTCGGCCTGGCCCGCGCGGCGTACGAGGAGTCCCTGGAGTACGCGAAGACCCGAGAGCAGTTCGGCCGGCCGATCATCGACAACCAGGGCATCGCCTTCACCATCGCCGACATGCGCACCCGCATCGACGCCGCGCGCATGCTGGTCTGGCGCGCCTCCTGGATGGCGGCGACGGCCCAGCCGTTCACGGCGGCCGAGGGCTCGATGTCCAAGCTGTACGCGGGTGAGACGGCCAAGTGGGTGACGGCCCAGGCGATCCAGATCTTCGGCGGCAACGGCTTCACCCGTGAGTACCCGGTGGAGCGGATGCACCGCGACGCGGCGATCTACACCATCTTCGAGGGGACCAGCGAGATCCAGCGGCTGGTTATTGCGCGCACGCTCTCGGGTCTCCCGATTCGCTAGGCCCTGTCGTCAAACTCGCGTCGGATCAGCCCGGGTTGTCTGGTGCGGACAGTTGCAAGGCGGAGGATCGCCCTCGTACTGGGCCGTACTTGGGCGATGCGACAACGCAGCGTGGGGGCACCCCCTAGCCGAAGGCAGGGGGAGGCCGTACCAGGCAAGCCGGGCCCGGCGGGAGTTTGACGACAGGGCCTGGGAGAAGGTGCAGGTCTTCGAGGGGCGCGGGGCTCTGCTCGACCAATCTGCCCGCGCGACGAAGCCGCAGATCGGCAGAGCCCCACGTCCCTGAGAGTGCAACTTGCCCGCCTGCCGAAAAGGCCTACCGTGGGTGGGGGACCGACCCGAGGAGGCAGCCATGCCGGGTTCCACCACCATCGGCCGCACCGAGCGACTGGTCATGCTGAGCCACCACGACGCGGAGCGTCTCGCCGACACGATGGACCGGATGGCCCAGCTGCTGGCGTCCGACGGGGCCGACCGGATCACCGACGCCCAGGTCGCCAAGATCTGCGGCGGCGACGCCTCGATGCGCGCGGACTACGGGCACTGGACCGCCGAGCTGGGCCGCTATATTCGCGGCCACCTCTGAGACCGCTTCTGCTACTCTCCAGCCATGATCGACGCGCCCTGCTTCCGAATGATGCGCCCCTCCAGGGGCTGCTGAGACGCGAACGCACGCGCGCTACCGAGGCCCCGTCACCAGGGGCCTCTTGCATGTCCGCCGCAGGCCCCTCCCGCCCGACACCCGGTGAGCAACCGGAGCGCTGGAGAGCCTGATGAGCAGCTACTACGTCACCACCACCATCCCCTACGTCAACGCGCGCCCGCACCTCGGCTTCGCCCTGGAGCTCGTGCAGGCGGACGTGCTGGCCCGACACCGCCGCACGCGCGGCGGCGCGGTGCGCTTCCTCAGCGGGACGGACGAGAACTCGCTGAAGAACGTGCTCGCCGCCGAGAACGAAGGCGTCGACGTCCAGGACCTGGTCGACCGCAACGCCGCCGCTTTCGCGGAACTCGCCGCACCCCTGGCGCTTTCCTTCGACGATTTCATCCGGACCAGCCGGGACCCGAGGCACCGGATCGGCGTCGAATACCTGTGGCGACGCTGTGCCGAGGCCGGGGATTTCTACCGCAAGGAATATGTCGGTCTCTACTGTGTCGGCTGCGAGGCCTTCTTCGCGGAATCCGAGCTCACCGAGGACGGCCGCTGCCCCGACCACGGGACCGAGCCGCAGCAGGTCAGTGAGGAGAACTGGTTCTTCCGCCTCTCGCGCTACCAGGAGCAGCTGCGTGAACTGATCACGAGCGGGCGGCTGCGGATCGAGCCCGAGTCGCGCCGCAACGAGGTGCTGGCGCTGATCGACTCGGGCCTGCGTGACTTCTCCGTCTCCCGCAGCCGCGCCCGCGCGCGAGGCTGGGGGATCCCGGTCCCCGGGGACGAGGAGCAGGTCGTCTACGTCTGGTGGGACGCCCTCGGCAACTACGTCACCAGCCTGGGCCTGGGCGGCAGCGACACGGACGCGGAGCCCTACCGGACGTGGTGGGCGGGCGACGGCGAGCGGGTGCACCTGGTCGGCAAGGGCGTGCTCCGGTTCCACGCCGTCTACTGGCCCGCGATGCTGCTGTCGGCCGGACTGCCGCTGCCCACACGGGTGTTGGTCCACGACTACCTGACGGTGTCCGGGCGCAAGATCAGCAAGTCCGCGGCGGCGGGGGCGGGTTCGGGGGCGGGTTCGGCATCCGCGGTGGACCCGGCGGCGCTGGTGTCCCGCTTCGGGACGGACGCGGTGCGGTGGTGGCTGCTGCGCGAGGTGCCGCGCGTCGGCGACGCGGACTTCACCGAGGAGCGGCTGATCGCCCGCGCGGACGCGGACCTCGCCGGAGGCTTCGGCAACCTGGTCCACCGGGTCGTCACCATGGTCCATCGCTACCGGGACGGCGTCGTCCCGACCGCCACGGTGAGCACCACCGCGACCTCCGAACTGCGCGCGGTCTGCGCGCGGGCGGCGGGCCGCGTGGACGCGGCGCTCGACGCGTTCGACTACCGTGCGGCGGCGGGCGCGGTCTGGACCCTGGTCGAGGAGGCCAACCGCTGCATCGACCGCACCCGCCCGTGGGAGCTGGCCAAGGCGGAACGCGGCGCCGCGGACCCGCGGTTGGACGCGGCGCTGGCCGCGCTGGTCGCGGCCTGCCGCGAGGTGGGCGAACAGCTCCGCCCGTTCCTGCCGGACGCGGCGGACCGGATCGTCGTGCGGTGCACGCCGGTTGACGGCCGGCTGCCCGAGTCCGAACCGTTGTTCGCCCGCTTGGGTGGGTGAGATGCGCGGAGCCTCTCCAGGGCCCGGCGCCCTGAGGAAAGTGCAACTGGCCCTGTCGGCGGTGAATTCAGCCCAGGGCGTCCTGGAGCCCGTCGATGGCCTCCGTCAGGATCGACGCGTCGCGGAGGAGTTCCGGTGGGGTGCCGTCCGGTGCCGCGGACCAGTCCGTGTACGCGGATTCGACGCCCGAGACGTCCGCCGGTTCGCCCTCTCGGACCGCGTCCGCGGCGCGGGTCAGGGCGTCGCGCACCGTCGTGGCGAAGGCGACCGCGCCCGGTGCGGGCGCGGTCGCGGTGGGGGCGTGGGCCTCGATCAGCATCGCGGCGCGGCTGATCGCGGCGACCGCCGCCCGCGCGTCGGCGACCTGGGAGGGCCGCAGGCCCCGATGCCGGATCGGCTCGTTGGCCGCTGAGGCGTCCGTCGCTATCATCGCGGCCCGCGCGCCGCGCAGGTCGAGGAGGGCCTCGCGCATGGCGCGTCGGGACGCGGTCGACGGCTCGCCGTAGGCGTCGAGCGTCGCCGCCGCGTAGCGGCCAGCCGCGGCGATGTGCGCGGCGAGGCGGTCGGGCAGGCGGACGGTCTGCCAGGTGGGCCAGATCGCGTACGCGGCGAGCGCCAGCACTCCGCCGACCAGGGTCATGCCGACCCGTTCCTCCGCCGTGTGGGACAGCACCAGGCCGTCCATCGACAGCAGGAAGACGACGTAGATCGTGACCAGCGTGCTCAGCGCCATGTAACCGCTGCGCATGGTCAGATACGCGCAGCCGACCGCGCAGACGGCGAGCAGGCCGCAGACCCAGGGGGCGGGCTTGGCCGCGACCATGACCGCCGAGGCGACCCCGACGCCGACGACCGTGCCTACCAGTCGGGCCACGCCGCGGCTGTACGTCTGCGAGAAGTCCGGACGCATCACCATCATCGCGGTCATCGCGGCCCAGTAGCTGTGGCCGAAGGGCAGCACCCGGCCGACGCCCTCGGCCAGCGTCACCACCACCGCGGTGCGCACCGCGTGGCGGAGGACCGGCGAGCGCCAGGTCCAGTTGCGGCGGACCGCCCGGGCGGTGTGGGGAACGAGCGCGCGCAGTCCCGGGCGGGGCAGGTAGCGGGGTTGGGCCTCGTCGTCCTGTGCGTCCAGGGCGTCGTGGATCTCGGCCAGCAGGCCGATCAGGCGCAGCGCGGTGTGCTTGGCGATGCCGTCGAGCACCGGGCCGTCCTCCGGCAAGGCCAGGGCGCGGTAGGCGTGTTCGGGGATCGGCGCCGGTTGGCCGGTGCGGATCGAGCGCGCCGCCATGTCGAGGATCTCGGCGGCCGCCGCCAGCAGCTCCCGGGCACGGTCGCGTTCGCGGCCCTCCTCGGCGGCGCCGACGCGGGGGTCGGCCAGGGCGGCCAGCGCCGGGCGCATCCGTTCCACCAGCGAGCGGACGCCAGTGAGTTCGGACGGACGGCTGCGGGCCTGACCGGGGGTCACCTGGGCGGCGTCGCGGGCGACCATCAGCGGATCCGGGTCGAACGGCGCGAAAGGGTCGTGCCGCAACCGCCGGGCGTAGTCGGCCATGGAGGCGCAGGCCTCGGCCAGCGCCTCGCGGTGCGCGCCCCAGCGGTTGACCGGCCAGATCAGCACCAGCAGCGCCTGGATCGCGCCGCCTCCCGCGATCACCGCGGCGTGCTGCGCGGCCTCGGGGACCGTGGTCGGGAGAGTGACGATGACCAGCATCACCGTGACCGTCATCGACGCCAGGATGCCCGCGGTCTGGCCACCGACCCAGGCCATGCCCGCGCCGAAGGCCCACAGCGCCAGCACGGCCAGGAACAGCGGCGGCCACGGCGAGACGACATAGCCGACGAACGTGCTCAGCGACAGTCCCAGCGCGGTCGCCAGCGCCAGCCACGGCTGCGGGCGGTAGCTGCGCTGGAAGGTCGCCATCCCGGCCAGCTGCGCGCCGAGCGCGGCCGAGGTCGCGATCGCCGGCGTGCTCAGCGCGAGCGCGCCGAAGAGCGCGATCGCCACACCCAGCGCGCCCCTCAGCGCGGCGAGCGGCGCATTGGTCGCCGGCTCGACGCGGAGCCCGGACCTGGTGGTCGACTTGATCGAGCGGTACCAGGAGGACCTGGTGGCCGGCTGCGGCGGTGGCTGGATCATCGCTGGCCAGATTAGTGCAGTGCGATCAGTTTGATCAGGTAGCGGACGGACCCCGTTCGCTCATGCGCTGACCTGGCCGTCCGTCAGGTACGCGAGGTCCGTCGGCCGCGTGGCGCTACCCGCGCGGGTGCTCGTTCCAGGTCGCGACGACCGGGCGGTCGTGCTCGGTGCTGAGGCGGCTGATCGTGCCCGTGGCCAGCTGGAACAGGGCCCCGTCGGCGGGCGGGAGCCCGAGCCGCCGCGCCGTCAGCACCCGCAGGAAGTGCGCGTGCGCGACCAGGACCGCGTCGCCGCCGGTGCTGTTGCCGAGTGCCGCCTCGATCCGCGCGATCACGCGGTCGGCGCGGATGCCCACCTCTTCGGGCGTCTCGCCCGGGTGCTCCTCGGGGCCGGGAGCCACGCCGTCCGTCCAGAGGTTCCACGCCGGACGGGTCCGGTGGATCTCGCGGGTGGTGATGCCCTCGTACGCGCCGTAGTCCCACTCGTGCAGGTCCGGGTCGACGCACACGTTGTCGAGTCCCGCCAGCTTGGCCGTGTCCTGGGCCCGGGTCATCGGGCTGACCAGCGCCACAGCGATCTTGTGCTCGCCCAGCAGCGGCGCCAGCGCGCGGGCCTGGGCCTCACCGTTCGCGGTGAGCGGCAGGTCGGTCCAGCTGGTGTGCCGGCCCGACAGACTCCACTCGGTCTCGCCGTGGCGTACCAGGATCAGGTCGCTCATCGCCGCTCTCCACTGTTCGAGACTGTTTGGGACTGTTCGGGACGCGGGTGATCGGATCGTCCGCTCATCGTCACGCTAGCGGGTCGGAGCGGTAAGTCGCTCGCCGCGTCGTCCGGACCTGGCCCGGCGTCCCCGGACGTGAGCAGTCGCCTGCGGAATGTGGCCGCGCAGAACCGGTCTGAGCGGCGTGGGCTGCCCCGAGGGGGAGAGCAGGCCGGCCGGAGACGTCAGAGCGACCGCAGCTCCTGGGTCACGACCCGGCCGTCGACCGCGATAAACCCGTCGGGGAGTGGCCGGGTCAGGATCCTGGAGCCCGTGCCCTGGCGGATGTCCAGCGCCCGGCGCTGTTCGCCGGTCAGCACGACGGCTGCCGCGCCGGTCGCCTCGTCCTCGTCGATGCCGTCCCCGCGTCCTGGGAACCCCCGGGCGCGGACGGTCCCGGCGCTCTCGTCCTGCCACGCCCACGCGTAGAGCCAGCCGCTCCCGGGCGGCGGGACCTCCAGGGCGTCGACCTCCGCCGGGCTCGCGTACTGCTGGGTCCGCTTGCCGGAGACCCACTCGGCGCGGCCGGAGATCCAGCTGAACTCCCCGTCCTGCCACGCCGGTACGTCTCCGGCCTCGGGACGCAGCAGTTCCCCGCCGAGACCCTCCTGCCGCAGCAGCCACCCGGTCCCGACGAGGGGGTACCCGGCGAACGGCAACCGCACGCTGGGCGTGTAGATGTCCGCCCGGCCGCTCGCGGCGTCGTCGACGAAGACGGTCTCGGAGAATCCGAGCTTGGCGGCGACGCGCTGACGCTCGGTCCGCTCGGGGATCGCGGCGCCGTCCAGTACCACCCCGAGCGGGCTGCCGCCGTGACCGTCGGGACCACAGAAGACGCGTACGACATGAAGGTTCGTCATGGGCGGCAATCCTGCCGTGTCCTGCCGTGTCCTGCCGTGCGGTGCCGTGCCCTCGTGTCCTGCCGTGCTCAGGTCTGCGCCGGTGCCGGTTCCTCGGCAGGATCCGGCTGCGGGGTGAGGCGGTGCAGGCCCTTGCGGTCGTAGTAGCGGGTCATCGCGAAGCCGAAGGCCAGGGCCAGGACGAAACCGACCGAGATCATGATCCAGGCCCGGGCCAGGCCCGCGTCGGCGCGGGCGTCGAAGTAGAGGATGGACCGGACCCCGGCGCTGAGCTGGCGCATCGGCTCGAAGGCGCCCAGGAACCGGTAGAAGGGGGGCGTCGCCTCCAGCGGCACGGTCGCCCCGGACGAGGGCAGCGACAGCGCGATGAAGACGAACATCGACACCAGTTGCCCGATCCCGCCGAAGGCCGCGTTGATCGCCTGCACGCCGAGCCCGACCGCGAGGCAGGCGCAGTACGAGAAGATCCAGAGCAGCGGGATGTGCGTCGCGTCCATCCCGAGTACGGCGATGCAGGCCACCATCACCATCGTCGTGGTGAGTACCGAGATCCCGGCGGTCATCCACATCTTCAGCACCAGCGTCCGCGTCCGGTTGATCGGGACGGTCGGACGGCGGGTGTGCCACGGGCCGATCTCGCTGTCCGCGTAGCCGAGCGCGGTGTCGACGCCGTTGTGGATCAGGTTGCCGCCGACGAAGCCGCTGAGCACCAACAGCAGCGTGTAGTAGAACGCGGTCAGTCCCAGTCCGCTGTGCTGCCCGATCGGGTGGCCGACCTGGGTGGTGACCGCGACCGGGTCGGTCAGCAGCAGGCG
The DNA here is from genome assembly GCF_041262485.1 of Streptacidiphilus sp. BW17. Lineage (NCBI taxonomy): Bacteria > Bacillati > Actinomycetota > Actinomycetes > Kitasatosporales > Streptomycetaceae > Streptacidiphilus > Streptacidiphilus sp. BW17. The sequence continues at coordinate 169,953 of NZ_JBGCCR010000010.1, read as the reverse complement.
GGTGGTCGCGTCGACGCTCGCGGTCGCGGGGGAGGCGGTGAGCTCCTTGCCGATGGTCAACGAGGCCTGGTGGGCCGCGTTCTGGTTGATCTGGGACGCCAGTGAGGAGCCCAGGCTGCCCACACCCGGGTTGGTCAGCACGGCGATCGTCGGCCGCGTCGTCGCATGCGCCGTCGTCAGCGCCCCGACGGAGGCGGTGAAGTCGGCCGGGATCACCAGCGCGCCGTAGACCTTGCCGGATGCCAGCAGGTCCTGTGCCTGCGCCTGGTCCACCTGCTTCCAGTCGACCGCGCCGACCGGAGAGGCGGCGACGACCGCCTGCGTGACCTGGGTGCCCAGGTTCTGCCGCTGGCCGGGCAGCGGTGCCCCGGTGTCGGCGTCGACGACGGCGACCGGGAGCCGGTGCAGGCTGCCGTTCGGGTCGAGGATGCCGCCCATGTAGAGGAGCGACAGCCCCACGGCGACCAGCGAGGCGAGGACGGACGGAACCAGCCACAGCTTCGGCCGGCGCAGCAGCACGGCGACGCGCGCCTGCCGCTGGGTGGCACGACCGCGCGGCGTGATCGGGGAGGCCATGGTGCCCCACGCTAGATCGCCGTGAGGGGCTCGCCCGGGCACGACACGGACAGCCCGGGCAAAACGATCGGGCCCGTGATCGATGATCACGGGCCCGACCCGATGCGTGCGCGAGGGGGGACTTGAACCCCCACGCCCCGAAGGGCACTAGCACCTCAAGCTAGCGCGTCTGCCATTCCGCCACCCGCGCATCGGAGTCTGTCTTTGCGGCCCTGCGGCCTCGCTGACGGGGATAACCATAGCAAAGATCAGCGGCCGTTCCGAAATGCGTTCCCGGGCGGTCATCACGGGCGCGACCTGCGGGGATGCGACGGCGATGCGACGGCGAGGTGACGGGGATCAGGCGAGTGGCTCGACGACGTCCCCCGGCGGGCCCGGTGCCGGACTGCGGACGCGGCGGGCTTGGGCGGGGGCGCGCGGCGGGAGAGGATGGGCAGCATCCGCACCGGATCCCCGGGACTCCGGAAACCCCGGAACTCCGGAGGCGCGGTGCGGCATCGACGCGGAGAGAGGCTGAGTAGCGTGAGCGAGACAGTGGGTGGAACCAGCGCGGTGAGCGGGGCGGGCGAGCGGCTCGGCGGTGGCCAGGGCGAGGGCTTCGGCGAGGCGGAGGTCGCCGAGCTGTGCCGGGACCTGATCCGGATCGACACCAGCAACTACGGTGACGGCTCCGGCCCCGGCGAGCGCGCCGCTGCCGAGTACGTCGCCGAGAAGCTGGCCGAGTTCGGCCTGGAGCCGCAGATCATCGAGTCGGAGCGGGGCCGGGCCAGCACCATCGCCCGGATCGCGGGCGAGGACCCGTCCCGTCCGGCGCTGCTGATCCACGGGCACACGGACGTCGTCCCCGCCAACGCCGACGACTGGACCCACCACCCGTTCGCGGGCGAGATCGCGGACGGCATGGTCTGGGGACGCGGCGCGGTCGACATGAAGGACATGGACGCGATGACGCTGGCCGTCGTCCGCGACCGGCTGCGCAGCGGCCGGAAGCCGCCGCGCGACATCGTGCTCGCGTTCCTCGCGGACGAGGAGGCGGGCGGCGTCTATGGGGCGCACCACCTGGTCGACCACCACCCGGGCCTGTTCGACGGGGTGAACGAGGCCATCGGCGAGGTCGGCGGCTTCTCCTTCACGGTCAACGAGAACCTGCGCCTCTACCTGGTGGAGACCGCTGAGAAGGGCATGCACTGGATGCGGCTCACCGTGGACGGCACCGCCGGTCACGGCTCGATGACCAACAAGGACAACGCCATCACCGAGCTGTGCGAGGCGGTGGCCCGGCTCGGTCGGCACAAGTTCCCGGTCCGCATCACCAAGTCGGTGCGGCACTTCCTGGACGAGCTCTCCGACGCGCTCGGCGTCGAGCTCGACCCGGAGGACATGGACACCACGCTGGAGCGGCTGGGCGGCATCGCCAAGCTGATCGGCGCGACGCTGCGCAACACCGCCCAGCCGACCATGCTCGGCGCCGGCTACAAGGTGAACGTCATCCCCGGTCAGGCCACCGCACACGTGGACGGGCGCTTCCTGCCCGGCTACGAGGAGGAGTTCCTGACCGAGCTGGACAGCGTCCTCGGCCCGCGCGTCCGCCGTGAGGCGGTCCACCACGACAAGGCCGTGGAGACCGACTTCGACGGTCCGCTGGTGGCGGCGATGCAGTCGGCCCTGGTCGCCGAGGACCCGATCGCGCGCGCCGTGCCCTACACCCTCTCCGGCGGGACGGATGCGAAGTCCTTCAGCGAACTCGGAATCCGCTGCTTCGGTTTCGCGCCGCTGCGGCTGCCTCCGGAACTGGATTTCGCCGGAATGTTCCACGGAGTGGACGAGCGGGTTCCGGTCGACAGTCTGAAGTTCGGGGTCCGGGTGCTGGATCGCTTCATCGACCAGTGCTGAATACGGCAGTGCTGAGCTGATTCGGCCGGCTCACCACTGAGCCGGTCTGATAATGCGGGATTTTCGTATAGGCGTGCGGGTGTCCTCACTCCAATGGGTGATCGTTGCCGGGGTTACGTACCCCATTTGCCGCAGTCTCGTTCACTCATATGCAGCCCACCGAACGGGCTGTTCCCATGGAGCAAGGAGAGACCATGCAGGTCAAGAAGATCGCCGTCGTCGTCGCCACCGCTGGTGGTCTGGCCCTCGCGGGCGCGGGTGTGGCCAGTGCGCACTCCGCCACCGCCGAGGGTGCGGCCTGGGGCTCCCCGGGTGTGCTGTCCGGCAACTTCGTCCAGGTTCCCGTCTCCGTGCCGGTGAACGTCTGCGGCAACACCATCAGCGTCATCGGTCTGCTCAACCCGGCGTTCGGCAACCACTGCGAGAACAACTGAGCCGGTTTCGGGAGAATCCGGAAGACCGACCCGGTCGATTGAATGTCTGATTGCGCGCCCGATTGAGCGACCGATCGACCGTCGCGCGGCCCCTGGAGGATTTTCCTCCTGGGGCCGCTGCATTTTCCCTGCGGTGTTAACCGTGCCCCGGGGTGCGTCCTGTCGTTGTGAGAGGTACGGGGGAACAGGCCTGGTGCACGCGCCCTGTGCGCGACCTTCGCATTCGGGCATTCCAGCAACAACCGGGCGGCCCACGGGTCGCCCGAAGGACTGAGGGCAGGGCACAACCATGCGACAAGCTGCCAAACGCGGTTTGCTCACGGTCATGGCGACCGGGAGCGTGTTGGCTTCCACTGCGGGTTATGCGGCGGGGTACGCCTTCGCCGACACGGGCGCCACGGGCGCCTCCAGCGACTCACCGGGCGCGCTCTCCGGCAACACCGTCCAGGTTCCCGTCTCCGTGCCGGTGAACGCCTGCGGCAACACGGTGAACGTGGTCGGACTGCTCAACCCGGCCTACGGCAACCACTGCGCCAACGACTCCGTCCGCAGCGTCCGCGAGGGCGGGGACGACGGTGGCGGCACCACCGGCGGCGGGAGCACGGCCAAGGGCGGAGCGCACGGCTCGCCCGGCGTCGGCTCGGGCAACTCGGTGCAGGTGCCGGTCAGCATTCCGCTCAACCTCTGCGGCAACACCGTCAACGCCCCGGGGGCGGGCAACCCGGCCTACGGCAACGACTGCGGCAACCACAGTTCCGCCACGGGCGGGGACAACAGGGGTGGCGGCGGGGTTCCGACGTCGTCGCCGAGCTGCGCCTGCAGCTCCCCGGCCGGGGGCGGCAGCACGGGTGGCGAGCAGCCCCCGCCGCCCAACAGCGGGACGACCGCCGCGCCGTCCGGTCACCGGATCAGCCCGCCGCCGCCCGCCGGTGAGGTGCTCGCCGAGACCGGTGGCGGCGGCGACGCGCTGCTGCTGGCCGGTGGCGGAGTACTGCTGGCGGCGGGCGGTGCGGTGATCTACCGCAAGGCGCGCCGTCAGCCCTCCCGGTAGGCGTCAGCCTTCCAGGTAGGAACTCAGCGGGCTGCGCACCTGACGGATGATGCGCCGTCTGAGCGTGATCTTGCGCCGCCCGTCCGGGAAGAGGCGGAGTCGGTCCAGCTCCCAATGGCCGTACTCCGCCTGCTCGGTGAGCAGGGCCCGGGCCTCGTTGCGGCTGACGGTACGGGGCAGCACCAGCGAGCGGAACTCGTACTCGGGCTGGCGGACGATCTTCTGCGGCGGTTTACCGGTGGATGGTGTGGGTGGGGTCAAGACTCTTCCTCCCGCGGACGAACACAGGCAAGCCTACGACCGGGCCGGGCCAGGTTCTCAAAAGGCTGCCCAGAGTGGAAGACCGGCAACCCGGGGCACACCCAGGGCGACCGATTCGTGATCGTTTTCCAACGAGGCGGACAACTCCGATGCGCGGGCTGCCCGGGAACGGATAGCGTGCGGGTCATGTCTGATGTCGTGCGTCCCTCCGAAGAACAGATCGCCCGGGTCCGCACCGCGGCGGATGCGGTCAAGGCCGCGATCGACGCGCATTTGCTCGCCGTCGAGACGAGAGCCGGCCAGGGCGATCCGGCGGTCGCCGACGCCTATGAGGCCCTGGCTCTCGCGGCGGACGCCTACGACGAACTGCTCGACGAGGTCTACGACGAGTTCACTCCCTTCGAGGTGCCCCATCCGGACGGCAGCGGTCTGCCGGACGGCATCGAACCTGAGGCGGTCAGCGTGCTGATCCGCCGGGATTACACCGTGACCGACCCGGGGGCCCTCCGCGAGGCCGTCGGCGCCCCGACGGTCACGGGGGCGCTGCGGACCCTCTTCAGCGACTTCGAGCCGGACCGGGTCGCCCGTCACGCCGCCGACTTCGGCCTGGAGGAGGGCGACTCGACTCTTTGGCTGCTGGCCGCCGATCCGAGCGAGCCTGGCGAGTGGCTCGCCGAGCCCTTCGACACCGCCGAACCGGAGCTGCTGATCGCCCGGTTCGACGTGATCGAGGAGTACGAGGACGAGCTCGACGAGGCCCTCGACCCCAGCTGAGCCTTACCCGGCAGCTCTACCCGGCGGCCTTACCCGGCTGAGCCGGGCACGGCTGTATGCCTGGGGTCGGCGGCGTGCTACTCGCCTCCGATGATCGTTCGCAGGCGGGTGGTGCGGGGGCGGGCCGCATGGGTCGCCACCGTCTGCGGAAGGGCCGGGCCCAGGGCGTTGATCAGTGAGAGGTGGCGCTCGGCGCGACCGCAGGCGGAGTAGAGCCACTGGCGGCTCAGCTCCGGCCCCGCCTCGGGCGGCACCACGACCACCACGCCGGGCCAGCGCCTACCGGCCGCCTGATGGGCCGTCAGCGCCCAACCGTGCCGCAGCTCGCCGAGCTGCTCGCGCGGGACGACGGCCGTCCCGGCGGGCGAGGCGTCGGCCGCTGGGGAGGAGAAGGCGATCTCCAGCCCCTCCGGCACTGCTCCCCGCACCACGCCCTCGTGGAGGACGCCGGGCGCGGGCACCCGGACGACCGCGTCGCCCGCGTCGAAGCCGCCGAACTGGCCCGGACCCGGGTTGAGCCGCTGCTTGAGCGCCGCGTTGACGGCACGCGTCCCGGCCGGGCCCGCGTGGGCGGGGACCAGGACGCGGACCTGCTCGGACGGGATGCCCAGCGCACGGGGGATCGAGTCGCCGACGAGCTGGACCGCGCGGTGCACGGCCTCGGCGGCGTCGCCGGCCTGAACCATGACGACCTCCTTCTCGGGGGCCGCGACCGGCTCGAACTCGCCGATGCCGATGCCCGAGACCAGCTCGCCGATCGGCCCGAAGTCCGGCTGCCGGGAGGCGACGACCGGCGCGGGCTTGGCCGCCAGCAGATCCGCGAAGACCCGGCCGGGCCCCGCCGACCAGAGGTCACCCGGGTCGCCGCTCAGCACCAGACGCGCACCGTCCGCCAGCGACTCCGCCACCGTGGCGGCCAACTCGGCGTCGAGTGCCGGCGCGTCACAGACGATCAGCAGGTCGAGCGCCAGCGTCCCGTCCACGTCACGCTCGCCGGAGGCCAGGAGTGTGCCGAGCGGTGCGGCGTCGGGGCCGAGCCGCCGGGCACTGTCGGTGTGGGCGCCGGTCAGCGCGGCCCGCAGCCCGAGCCGCCGTGCGGCCTGGAGCAGCGCGACGGGCTCGGAACGGGCGGTCTCGCCGCCTGTGTGCAGCACCAAAGCGGAGTCGGCGACAGCGCGGATCAGCGCGGCGGCAGAGGAGTTGGGCGCGGCGTCGATCACCTCGTCCCAGCTCGGGCGGACGGTGGCCGCTTCGGCGGGTTCTGCTGCCTCGGCCTCCTCTGTCTCCTCGCCGTCCTCGGTCGCCTTTGCCTGCACGGAGTCGTCGTCGAGCTCAGCCTCGACCTCGCCTGCCGCCTCGGGCCCGCCAGGGGCCGCGTCACGGCCGGGGAAGGTGGAGCTCAGTCGGACCAGGCCGTCGGCGAGGCTCTCCTCGGCCAGCGCGAGCCGGTCCAGCGCGAGCAGGACCTGCCCGGCGGCGGCCTCCTCGGACTCGTCCTCGTCGTCGCCCTCCTCCTGGAAGGCCATCACCCGACCCTCCGTCAGCACTGCGGCCAGGGCCTCGTCCGGGGTCGGCACCCCGTGGTCCGCCAGCCCGCGCCGGATCTCGCCGAGCTCGACGGCCGTGTGGCCGTGCAGGGACGCGCGCTCCAGCAGCCACTGCACCAGGGCGTTGGCCCGCCGCTCGTCCCCCGGCGAGGCCTCGGCGCCGAGCAGGCCGCGCGCGAACTCGTCCGCGTTGGCGGGCAGCACGCCGGGCACGGCCAGCACGGCCCACGGGTCCTCCCGCAGCGTGTCGGCGGCGCGTTCGCCGAGCGCGCCCACCACCGCCGGGGCGAGCTGCGCGGGCGCCCCCGCCTCGCCGAGCACCGCCGCGGCGTCCGCGACGGCGTCCCGTGCCTGGGCGCCGACGTCCTGCGCCTGGCCGTCGGCAGCGCGGATCGCCTCGGCGAGCTGTGCGGTCACGGCGTCCGTGGCTGTCGCAGCGTCTGTGGCGTTCGCGGTGTCACTCATCGGTCGCGGCCCTTCGGAATGCGTGCATCTCTGACGCCAAGAACGCTAGCGGCCGGCACTGACAAATCCGGAATCCGAACCACAGCCGGACCGTCCGGACCAGTGCGTCGGGCAGTACACCGACCGGCACGACTCAGTACAACGCCGTCCAGTTCTGGTCCGGATAGACGTGCACCGGCGCCGAGATGTCGTCCAGCGCGTTGCGGATCTCCGTCGGGAGTGTCAGCGACTCCACTTGCAGCGCCGCCTGCAACTGCGTGGCCGTGCGCGCGCCCAGGACCGGCGCGGTCACCCCCTCGCGGTCGCGGATCCAGGCCAGCGCCACCTGCAGGGGTGTGGTCGCGAGCCCGTCGGCCGCCGTGGCGACCGCGTCGACGATGCGGCGACCGCGTTCGTCCAGGTACGGGTGGACGAAGGCGCCGAACGTCGGTGACGCGCCGCGCGAGTCCGGCGGGGTGCCGTGCCGGTACTTGCCCGTCAGGACCCCGCGGCCGAGCGGCGACGAGGCCAGCAGGCCGATGCCCGCGTCCAGCGCGGCCGGCAGGACCTCGCGCTCTATCCCGCGCTGCAGCAGCGAGTACTCCATCTGCGTTCCCGCCAGCGGGACCCGGCCCGGGACCGCCCGCTGCCAGGTGGAGGCCTTGGCCAGCTGCCAGCCGCAGTAGTTGCTGACGCCGACGTAGCGGGCCCGGCCGCTGGTGACGGCGAGGTCGAGCGCCTGGAGCGTCTCCTCCATCGGGGTGTCGGGGTCGAACGCGTGGACCTGCCACAGGTCGACGTAGTCGACGCCGAGCCGGGCCAGCGAGGCGTCGAGCGCGCCGAGCAGATGGCCGCGCGAGCCGTCGAAACGGCGGTCGCGGTCGGGGACGCTGCCCGCCTTGGTGGCGATGACCAGCTCGCTGCGCGGGACCAGAGCGCCGATCAGCTGGGAGAGGAGGTACTCCGCGCCGCCGTCCGCGTAGACGTCCGCCGTGTCGACCAGGGAGCCGCCCGCGTCCAGGAAGACCTTGAGCTGGTCGGCGGCGTCGTGCTCGTCGACGTCCCGGCCCCACGTCATGGTGCCGAGGCCCAGACGGGACACGCGCAGGCCGGTGCGGCCCAGATGACGCTGCAGCACGGGTGGGAGCCTTCCGGTGACAGGCAGGGAGCTAGCGGGGAGCTGGCGGCAAGCCGGCGGGGAGCTGGCGGGGTGAGCCTACGCGGAACCTCTGCGTGCCGAGGGCATCGGCTGCCACCCGAACGGAGGCGTGTCCTGGCCGGAGACCCGTGCTACTGGCCGGTAGCCGCGCGCGGACGCGGGGGCTAGAGTCGGCGCAGACGCTCCGCTGGGGATCAGGGGACAGCCCCGGAACCACGGAGACCCGCCGGCAAGGAGGCAGCAGCGTGCGACTCGGGATCAACCTCGGCTACTGGGGGCTCGGCAACGACGCCGACAACATCGCCGTCGCTCAGGAGGCGGACCGCCTCGGGTATTCGGTCTGCTGGGCGGCCGAGGCCTACGGCTCGGACGCGGCGACCGTGCTGGCCTATGTCGCGGCCAAGACCGAGCGGATCGACGTCGGCTCCGCGATCTTCCAGATCCCGGCCCGTACGCCCACGATGACGGCGATGACCGCGGCCACCCTGGACACGCTCTCCGGCGGCCGGTTCCGGCTCGGGCTCGGCGTCTCCGGCCCGCAGGTCTCCGAGGGCTGGTACGGCGTCAAGTTCGACAAGCCGCTGGCCCGCACCCGCGAGTACGTCGAGATCATCCGCAAGGCCATGTCCCGCGAGCGCGTCGCCCACGACGGCGCCAACTGGACGCTGCCGCTGCCCGGCGGACCCGGCAAGGCGCTCAAGCTGACCATCCACCCGGTGCGCGAGCGGATCCCGCTCTACATCGCGGCCATCGGCCCGAAGAACCTGGAGCTGACCGGCGAGATCGCCGACGGCTGGCTCGGTATCTTCTTCGCCCCGGAGCAGGCCGAGCTCTCGCTCGCCTCCGTGCGCGCCGGCCGCGAGAAGGCGGGCCTGACGCTGGACGGCTTCGACGTCGCCCCGAACGTCCCGATCGCCGTCGCCGCGAGCGACAGCGAGGCGGACCTGGCCGCGGCGGCGGACATCTTCCGCCACTACACCGCGCTGTACGTGGGCGGCATGGGCAGCAAGGAGCAGAACTTCTACAACCGCATCGCCTGCCGCATGGGCTACGAGGCGGCGGCGGACGAGATCCAGAAGCTCTACCTCTCCGGCGACAAGGCGGCTGCGGCGGCCGCAGTTCCGCAGCAACTCATCGACTCCACCACCCTCGTCGGCACCCGCGACCGCATCGCCGACCGCCTCCGCGCCTACGCGGACGCGGGCGTCACCACGCTGAACCTCTCCCCGGGAGGGTTCTCGCTCGACGAGCGGATCACCGCGCTGCGCACGGCGGTTGAGGCGCTGGAGCAGGCCGGGCTGGCCTGAGCAGCGGTCGGCGAGCTCGTGCCGGACATGGAGGGCGGCTGTGCGAGACGGGGCCACCCGGGCGACGCGGTCGGCGTGCCGATTCTCCTCGCCCCTCGCAGCACGGCGACCGCACTTACTCGACTAACGAAAGCGGTCGGGAGTGGGTGAATCGGGATCAGGCTGCGCTCCGCCACCGGGAAGGAGCACAGACAGGGCGGGGGTGCGGCGGGCGGCGCGGGTGATGTAGACGGCGTTCCAGACCGCGATCGCGCAGAGCGCCGTGATCATCCACGCGGTGGAGGCTCCGACGGCGACCGGCACGGGCAGCGCGTAGACGAGGGGTACCCGGAGCGCGGACTCGGCGAGCAGCCCCAGGCCCCAGCCGAGGGCGCTGGTGCGGAAGGCGCGGCGGGCCGTGGGTTCGCCGGCGTAGAGGTGGCGGAGGGCCTGGGCCTGGTGGGGTTTCCAGTTCTGCGCGCCGACGAGCGTCAGTGGGGTGTCGCCGAGCAGGCTGGCCAGGAACACCAGGGCGAGCGCGGCGGTGCTGAAGGAGTCCTTGAGCAGCAGGAACCGTGGGTCGCCGCCGACGAAGGCCAGGGCGAGGCCGACGCCGAACACTGCGAGCATGACTGCGGCGAACCAGGACACCCGTCGGGTCCAGGCGCCCACGGCCACGAGCCGTGCCCCTGTGGCGGCCGTGGCTGCGAGCAGCGCGGCCCAGTCGGAGGCGCCGAGGGCGTGGAGTGTGTAGTAACCGGCCAGCGGCAGGCCGATGCCCAAGCTCAGACCGGCCAGCTGACCGTCGGCTTCGGCGACGACCCCGCTGCCGCCCGCCGCTCGGTCCGCACGTCGTCCGGCAGAACCTGATGCCCGTCCAACGCGGCAGGGGTGTTCGACAGCATCCAGCGGATAGCGGAATCCAGCCGCTCGGTGGTCATCTCCACGGGAACCGCCGACGCCGCTCTGGCAGCGCCTGCGGGACTGGAACGCCGCCGGGGTCTGGGATCGTACGCCGGGAGGCCCGCAGCCGCGCAGGGGCGCGGGCGGCGGCCTGACCTCGCCGTGGCTGAACCCTGGCAGTGGTAGCGGGGGCGGCGGATCACTGCGCTCCGCGCGGCGGTTGAGGCCGTGGGGCAGTCCGGGTCGGCCTGAGTTCGACCGGGGGTCGTGGCTTCGAGGGCGCTGGTGCTGCGCCCCTGCTCGGGCCTCTGTCGCTCTGACGCGACGCCAGAACGCGGTGCCGTTTCGGATGCGGAGCGCAGCAGGCGCTGACGACGCGTCTCCCGTACGGTCCGGGCTGGGCGCACAGCTCCCCCAGAGGATCGGACATATGCCGATTTGATGAGCAATCATCCGAGATTGCTGCCTGCGTTTGCGCCCCAACGGTGCGTCACAAATCGCCCTGTTGAGACATAGCTCACAGATCACTGAGAAGAAACTGAGAGCTTTCTGGGTGTCATGCCTTGACCCGTCTCCGACAACCCTGGTTCACTCTCGTGCCAACCGCCGCTCTCACCACTCAATGTGGTGACACGACGTCAGCTGCTTCCGCTGCGTCGGCGCTTGGCTCCTGCCATGTCTGCCGGCCTGGGGAAACCGCGTGCTGGCGTCACGTGACATGAGAGGAAGCTCCCCCCATGCGCAACCCCATCCACGCTGGTCGGCCCCGTAAGGTCCTGACCGGGATGGTCTCCCTCGGCATAGCCGTGGCGGGCCTGGCCGCCAGTCCCATCGCCCAGGCTGCGACCACTGCGCCGAACGCCGCGCCGATTGCGGCGCCGATCGCCGCGTCGGCCCAGGCCGGCCACGGTCACTCGACGGCGCACTACCGGCACGAGTGCGCTGCCCCGAAGGCGCACCAGGCCTCCTGCTTCGCCCTGGTCCGGACGGACGTGACGGAGCCGCACGCGCTGGCGCTGCACGCCGACAGCAACGCCGCGACCCCTGACGGCTTCGGTCCGAGCGACCTGCTGGGCGCCTACAACATCCCCGCCAACGGCGGCGCGGGCGCCACCATCGCCATCGTCGACGCGCAGGACGACCCCAACGCCGAGGCGGACCTGGGCAGTTACCGCACCCAGTACGGGCTGCCCGCCTGCACCACGGCCAACGGCTGCTTCCAGAAGGTCGACGAGAGCGGCGGCACCAACTACCCGACCGCCGACGCCGGTTGGGCCGGGGAGATATCCCTCGACCTGGACATGGTCTCCGCGATCGCGCCGAACGCGCACATCCTGCTCGTCGAGGCGACCAGCGCCAACACCTCCGACCTGGGCACCGCCGTCAACGAGGCGGTCAAGATGGGGGCCAAGTACGTCTCCAACAGCTACGGCGGCTCGGAGGACTCCTCCGACACGCAGACCGACAGCAGCTACTACAACCACCCCGGTGTCGTCATCACCGCCTCGGCCGGTGACAGCGCCTACGGCGTCGAGTACCCGGCGGCGTCCCCCGACGTCACCGCGGTCGGCGGCACCTCGCTGACCAAGGACTCCAGCACGCGCGGCTGGTCCGAGTCCGTCTGGTACACCAACTCGACCGAGGGCACCGGCTCCGGCTGCTCCGCGTACGAGCCCAAGCCGACCTGGCAGACCGACAGCGGCTGCTCCAACCGCACCGTCGCCGACGTCTCCGCCGTCGCCGACCCGGCCACCGGTGTCGCCGTCTACGACAGCTACCAGTCCAACGGCTGGCAGGTCGTCGGTGGGACCAGCGCGTCCTCGCCGATCATCGCCTCGGTCTACGCCGACGCGGGCACCCCGGGTGCGAACGACAACCCGGCCCAGTACCCGTACAAGAACACCTCGGCGCTCAACGACGTGACCACCGGCAGCAACAGCGGCTCGGGCTGCACCCCGACCTACCTGTGCACCGCGGGCACCGGCTATGACGGTCCGACCGGTCTCGGCACCCCGAACGGCCTGACCGCCTTCACCGCGGGCAGCGGCAGCAGCGCGGGCCTGGACCGCGCGGCCCACTAGGTCTCCTGGCGTCAGCCCAGTAGTCCAGCAATCCCCTGTGGGGCCGGTCGTCCGATCGGCCCCACAGGCGCGTCGTGATCCGAGGCGGGCCCGGGCAAGCGTGGGCGCGCCCGAACCGCACCGGCAGGCCGGCGGCGTCCCGAGTCGGTCAGATGGTCCCGCGCAGCTTGGCCAGCGCCTCGTTGAGCAGGATCTCGCCGTCCTCCTGGCTGCGGCGCTGGCGGACGTAGCCCATGTGTGTCATGTAGGGGGCGTTGCCCTCGGCGACGGGCACCTGGTCCGGGTCGGGGCCGGCGGGCAGACCGCACCTGGGGCAGTCCCACGTCTGCGGGACCACGGCCTCGATCGCGAAGCTGAGCTGCGTCTGGTGGCTGTTGCCGCACCAGAACGAAACCGTCGTGCGCGGGGCGAGGTCGCCGCGCTCCGGTTCCCCCATCGGTCCCGACCCGATCCGCGCACCCCTGATGCCAGAACGTCCCTGTGCCACGATGCTCTCCTCGGCCACGATGTCCACGCCTCGGATGTGCATGGGGACGCCCAGCGTACGTCCCCTCACCGGGACAGCGGCCCCACCCCTCTCCACCGAGCCGCTGCCGTGCTGGTCTTCTAGGGCAGTTCCTTCACCAACAACTCGAATTCCAGGTCGTTGCGCGTGGGCAGGCCGAAGCGCTCGTCGCCGTAGGGAAAGGCACTCGTCTGCCCGGTTCGGGTGTAGCCGCGACGTACGTACCAGGCGGTGAGGTCCGCCCGGGCGGTGATCACCGTCAGGTGCATCTCTTTCGCACCCCACTCGCCACCGGCGAGGCGCTCGGCCTCAGCGAGGAGCTGCTTGCCGAGGCCGCCGCCCTGGAGTTCGGGACGCACCGCGAACATCCCGAAGTACGCGTGGCCGCGACGGTTCTCCAGTTGGCAGCAGGCGAGGAGTGTGCCGTCCGACTCGACCACGACCATGCGGCTGTCCTGGCCTTGGAGGACCGCCATGACACCCTCGGGGTCCGTCCGTTGCCCCTCCAGCAGGTCGGCCTCGGTGGTCCACCCCGCGCGGCTGGATTCACCCCGGTAGGCCGACTCGATCAGTGCCACCAGGGAGGGCACATCCGCAGCTGTGGCGGTACGGAAAGTCGGAAGCGCGACTCGCTGGGTATCCATGACGGCGAAGCTCCTGAGGTACGACGGTGCGCCAAGGCTACCGAACGCCCCCCGAAGCCGGGCCGCCACCGAACCGTGGCGCCGGTCTCGGTCAGCCGATCAGGACGCCGGGGTTGAGGACGTGGTGCGGGTCCAGCGCGTCCTTCGCGGCCTGCAGGGCCAGGGCGAAGGGGGCCGGGCGCTGGAGGTCGTAGCCCGGGCGGTGGTCGCGGCCGACGGCGTGGTGATGCGTGATCGTCGCGCGATGGCGGTGGAGGACCTCGGTCGCGACGGCTTTGATCTCGTCCCAGACCGCGACCTCGTCGCCGGGACGTCCGGCGACGGCCACGGTGAAGTAGGGCGCGGCGCCGTCCGGATAGACGTGGGTGAGGCGGCAGTTGATAGTCGCGGGGTGACCGGTGGCCTTCAGGGCGGCGGCGCCGACCTCGGTGCGGACCGCGTCGATCAGCGCGGGGACGGCGCCCCAGGTGGCGGCGGTCTCGAAGGTCTCGACGACGGCGCCGACGCGGGCCAGTCCGTCGCGCAGGTAGGGCATGCGCAGGAACGCCGAACGCCAGGCGCCCACGGCCGTGTCGGCCGGGGCGTCGCGGTGCGTGGAAGGGTCCTCGCCGCGGCCTCCGTGGGCACGGGCGATGTCCAGGGCGCTCGCGAGGCGGTCGTCGACCGGCCCGGTGGCGGACTCGAAGCCCAGGACCAGAACGGATGAGCCGTCGCTCGCGGCACCCGAGAGCAGCGCCTCACCGGGGTCGAGCAGACGGCAGTTGGCGGGCGTGAGGTCTGACTGGGCGATGGCGCGTACAGCGTCCAGTGCACGGGAGAAGTCGGTGAACGAGACCGATGTCGAGGCCTTGTGGAGGGGCCGCTGCTGCAGGCGCATCCACGCCTCGGTGATGACTCCGAGCGTCCCCTCGGAGCCCAGGAAGAGCCGGTCGGGCGACGGTCCGGCGCCGGACGCGGGCAGTCGCCAGGACGTGCTGGTGCCTGCGGGCGTGACCACGCGCAGGGACTGGACGAAGTCGTCGATGTGGGTGTGGCCGGTGGCGTAGTGCCCGCCCGCGCGGGTGGCGAGCCAGCCGCCGAGCGTGGAGAACTCGAAGCTCTGCGGAAAGTGACGCAGCGTCAGCCCGTGGGGCCGCAACTGCTGTTCCAGCACGGGACCGAGAGCCCCGGCCTGGATGCGCGCCGAGCGACTGGTGGCGTCGATCTCCAGGACCCGGTCCATCGAGGTCAGGTCGAGCGACAGCACGGCGCGGTGGGCGTCGCCGCGGTACTCCACGCCGCCCACCACCGAGGAGCCGCCGCCGAAGGGAATGACGGCGACGTCGTGGTCACCGGCCCAGTCCAGCAGGTCGGCCACGTCCTGGTCGCAGGCCGGGAGGGTGACGAGGTCGGGGATCCGGCCGGGCCTGCCGTGCAGGGCGCGGACGACGTCGCGGTAGGCCTTGCCCATGGCGTGGGCGGCGCGTGCTTCGGGATCTGTGGTGACCAGCTGCGCCAGCGTGGACGGGGGCGTCACGGCCGGGCGGGTGATGTCCAGGTCGGCGACCCGGGGTATCGGCAGCGGCCGGGTCAGGCTGCCGGGCAGCAGCGAGCCCATCGCCATGCACTCGGCATCGTCGGGATGGGCATCGGCATAGCCCCAGCCCCACCAGGAGCGCGTGCGGGAGGAGCCGGGGCGTGGCGTGGCTGCAGGCATGACGGTGCTCCCAGTGGGGGACAGCGGGGGATACGAGGAACTTACCCAACGGAAAGTTACCCTAGGGTAAGATCGAATCCATGACAACGCTCCCCTCACGGGCCGGCACCAAGGGCGTGCCGCGGGCCGCGCGCGAACAACAGGTCCTCGCCGCGGCCACCGAGGAGTTCGGCCGACACGGTTACGAGGCAACCACCGTCGCCGCCATCGCCACCCGCGTCGGGGTCACCAAGCCGCTGCTGCACCAGTACTTCGGGAGCAAGCAGGACCTCTACCTCGCCTGCCTCAACCCGGTGGGCGACAGGCTGTTGGGTGCCGTCCGTGCCGCGATGGCCGAACCGGGCGCCGACGCGTCGCCCACAGCCCTGCGCACGCCCCTGCGTGTGCTGAGCGCCCTCTTCGCTGCGCTCGACGGGGAGCGCCGGGCGTGGTTCGTGCTCTACGATCCCTCGCTGCCGCCCGGAAGCGAGGCCGCCGAACGTGCGGCCCACTACCGCGACGCCATCGACGGCCTTGCCGCGATCGGTTCGGCCGACCTGCTGCAGGCTGCCGGATCCGGCGACCCGCTCGACGCCGACGCCCTCATGTACGCGTGGCGCGGCCTGTGCACTGCCCTGGTCCGGTGGTGGATCAACCACCCCGACGAGTCGCCCGACGCGATGGCGCGACGCTGTGCACGACTCTTCGCCGCCACCCGATTCGTCGATCCGGAAGATGGTGACGGCGACGGCGCCTGAGCTGTCGCCGTCTCAGGGCCGACGCCGAACGCCGGCCCGTGCCCGGGGACCCGGGCGCGGACCGGCGTTGGTGTTGCGCCGTGATGCGGTGCTGTGGATCAGTGGCACCAGCGCGGCGCAGGGCCGACGTTGACGATGTAGCGCGCGGAGGACCACGCCCACCGACCGTCGGCCAGCTTGTACCAGCGCGGGTTGCCGTCGATCCACTGGCCGTTGACCTTGCACACGATCCAGACGGTCTGGCCGTAGCCGAGCGAGCCGATCACCCGGGCGCTCTGCGACGGGCCGCTCCGGATGAGCAGACCGGTGCGGGCGATGACCCTGCCCTTGTAGAGGTGGTGATGGTGGTGCATCGCCATGGCGGGCTTGGCCTGCGAGGCCGGAGCCATCTGCGGCGCAGCGGCAGAGGCGGTCCCCGCCGCGGCCAGCGTGGCGAGCGCGCCGATGGCCGTGACGGAGGCGATCTTGCGAATCGTCGACTGCAGAAGCATCTACGAATCTCCTGGTGAGGCGGCCCAGTTCGGGCCGAGGAATGGGGGCCTGCTGCCGGAAGGCGGCGCGGGGCACCCCTCGAAGACGGCCCTGGAGCGAAATCCGTCGTTCCGGACCGGTCGAAGCTCACGCTATGCACGTCACCAGGAGTCGGCAACTTGTCACTGTGGGTAGCGAATCACGGCTTCGAGGGCGTGCGGAGGTGGACGACGCCTGAGGCCAACTCGGCACCCTCGAAAGCACCAGAGCGCGCCCGGGCGGCAAGAGTGCGGGAGATGATCCGGTCGGTCACCGTGGGGAAGAGGCGCGTCAGGAAGAACTCACGCCCCCGCCGCGGGAGTTGACGTGGGAGAGACCCGCTGGGATGTCAGGCCTGGAGGCGGACGGTCATCTGCACCGTCACCTCGTCCCCCTCGGCGAGGCGTTCCGGCCGTCGCACCGCGTTCTTCAGCGGGAGCAGGTAGCCGCCGTCCTTCGGGAAGAGCGAGGTGGAGAAGGCGGTCCCGCCGATCCGGGCGTCGACCGGGATCACGCCCCAGCCGTAGCTGGCCTGGGCCGCCACCTCGCGGACGTCGGCGGACTGTTCGTCGGGGACGGCGACGAAGTAGAACGGCGCGGGGCCACGCCACTCGAAGACGTTGCCGGTGAAGTGGAGCTGCACGGATCGCTCCCGTCAGTCGTCGTCGCGGTCGTGGTCGCCGATCTTGCCGTCGATCAGCTCGCGGAGGATGTCGATGTGGCCCGCGTGACGGGCGGTCTCCTCGATCATGTGGACCAGCACCCAGCGCATCGTGACCGTCTCCCCGAACCAGGCCGTTCCCTCCGCGTCCAGGTCGGTCGACCCGGCCGCCGCGTTGGCCGCCGCGCGGGAACGGGCGTAGAAGGCGAGGACGTCCGCGGTCGTCTCCTCGTCGCGGACGCGGAGGTCGGCCTCGGGGTCGTTGTCGTCGAACGGCAGCGACTCCGTCTCGATCCCGAAGGGCTCGCAGAACCAGCCGTACTCGACCGCGGCCAGGTGTTTGACCAGGCCCAGCAGGCTGGTGCCGGACGGCACCATGGGGAGGCGCAGCTGCTTGTCGTCCAGGCCGTCGAGCTTCCAGAGCACGGCGTCGCGGTGGCGCTCCATGCTCTGCAGCAGGATGGTCTTCTCGTCCCGGGGGATCTCCCGTGTGGTCGTCATGTCCGAGCAAGCTAGCAGCGGCCACTGACAGCGCGCGTGCGTTTTCCCGTCGGTTCGCAGCGGTCGCACGGTGGCCTGTTCGGACGGGTGATCTACCCTGGGCAGCATGCCGACTCTGCTGCTCGTCCGCCACGGCCGTTCGACCGCCAACTCCTCCGGGGTCCTGGCCGGGTGGAGTCCGGGTGTGTCGCTGGACGAGCAGGGGGAACAGCAGGCCAAGGGCCTTGCCGAGCGGCTCTCCGGACTGCCGGTCAGCGCCGTCGTGAGCAGCCCGCTGGACCGCTGCCGGCAGACCGTCGCACCGCTGCTGGCCACCCGTCCCGAGCTGGCGCTGCGGATGGACGAGCGTCTCGGCGAGTGCCGCTACGGGGACTGGACCGGCCGCACCCTGGCCGAGCTGTCGAAGGAACCGCTCTGGGCGACCGTCCAGGCCCAGCCGTCCGCGGTGACGTTCCCCGGCCCGGACGGGGAGTCGCTGCGGGAGATGAGTCGCCGCGCGGTGGACAGCGTCCGCGAGTGGGACGCGGAGATCGAGCGCGAGCACGGCGCGGACGCGCTCTGGCTGGTCTGCAGCCATGGCGACATCATCAAGGCGATCGTCGCCGACGCGCTCGGCCTGCATCTGGACCTGTTCCAGCGGATCTCGGTCGAGCCCGCCTCGGTGACCGCCATCCGCTACACCCCGGTCCGCCCCTATCTGCTGCGGCTCGGCGACACCGGTGAGCTGGCCGGGTTCGCGCCCCGGCCGCGCCCGGAGGGCGACGACGCCGTGATCGGCGGATCCACCGGAACCCGCTGACGACAAGGTCCGGTAGGTAGGGTGGACACCACGAGAGCTAGCGTCGTGTCCATCGAACAGGCAGTCGTACAAGTCCCCGAGCGCATCCCCCACAGTCCCGTCAACAGTCCCGTCGCAGTCCGAGGAACGAGCCCAGCTCGAAACCCCCGATCCAGTGGAGCAAGCATCGTGCCCCGCCAGGTGTTCTTCTACGACCCTCCCGAGCGCTTCGTGGCCGGCACGGTCGGTGAGCCGGGCCACCGCGCCTTCTACCTGCAGGCCAGCGCGCGTGGCCGGATCACCACCGTGCTGCTGGAGAAGGGCCAGGTGGCCGCGCTCGCCGAGCGGGTGGACGAGCTGCTCGACGAGGTGGTCCGCCGCGCCGGGGGGAGCACCACGGTGCCGGCCCTGGCTCCGCCGGAGCTGATGGACAGCGCCCCGCTGGACCAGCCGGTCGACGAGGAGTTCCGCGTCGGCACCATGGCCCTGGCCTGGGACGACGCGGTGCAGCTGCTGGTCGTCGAGGCGCAGGCGGTGGTCGAGGGCGAGGGTGAGGAGGCGGACGAGGCGGCGCTCTTCGAGGACGAGGAGAACGGTCCGTCGCTGCTGCGGGTCCGGCTCAACGGCGCGATGGCCCGGGTCTTCGCCAAGCGCGCGCTGGACCTGGTCTCGGCGGGTCGCCCGCCGTGCCCGTTCTGCAGCCTGCCGCTGGACCCGGAGGGCCACGTGTGCCCGCGCCAGAACGGTTACCGGCGCTGAGCGCCGCCGTCCCCGAGGCGGACGCGGTCGCCAGCGCGGCGCTCGCGGCGGACCCGGAGCGCGCGTTGCCGCTGCTGCGCGACGGTGAGCTGACCGTCCACGGGCGGGTCACCTCGGCGTCCAACGCGGTCTTCTACTGCACCGTCACCCACCCGGAGTTGGGCACGGCCGTCTGCGTCCACAAGCCGGTGCGCGGTGAACGCCCGCTGTGGGACTTCCCCGACGGCACGCTCGCCGGACGCGAGACCGCGGCGTACCTGGTCTCGGCCGCGACCGGCTGGGGTCTGATCCCGCCGACCGTGCTGCGTGACGGGCCGTTCGGCCAGGGCATGTGCCAGATATGGGTCGAGGAGGACGGCGACGCGCCCGACCTGATCGCCCTCCAGCCGGGGGAGACACCGGCGCCGGGCTGGCACGCCATCGGCCAGGCCGAGGTCGAGCCGGGCCGGACCGCGCTCTTCGTCCACGCCGACGACGAGCGGCTGCGGCGGCTCGCGGTGCTGGACGCGGTGCTCAACAATGCGGACCGCAAGGGCGGTCACTTCCTCTCCGCGGCGGACGGGCGGCTCTACGGCATCGACCACGGTGTGACCTTCGCGGTCCCGGGCAAGCTGCGCACGCTGCTGTGGGGTTGGGCGGGCGAGCCGCTGACGGACGAGGCGACGCAGGTCCTCGGCGGCCTCCGGGAGGAGCTGGACCGAGCGCTCGGCGCGGCGCTCGCACCGCTGCTGACGGAGCGGGAGATCGCGGCGACGCGGTCACGGGTGGACGGGCTGCTCAAGGAGGGGCGGCACCCGCTCCCGTCGCAGGAGTGGCCGAGCGTTCCCTGGCCGCCGATCTGACACGGCAACTGACACCGTGTCACGTGCTGGCGGCCCGCACCCGGGCGCCCCAGGCGCGGGTGGTCGCCGTCCACAGTGTCCGCAACTCCCGCTCGGCCGCGTGGACTTGCGCGACGGCGGCGTCCGGGTCGACGCCCGCCTCCCGCACCGCCGTTCCGTCGGAGGCGGCCCAGGCGACGACGTCCGCGCCCAGCACCTCGGGGTGGAACTGCACACCCCAGGCCGCCCGGCCGACCCGGAACGCCTGGTACTCGCACGCGTCCCCCGTGAGCAGCGGGGTCGCGCCCGGCGGCAGCGTGACGATGTCGTCCCAGTGCCACTGCGCGGCAGGGGCGCCCTCGGGCACCCCGCCCAGCACCGGGTCCTCGGCCACGGCCGACAGACGGTGCAACGGCACCACGCCGACCTCCGGGGGCCGCCCGGCACGGCCGGAGGCCTCGGCGCGCGGCCGTACCCGGCCGCCCAGCGCGGACGCCATGATCTGCGCGCCCAGACATATCCCGAACAGCGGCAGCTCCGCGTCGACCGCCTGGCGGATCAGCGAACGGACGTCCGGCAGCCAGGGTGCGGCGGTGTCGTCGTCGCAGTTGGACGCGCCGCCGAGCACCAGCAGCCCGGCGAAGCCGTCCAGGCTCCAGGGCAGCGGCTCGCCGCGCCACGGATGCCGGACGTCGAGGCGCAGGCCCTGCGCCTCCAGTGCGGCCCCGACGATGCCGGGACCGGCCGCGTCCTCCTGTTGGACCACCAGTACGTCCGCCAGCACGTACGCCGGTATGCCCGTCGGGATGTCCGTCACAAGCCGCCCCGCCTCCCTGATCAGCCGACGACTGGCGCTCTACCCCAGGGCCGGGTGCCGCAAGCATGCGCGGCCGACGGAGGCCTGATCAAGGCCTGATCAAGGCCTGATCGAGACGTGATCGAGGAAGGTCGTTAGCGGATCGAATGATCAGCCGGTTAGAGTCAGGGCTATGCATGCCTGGCCCGCCTCCGAGGTGCCCCTGCTTCCCGGCAAGGGACACCCCCTGCGCATCCACGACACCGCGACCGGCGGTTTGCAGACGACCAGTCCCGGGCCGACCGCCCGGCTCTACGTCTGCGGGATCACGCCCTACGACGCCACCCATCTCGGCCACGCCGCCACCTACAACGCGTTCGACCTGGTGCAGCGCATCTGGTTGGACGCCGGTCACCAGGTCGTGTACGTGCAGAACGTCACCGACGTCGACGACCCGCTGCTCGAGCGTGCGGTCGCCACCGGTGAGGACTGGGTCCAGCTGGCGGAGCGTGAGACCGCGCTGTTCCGCGAGGACATGACGGCGCTGCGGATGCTGCCGCCGGCCCACTACATCGGCGCGGTCGAGTCGATCCCGCTGATCGTCCCGATCATCAAGGACCTGCTGGCCAAGGGCGCCGCCTACGAGCTGGACGGCGACATCTACTTCTCCGTGGCCTCCGACCCGCGCTTCGGCGAGGTCTCCGGCTACGACGCCGACGAGATGCTGCGCTACTTCGGCGAGCGCGGCGGCGACCCGGACCGGGCCGGCAAGAAGCACCGGCTCGACCCGCTGCTCTGGCTCGCCGCCCGTCCGGGCGAGCCCGCCTGGGACACCGAGCTCGGCCACGGCCGACCCGGCTGGCACATCGAGTGCGTGGCGATCGCGCTCGAACACCTGGGCATGGGCTTCGACCTCCAGGGCGGCGGCAGCGACCTGGTCTTCCCGCACCACGAGATGGGCGCCTCGCACGCCCAGGTGCACGCCGACGCCCACCCGTACGCCAAGCACTACGTGCACGCGGGCATGGTCGGCCTCAACGGCGAGAAGATGTCCAAGTCCAAGGGCAACCTGGTCTTCGTCTCCGCGCTGCGGCGCGACGGCGTCGACCCGGCGGCGATCCGGCTGGCGCTGCTCGCGCACCACTACCGCAGCGACTGGGAGTGGACCGACGCCGACCTGCACGGCGCACAGGAGCGGCTGGCCCGCTGGCGGGCCGCAGTCTCGCGTCCGGACGGGCCCGACGCCACGGCGCTGCTGGCCGAGGTGCGGGCCGCGCTGGCCGAGGACCTGGACACCCCGCGCGCGCTTGCGGCGGTCGACGCCTGGGCCGCACGTCAGGAGGCCGAGGGCGGCGAGGACACCGGCGCGCCGGGCCTGGTCTCCCGTGCGGTCGACGCGCTGATGGGCGTCGCGCTCTGAGCGAGGCCGTCTGAGCGAGGCCGTACGAACAACTGTTGGGCACTGCCCGTCCGCTGGATCTCTCAGCGGGCGGGCAGTTCGCTTTCTTCACCGTGCTGGTCCGGAGCCGGGTAGGTACGGCCCTTCCAGGCCGCGCCGCGTCCGCGCCAGTGCTGGATCGCGGAGTCGACCGTCATGAGCAGGTACAGCGCCGCGGTGAACGGCAGCAGCAGCGTCTCGGCTGCCGGGCGGCCGTAGTAGGCGAGCATCGGGCGGAAGGTCACCGCCATCAGCGCCCAGGCGGCCAGGGACGGCACGATCACCGTCGGCGAGAGCGTGACCAGCCCGACCACCAGCATCACCGGCGGTACCAGGTAGACCAGGGCCAGCCCCAGTACGGTGCCGATCAGTAGCAGGACGTTGTGCCGCAGCTGCGCGTAGGCGCTGCGGGAGACCATCCGCCAGAGCTGGCCGAGCTCCGGGTACGGGCGGACGCTGTCCACCCGGTCGGCCAGCCCGATCCAGGTCCGGCCGCCGCCGCGCTTGACCAGGCGGGCCAGGTTGACGTCGTCGATCACCGCACCCCGGATCGCGGCGACGCCGCCGACCCGGGCCAGCGCCTCGCGGCGCACCAGCGTGCAGCCGCCCGCTGCCGCAGCGGTCCGTGCGCCCGGCCGGTTGCTCCAGCGGAAGGGGTAGAGCTGGGCGAAGAAGTAGACGAAGGCCGGGACGATCAGTTGCTCCCAGCGGGTCGCCACGCTCAGCCGGGCCATCTGCGAGACCAGGTCGTAGCCGCCGCTGTTGCCCGACCCGTCCCGGCTCCCGTCGCGGCCGGTCTCGGCGGCGGCGACCAGGCTGTCCAGGGAGTCGGGCGCGTGGGCGATGTCCGCGTCGGTCAGCAGCAGGTACTCGACGTCCCCGGCCAGTTCGACGCCGTGCCGCAGCGCCCAGAGCTTGCCGGTCCATCCTGCGGGCGGCTCACCGGGGGAGGTGACGGTGAGCGGGAGGGCGCCTGCGCTCTCGCCCGGCTCGCCCGGCTCGCCCGGCTCGGAGGTCTCGCCCGCCACGGTGGCCTCGGAGGCCTCGCCGAGCTTGCGGGCCAGGTCGCCGGTGCCGTCGGTGCTGCCGTCGTCGACCAGGATCACCCGGGCCTCGCCCGGGTACTGCTGGGCCAGCAGGGACGGCAGGCTCAGTGGCAGCACCTCCGCCTCGTCCCGGGCGGGCACCACGACGGCCACGCTCGGCCGGGGCGCGCCGGGGTCGCGTGGCGGCAGCCGAAGGTCGGTCCACCAGAACCGGCCCTGGCCGAAGGCCAGCCATGCCCAGGCCAGCAGGGACACCCATGCGATCAAGCTCAGCGCGGTCACCCGCGCGAGTATGCCGCAGTAGCGCCGCCGGGCGCCTCCGGCGCACGCATCGGACGGGGGCGGACGCTGCGAAGACCGCTCCGGCGTAGCGACCGGGGTGTGTCATCCCGCCGAACGGGCCTGGCGGGCCAGGCGTCGGCCTTCCGCGTAGAAGGCTTCGAGTGCGGAGGCGTCCGAGAGTTCGCTCAGGGGACGTGCGGCGCCGAAGGGCGCGTTCCAGAACGCGTCCGACTGCGGTGGGGTCCACGGCCCGACGTACGCGTAGGGCTCGTCCGCGAATGCGTCGCCCGGGGAGACGCCGAAGTTGACCTCGTCCCAGGTGACGCCGAGGTCGAAGTGTTCGGGCCACAGCACGGGGGTCTCGTGCGGGGCGAAGCGGCGCAGCGCCTGAAGACCGAGTGCGAGGCCGTCGGTGATGTGCCGAGCGGACTGCGGATCGACCTCGATGGTGTCCTCGATCGCGACGTCGCACCCTTGGGGGTAGAGGTCCACCGGGGCTCCGGGCGTGATCCCGGCGTTGTGGGCCAGCTCTGCGTAGCTGCCTGCCAGGGAGAGCGTGTGTCCGCCCGCGAGCAGGCGCAGGTCCTGCACCTTGATGTCCGGTTCCTGCGTGGTGGCGAATCCGCCGGGGATCACCCGAAGCCGGATCGTGCCGCTGCGGCGGAACTGGGGCCCGGCCATCAGCAGCTCGGCCAGGCCGTGCAGGCTCCGCCTGGTCTGAATGAACTCGGCGTTCGTCATCTTCGCCAACTCTCCGGTGAGGTGCCAGTTCTGACGATTGTCCAGGCCGGATGACCCCGCCGGGCGATGGTCTGCCGTTGCTCGTCATCGAGCGGGCGGACGTGAGGAGCGGGTCTCAGTACCCGCCACCGCCGCTTGTGGAGCCGGCAGATGCTGACGCGGACGCGGACGCGGACGTGGAGGCCGACGCAGCGCTGGTGACCGGATTACCGCTGGGACTGACCACGTACCACGAGGCGCCGAAGGCGTTGACGCCCTGGCCGTGGGTTTCGCCGGGCTTGGTGTCCTCGGAGAAGTAGTACAGCGGGTGGCCGTGGTAGGTCACCTGGGTGGAGTGGTCGGATCGGGTGGTCGTTCCGATGAGGGATGCGGTCACTCCGCTGCTGCTGGGTTTCCCCGTCGTGGTCTGCGGCGGCCAGGCCAGGGCACAGGAGCCGTTGCAGGTCGAGGTCGTCCCGGTGTCCGCTTTGAACAGGTACAACGTCCGGCCTGAGCCGTCGACCAGGATCTGGCCGAGCGGCGAACTCGCCGTCTTCACCGTGGCGGCGGTGCCGGTCGGGGTGGCGCCACTGCTACTGGGCATGGCCGAGCCGGCGGTGGTCGTCACGGCACTGGTGCTGGCGGGCGGGGTTGAGGAAGCGGTGGTACCGGAGCTGCTGCATCCGGAAGAACACACCGCGATGGCGGCCATACCGACAGCCAGTGTGATGACACGTTTCATGACAGACCTCTGGGCCCTGGGGATGCGGTGACACCGGCCACCGGCCCGCCGACGGCGAGTCGCGGAACCACGTTACGCACGGAGGCCCGCCCCGCTGCCCCGGGCGATCGGCCCCACGCCGGACCTTCACGCGTGCGGGTGTACCAGCGCCCGACCGGCGCGCCCAGCCGGGCCCGTTGAAGCGATACGTTCGCCGTCGGGTACCGCTGCCCGGCCGCCGACCGTCCTTTCGGGTGGCCCAGGCCGAGGTCGCACCGGTGTGCGTGTCGTGTGCCCGCCCGGCCATGCGCGTGCTGTGATGGATCGCAACCGTGTGTGACGAGGCGGCGAAGTCGGCCGTCCCCTGATGGAGGTGGGCGTGAGACTCGCAATCCGCTGCAGGTCGCTGGTGGCCCCGGTGCTGGCCGCCGGACTGGCCATGGGAGCGCTGACGGTGGCCGGAGCGTCCCCGGCTGGAGCCGCGGGATCGTTCCTGGGAGGACTCCACCGCATCTCCACGGTGGCGTCCACCGTGCCGGGCAACGGGGACGTGAACCCCTACGGCACCGCCGTAGTCGAGTCGTCCGCCGGCCGCCTGCACCGTGGCGACGTGCTGGTGAGCAACTTCAACAACAGCAAGAATCTCCAGGGCACCGGCACCACGATCGTCGAGGTCGCCCCAGGCGGCCGGGTCCGACAGTTCGCCCGCATCGACGCCAACCATCTGCCCGGGAGCTGCCCCGGCGGAATCGGGCTCACCACCGCGCTGGCGGTTCTCCCGGGCGGCTGGGTCGTCGTCGGCAGCCTGCCCACCACCGACGGCACCGCCGCCACGGCGAAAGCCGGCTGCCTGCTGGTCCTGGACAGCCGCGGAGATGTCCGCGAGACGCTGGCCGGCCACGGCATCAACGGCCCCTGGGACATGACCGCGGCCAGCTTCGGGGACACCACGGACCTGTTCGTCAGCAACGTCCTGAACGGCACCGTGGCCGCCGGTGGCAAGACGGTCCACCGCGGCACCGTCCTGCGGATCACCCTGAGCCGGTGCGGCGACGATCCGCCGGCCTGGGTCGACACCCGCGTCATCGGCTCCGGCTTTCCGGAGCGGACCGATCCCGCGGCACTCGTCGTGGGGCCCACGGGTGTCGGACTGGGCCGACACGGCACGCTCTACGTCGCGGACACCGCAGCCAACCGGATCACCGCCATCCCCGATGCCCTCCACCGTGACCGAAGCGCCGGTATCGGACGGGTCATCAGCACGGGCGGTCACCTCAACGGCCCCCTGGGACTGGCCATCTCGCCCCGCGGGGACGTGCTGACCGTGAACGCGGGCGATGGCAACATCGTCGAGACCACGCCGCACGGTGACCAGATCGCCTGGCGCCAACTGGACGCCAGCGGCGCCCCGCCCGGCGCGGGCGCGCTCTTCGGCCTGGCCGTGAGCCTGAACCAGGACGCCGTCTACTTCGTCGACGACGCCACCAACCAGTTGGACAAGCTCCACTAGCCGACAGCGCCGTCACGCCGCGACCCGCGCGGCACCCGACGCGGACCGCTGACCCGGGCAGACACCCGCAAGGTGCTGTCGGTCGAGCGGTCCGCCCCTCGCACCGGCTCTTTGGACGGAGGATGGGCCGTGGATGCGGATGCGCAGCGCCGCCACAGGACGGGCGTGGTGGTGGGATCGGCCACGGCCCTGGCCATCGCTGTGGCGCTGGCGCTGTTCCTGGTCGGCCGCAACATCACACCCGACTATGCGACAGGGCTCTTCGGGCAGCATCTGACCGACGCGGTGCAGCTCAAGGCCCGACTGGCCACGGCCATCCTCGGGCTGGCGATGGTCCAGCTGCTACTGGCGCTGTGGATGTACCGGCGGCTCCCGCGCGTCAGGACGGTGCCGAAAGCTGTTCCACGGGCACACCGGCTGATCGGTGCCCTCGTCCTCCTCGGCACGATTCCTATCACCATCCACTGCATCCAGACCTACGGCGTCGAACTCACCCCCGTACGGGCAGCCGTCCACTCCGTGGCGGCGTGCTTCTTCTACGGCGCGTTCGCGGCCAAGGTGGTATTCGTTCGCTACCGGCAGCCGGTCGGCTGGCTGCTGCCGCTCGCAGGCGGCCTCCTCGTGGTCGCGGTCGTCGTCATCTGGTACACGAGCGCGCTCTGGTTCTTCAACGACTTCCAGGTACCCGGGTTCTGAGGCGGGTCGGGCCGGGTCCAGGGCGAGCTGCCCCGAAGGGCTGGCAGCCACCGCGTACACGGGGCATGCTGCGCGCATGACCCGCGAAGTCGCTCACGTGTGGGCAGAGGGTAGGTTCCTCCGGGGTAGCGCCTGCCGCTCGGGGTCCGCCGCATAGACTTGCGCTCGTTGGTGTCCGGCAAAGCGCTTTCCGATGGCTTTCCGCTGGTCAGAGGTGAGCTACGGAGGTGCAGCGAAAGCCGTGAAGATCGCACTGATGGACTCCGGGATCGGCCTGCTGGCCGCCGCCGCCGCGTTGCGGACGCTGCGGCCCGACGTGGACCTGGTGCTGTCGCAGGACCCGGACGGCATGCCGTGGGGCCCGCGCACGCCCGAGGACATCACCGCGCACGCACTGGCCGTCGCCCGCGCCGCGGCGGAGCAGAAGGCCGACGCGTTGGTCGTGGCCTGCAACACCGCGTCCGTGCATGCGCTGAAGGCGATCCGCGCCGAGCTGGAGCCGGACATCCCGGTGATCGGGACCGTCCCCGCGATCAAGCCCGCCGCCGCGACCGGCGGACCGGTCGCGATCTGGGCGACCCCCGCGACCACGGGCAGCGCCTACCAGCGCGGCCTGATCCGCGAGTTCGCCGCCGACGTGGACGTGACCGAGATCCCGTGCCCGGGGCTCGCCGACGCGGTCGAGTACGCCGACGCCGAGGCCACCGCTGCGATCGTCGCGGCAGCCGCCGAGCAGACCCCGCCGGGGACGCGGGCGCTGGTGCTCGGCTGCACCCACTACGAGATGCTGCGGGACGAGATCGCCGCGGCGCTCGCCGGCACCTGCCCGGACCTCGCCTTCTTCGGCTCCGCCCGCGCCGTCGCTGAGCAGGCGCTGCGCCGGGCCCGCCCGCTGCGCGAGACCGGCGCCGGCACGCTGACCGTGGTCCGCAGCGGCCGCATCGAGGAGCTGGCCCCGGAGGCGCTCGCCTACGCCGAGGGCCGCGCGATCAGCGCCCAGCCGACTGCGGGACTGTTGTAGCGGCGAACGCGGGGTACGCGTCGATCGCGCTCGCCGTCTCCCGGCGGTGGCGCAGCAGTTGACGGAAGGTCGGGACCGGGCGTCGGGTGTGGTGCGTTCGATCCCGGACAGGGCCACAGATTGCGTTGAGGACCCGAGCTCAGTCAGCTGACGGGTCAGATCCCGCCGGAAGACGCTCGCTCATGAACATCCGCACCGTCAGCCGATGAGGCGTTTGCGCCAGTCCAGGGAGGGGAGCCGGACGGCCTGGGAAGGATCGGCCTCCCACTTGGGGGAGAGCCCGACCTGCTCCAGTGCGGTGACGGCCTCGGCTCCGATGGCGCGCGTGGTCTCCTCGGAGCCGTCGAAGCTGCCGTAGAGCAGATACAGCGAGCCACCGGAGGCTGCGCCTTCGGCGGCCTGGCTGTGGAAGTAGACGAAGCCGCGGGACTCCGGCTCGGCCTCCGCGCCTATCTCCGCCTGGCCGCAGGAGCGGCAGCAGGTGAAGTGCTCGCGGGCGGTGATGCCGCGCTCCTCCAGCGTGTCGAACGCCCGGGTGATCCGCTCCGGGTCGGTCTCGCCCGCCCAGGAGGCCTGCTCGGCGACGCGCTCCTGCCACATCCGGTCTGCCAGCGCCACGGCCTGAAGGCGGGACACCGGGCGCACGCCGTCGCGGACCAGGTACTCCTCGGCTGCTTCGGCCAGCGCCCCGCGCGTGACGTAGCAGCAGACCAGCAGCGCGCGCAGGCACGACTCCAGATCGCTGCGGTCGGAGTCGGACAGTTCCAGCTCGGGGACCGGAGGCGTGTCGTCCCAGTCCGTGAGCCGCTCCCACGTCAGCCCCGTGTCCCAGCCCGCCGGAAGTAGACGTCCGGCAAGTCGGGGACGCGTCCGGCCACGAGGAAGCGGTCGCCCGGATGGCCAAGACCGCGCACCAGGGCGGTCAGAGCCTCGGCGGTCGGGCGGAGCAGGCGCGCGGTGCGCTCGGTGTACACGCTGACGGGGAGCATGACTGGGAGTCTGGCACCCGCCACTGACACCCGGGCCTGCGCTTGGCGCAGGCCCGGTGACGGCGGCTCAGGCTCGGCCGTCCCGGTTGTCCGGGGAGGGCCGATCGCTTCAAGCCTCCTGCAGGGCTCCGCGCAGGCGCCTGCTCGGGACCCAGCCGGCCAGGGCGGCGTCGAAGCGGGTGCGGGCGGTGCGGGAGTCGACGCGGAGGCGGCTGATGCAGAGCGGGTCGGGCAGGCCGCCGCGGGTGTCGACGAGCATGCCGTCGTTGCGGAAGGCGCTGCGGTAGCCCAGCTCGCGGAGCAGTGCCACGGCGCGCAGGTCGTGGGTCTCCTCGGGGTAGGCGAAGGAGGTCGTGGCCGCGCCGGTCAGCTCGGTCAGGCGGTCGTGGGCGCCCACGATCTCCTCGCGCAGTGCGTACTCGTCGCACCGGTCGAGCCGGGCGTGGTCGAGGCCGTGGCTGCCGACGGCGATGCCCGCGTCCAGCAGCCGGTGCAGGTCGTCGGTGGTGAGCTGGGGGGCGGACGGGGCGCGGTGGCGGGCCGTCACCCGGAGCTCGGCCAGGCTGCGGCGCCGGTCCGGGTCGGGCATGGCGGCCAGTTTCTCGGCGACCGGGCCGCCCGCGCGGCCGGACAGGGAGCGTGCCCAACCGCCCTGGGCGACCAGGTACTCGGCCTCGTCCCACCAGTAGGGCCGGTCGGTGTCGACCAGCCCGGCGACGACGAACGCCAGCGCCGGCACGCGCCGGGCGGCGAGCAGCCGCAGGGCCTCGGTGGCCACGCTGCGGTGGCCGTGCTCGAAGGTGAGCAGGACGCTGTGCGGGGGCAGGCTGGGCCCGCCGGTCATGGCCTGCTCGACCTGGCTCACGGAGACGGGCGTGGCCGACCGGAGCACCCGGTCGAGCTGCGCCTCGAAGACGCCGCGGTCGAACACCTCGCGGAACGTCAGCACCGCGAGTCGGCGGGCGGTGCGGGCCCGCAGAAGTGGCACCGTGGTGACGTGGGTCGGCTGTCGCACGGGCTTCCCTTCAGTGGCGGCTTCAGACACATGGAAGACACCCGCCTTCGGAGGAAGGTTGTACGCGGTACGCGATTTTTGTCGATGAGTTTTCCGCGACCTCTGCGCCTGTTGGGATTGGTGTGACTTTACGGTGCGACCTGCGGGTTCCGTGATCCGTGGACATCAGGTGGAGATCACGGGGAGAAGCCTGGAATTTCCGGTCCGGAGCCCCGGATTTCGGTCCTGGACGAACGGGGAAGAGAATGTGCGCATGACATTTCAGCCGCCCTTGCCGGACGATCGCCCGGACAACCGCCCCGACGACCATCCCGTCGTCCGGGAGGTGGATCTGGGCACGGCCCGGCTGCTGCCCGACGTGGACCGGCAGGGCGGCTGGCTGCTCACCATGGACGGCACGCCGCAGTCCTACGTCGACCTGACGGACCCGCAGTATCTGGAGTTCGAATACGTGCAGCGGCTGGCCCACGTGGCGGACCTCTGCGCGGACGAGGGCGCGCCCCTCGACGTCGTGCACCTGGGCGGCGGCGCGCTCACCCTGCCCCGCTACCTCGCCGCGACGCGTCCCGGCTCGCGGCAGCAGGTCGCCGAGCTCGACGCCGGGCTGATCGCGCTGGTCCGCGAGGCGCTGCCGTGGGGCGAGGGGCCGGAGCCCGCCGTCCACGCCGCCGACGCCCGCGCCTTCCTGGCGGCCTGTCCGCCCGACAGCGCCGACCTGCTGATCGCCGACGTCTTCGGCGGGCACACCATCCCGGCGGCGCTGACCTCCCTCGAGTTCGCCGCGATGGTCGCCCGCGTGCTGCGCGCCGACGGCGTCTACGCGGCGAACCTGGCGGACGGCGCGCCACTGGACTTCCTGCGCGGCCAGATCGCGACCGTCGGCACCGTGCTGCCGGAGCTGGCCCTGATCGCCGAGCCGTCCGTGCTGCGCGGGCGGCGCTACGGGAACGTGGTGCTGGTGGCCTCCCGCCGCCCGCTCCCGGTGGCCGGGCTGACCCGGCGCGCCGCCGGCGACCCCTTCCCGGCGCGGGTCGTCGCGGGGGAGGAGGCCGCCGCGCTGGCGGCGCGGGTGCGCCCGGTCACCGACGCGACGGCGGTGCCGTCCCCGCCCCCGCCGAACGGGGCCTTCTCGGTCTGAGCGGTCGTGCGCCGCGTGACCGGCAAGGGCTGAGGATGGCGACTGTTACGGCGACTGATACGGCGTCAGTCGACCACGCGGGCGAGGGCGAAGCCGTCCCAGCCCTTGGCGCCGACGGTCTGGATCGCCGTGCCGAGGAGCCGCGGCTCGCTCTCGATCAGCTCCAGCGTCGCCCGGGTGCCCTGGATGGCCTCGTCACCGTTCGGGTCGAGCACGCCGCCGTTGCGGATCACGTTGTCGACCACGATCAGCGCGCCGGGGCGGCACAGCCGCAGGGCCCAGCGGACGTAGTTCGGGTTGTTCTGCTTGTCCGCGTCGATGAAGGCCAGGTCGAACGGCTCGCGGCCTTCGAGCTCCAGCTGCGGCAGGGTGTCCAGCGCCTTGCCGACCCGGATCTCGACCCGGTCCGCCAGGCCCGCCGCGTCGATGTTGGCGGCGGCCACCTCGGCGTGGTGGGGGTCGTACTCCAGGGTGACCACCCGGCCGCCCTCGGCCAGTCCGCGGGCCAGGTTGATGGTGGAGAAGCCGCCGAGCGTGCCGATCTCCAGAACGCGGCGGGCGCCCTGGAGCTCCGCCAGTAGCCGCAGCAGCCGTCCGGCCGGGGCGGAGACCTCGATGTGGGGGAGTCCGGCGGCGGCGCTCGCCTTGAGCGCGTTGTCGAGTGCGGGGTCGAGCAGGTCGAGCGTCGAGGTGAGGTAGGCGTCGACAGCAGTCCAGTTCTCATGGGTGCTCATGACGCCAAAGTAACCGCAGAAGGCCTTGTCCGAGGGCATTTCCCGGCTGGTTAGCATGGCTCCATGCGCCTCATCGGAGATCTTGACCCGACCCGTCCGCTTCTTGTCATCGCTGTCGCGGAGGAAGCGGCCCACCTCTCCACCGACCTTCCGGTGCTGTTGACCGGGATGGGCAAGGTGAACGCGGCCATGGCGGTGGCTGCGGTGCTGGCCCGCGGCCCGCGTCCGACGTCTGTGGTCAACCTGGGCACGGCCGGGGCGCTGAAGCCGGGCCTGGCCGGGACGCACGAGGTGAGCGCGGTGCTCCAGCACGACCTCGACTCCGAAGTGCTTGCGGGCCTGACCGGGGTCAACTTCGGGCTGCCCATCGGCCTCAGCGGCCGGGGGCCGGTCCTCGCCACCGGAGACCTCTTCGTCGCGGACGAGGACGCGCGCATGCGGCTGGCCGAGCGGGCGGACCTGGTCGACATGGAGGGTTACGCCGTCGCCTCGGCGGTACGTCAGGCCGGGCTGCCGGTGCGGCTGGTGAAGCACGTCAGCGACGAGGCGGGCGAGGGCGCGGCGCAGAGCTGGAAGGAAGCCGTCGACGGCTGCGCGCAGGAGCTGGCCCGCTGGGTGGGCGAGAACCTCGGCTGAGTTGCTGAGTTGCTGAACAGGGGAACAGCGCACCTGAGCCCGCGGCCTGCGGTCGGCAGGCGGCGGGCTCAGTGCTGCGGGGACTTCCGTGGGTGCTGTCTCGGCGCTCTCACGCGGCGGTGATCCGGAAGACCGGGAATCCGGGGGCGATGCGCTCGATGTCCTCCTGCGGGGAGTCGGCCTTGACGTCGCCGAAGAAGTAGCCGACCTCCCAGGCCCAGCGCCGCAGGTACTCGCGGAGGATGGCCGGCTTCTCCTCGTCCGGGACCTCGGCCGCGGTGAAGGCCTCGGCCTTCTTGCCCAGGCGCAGCTCGCCGCCGCCGACGGCGCGCATGTTGCGGACCCACTGGGTGTGGCCGCGCGGCGCGACGAGGTAGCGCTCGCCGTCCAGGGTGAGCAGGTTGACGGGGGTGGTGCGCCACTCGCCGCTCTTCCGGCCGCGGACGGCCAGGATGCGGGAGTCGAGGACGCTGATGCCCGCCTGGGTCAGCCAGATCATGAGCTGGCGGGTGATCCGGTCGATGGTGACCATGACCGGGCCCTGCGGGGTGATCAGTCGGGTGGATGCGCTCTGGCTCATCTTGCCTGCTCCTTCGGCCCTGGCACAGCTGATGTCCTTTGCGAGAGCACTGCTCTCGCGTTATGTCTCGACTATTGCGCGATCGGTGCGCTCTGTCAAGAGCAGTGCTCTCGAAACAGTCTGTTGCATGCATCTAGGTTCGCTGCTCTTGTCTGTGGCATCCTGTTCGACATGCCGACAGTGATCCGTACCGCTCGAGAGAGAGCCCGCGAGGAGCTGACCCGCGAGATCAAGCAGGAGGCCCGACGTCAGCTCGCGGAGGAGGGTGCGCAGCGCCTGTCCCTGCGCGCCGTCGCCCGTGAGCTGGGCATGGCCTCGTCCGCGCTGTACCGGTACTTCCCGAGCCGCGACGAACTGCTCACCGCGCTGATCGTGGACGCCTACAACGCGCTCGGCGAACGCGCCGAGCACGCGGTCGCGACGGCTCCGGCGAACGACGACCGGGCCCGCTGGCGCGCGCTCTGCCACAGCGTCCGCGCCTGGGCCGTGGCGCACCCGCACGAGTACGCGCTGCTCTACGGCACCCCGGTCCCCGGCTATGCGGCCCCGGCCGACACGGTGGCCCCGGCGTCGCGGGTCTCGCTGGCCATAATCTCGGTGCTGCGCGGAGCCGCGGACCGCATCGAACCGGCGGCCGCCGCCCGCCCGCTGGAGGGCGTCTTCGCCGAGCAGGTCGCGGCACTGGGGGCGGAGGTCGCGCCGGAGCTCACCCCGGTCGTGGTCAGCCGGGCGCTGGTGGCCTGGACCCAGCTCTTCGGCATGATCGGCTTCGAGCTCTTTGGCCATCTGGTCGGGACGGTTGAGCCCGCGGACGGCTTCTTCGCCCACACCGTCGACACGATGGCCGACTTCCTCGGGCTTCCTGACGGTTCGTAGGGTGCCAACCGGTCCGAACCTACAGCAGTGCTGGTTCGTGACGGCCAGTCAGCGTCGGTCAGCATGTCAGTGCCGGTCGGCGTCGGTCAGCCGGGACCGTGTTCCCGCTGGACGCGAGGCATGGGACGCGCGGCGGTCATCCCCAGCAGCAGGCCGCCGCCGACCACCACCCAGGCCACGCTCAGCACCGAGGCGACGGAGGCCTGCACGCCCA
Organism: Streptacidiphilus sp. BW17; assembly: GCF_041262485.1. NCBI lineage: Bacteria > Bacillati > Actinomycetota > Actinomycetes > Kitasatosporales > Streptomycetaceae > Streptacidiphilus > Streptacidiphilus sp. BW17. The sequence goes on along the minus strand of NZ_JBGCCR010000010.1, from coordinate 135,520 downwards.
GCGCGGCCATCGCCCCGGCGGCACTGAGCACCGCCGCCGTGGGTCGCGGGGAACGCGCCAGCGTCCACAGCGTCCAGCCGAAGGCCGCGCCCAGCAACAGTAGTCCGGGCAGGCCCTGTTCGGCCGCGGTCTGCAGCGCGGACGAGGAGGCGCCGGTCGGTTCCGTCGACTCCAGCGCCGTCGGGCTGACGTCGGTGAACCGGCCGGGACCCACGCCGCGCAACGGCTGCTGGTCGAACTCCTCTACCGCGTCCCGCCACAGCGCGAGGCGCTGCGCCGAGACCTGCGTCACCGGCCCGTCGGCGAGTGGCGACGGGCCGGTGACGGTGGCTCCGCTGTGCTGTGCCAGCAGCACGGTCGCGCCCAGCGTCAGCAGGACGCAGAGGGAGAGCAGCGCCAGGGCCGGGACACGTCGGCGCACGCGGTGCACCGCGACCGCGACCACGAGCGTGCCGCCGCAGGCGATCGGTCCCAGCATCGAGTCCGTGGTCAGCGACTCGGCCACCAGCAGCGCCGCCAACGCGCCGCAGCCGCGCGCGGCCCAGCGCAGGCCGTGCGCCTGGGCCGCGTAGCCGGCGCAGCAGGCCGCGCCGACGGCCAGGGCGAGCAGCGCGGCCAGGGCGTCGTCGTTGTGCAGGTGCGCACCCGTCCAGGGGGCGAGCGCGGCGGCCGAGCCGGCAGCGACGAGTGGCGCCCCGACCGGCAGCACCGCGCCCGCGATCCGGCCGGTCGCGTAACCGGCAGCGATCGCCAGCAGACCCAGCAGGGTCCCCTCCGGCTGCGCGTCCCGCCCGCTGGAGCTGTAGACGGCCCAGCACGCACAGGCGGCCAGCAGCAGCACCCCGGCCACGTCGCACGCGGTCCCGCCGCGAGGGCCCGGGGCGCCCCGCCTTGCTCCGCCCGCGACCTCCCCGTCGGCGCTCCACGCCGCAGATCCGCTGCCGGGCACGCCGGTGTGCGCCATCGGCGTCCCCCCTCGCACGACTGTGTGCTGCCCGGCGGCTCCACGGTAGCCCCGCGATTGGCCGAATGTGCCCTCGCTGCACGGAGTTGTTCGAACGTTCGGCCGCCGGTGAGATCCCGGGCCGAGCGGGCGCCACGATCTAGGCTGGCGCCATGCCAGTACCTGAGTTCGTACGCGAGCTACGCGCGCACATCGGCCATGGTCCGCTCTGGATGACCGGCGTCACCGCCGTGATCCTCGACGGGGAGGGCCGGGTGCTGCTCACCCACCGCTCGGACAACCGACGTTGGGCGCTGGTCGCGGGGATCGTCGAACCGGGGGAGGAGCCCGCGGACGCCGCGGTGCGGGAGGCGTGGGAGGAGGTCGGCCTGCGGGTCCTGCCGGAGCGGCTGGCCGGCGTCGGCGTCGATCCGCCCGCGGTCTATCCGAACGGCGACCAGGTGCAGTACCTGAACCTCACCTTCCGCTGCCGGGTGCTCAGCGGCGAGGCGCGGGTCAACGACGACGAGTCGCTCGCTGTCCGCTGGTTCGCGGTGGACGAGCTGCCCGCCGAGGTCGGAGCGCACCAGCGTCAGCACCTGGCCTGGGCGCTCGAGGACGAGGAGCGCACCCGGTTTTCGCTGAAAGCGAGCACCCATGGCGCGGCGGACGATCACGACGCAGGGTCGGGGGCATGAGACTTCTGATCCTCGGCGGTACCGAGTTCGTCGGCCGTGCCGTCACCGACGACGCGCTGGCCCGTGGTTGGGAGGTGACGGTCTTCCACCGCGGGACGCACCGGCCGCCGGACGGCGCCCGGGAGCTGCGCGGCGACCGGCTCGCGCCGGGTGGTCTGGCCGCGCTGGAGGAGCTGGCGGACGGCGAGCGCTGGGACGCGGTCGTCGACACCTGGTCGGCCGCGCCCGTCGCGGTCCGCGACGCGGTGCAGGTGCTGGCGGAGCGAGCCGACCGCTACGCCTACGTCTCCAGCGGCTCCGTCTACACCTACCCGAATCCGGCGGGCAGTGACGAGAGTTGGCCGCTCGTCGACGTCTCGCCGGACGCGGCGGTGGCGCCCTACCCGGAGGCGAAGCGCGGCGGCGAGCTGGCCGTCCTGGACGCGTTCGGCGAGCGGGCGCTGCTGGGCCGGGCCGGACTGATCCTCGGCCCGCGCGAGAACGTCGGCCGACTCACCTGGTGGCTGGACCGGATCGCGCGCGGCGGCACCGTCCTCGCGCCTGGTCCGCGTGACCTCCCGCTCCAGTACATCGACGCGCGGGACCTGGCGGCTTTCCTGCTCGACGGGTTGGCCGCGGGTCTGGGCGGCGCGTACAACCTGATCGCCCCGCCCGGCTTCACCACCATGGGTGAGCTGCTGGAGAGCTGTCGCCGCGTCACCGGTTCGGAGGCGCGGCTGCGCTGGACCGACCCGGAGACGATCCTGGCCGCAGGTATCGAGGGCTGGACCGAGCTGCCGATCTGGATCGAGCCCGGCGAGGACCACGCGACCATGCACGGCACCGACGTCCGTAAGGCGCTCGCCGCCGGGCTGCGGCTGCGCCCGGTCGCCGAGACGGTCGCCGACACCTGGGCCTGGCTGCAGTCGGTCGGCGGGTCGGCCCCGAAGCGGCCGGGGAGCTCGGCGGTCGGCCTCGATCCGGCCCATGAGGCGACGTTCCTGGCCGGACTCGACGGTGACGCCGCGTCAGCCCCTGGTACGGCGTGAGCGCCCGAGGAGGTCTGAGGTCAGATCGGAGGGCGGTGGTGGTCGTTGGTCTTGCGGACCCGGTAGGCGTCCTCGGCCGCCTCGACCACCGCCGCCAGGTCGCCGCCGGCCGCCGCCGTCGCGACGGCGGGAACCGCACCCTCGACCAACGGCGCGTCGCAGAACCGGATCGGGAACGGTAGTGCGAGCTCCTCCGCCCGCTCCAGCAGGACGACCAACTCGTGCGCAGTCTCCTCCAGATCGCAGAGCAGCGCCACGCCCACGCCCTCGTCGACCTGTCGCGTGGCCGCGACCACGGCCTCGGCGTCGCGGCCGACCGCTGCGACCGGTGCCGGCGCGGTGCCGGTCAGCAGTCCGACCGCGAGGTTCAGCGTTGCCTGGGCCAGCGCGCGGCTGTGCGAGACCAGCACGAGCCCGACCCGGTCGTACTCGGCGGGCGGAAGCATCCGGAGGGGAGCCCGCGCGTCCGCGTCCGCGTCGTCCCGGGCGGCCGGGTGCAGGGGCAGGACATCGGCGTTCGCCCTGTCGGGCGGCTGATCCGGCCCGGCGCTCACGTTCACGCTCCACCTCCGGCGATCAGCGTAGGACGCGGGGGCGGGTTCTGCCGGGATGACACAGGTGGCGGGGCTCCGGTGCTACAGCTGGTGCAGTGTCCAGCCGCGTCCGGAGAGGTCGAGTGGACGGGTGGCCTCGGCGAAGAGCTCGGCGGCGCGGCGGTAGGACAGGCGTCCGCGGCCGGTCAGCGGGCAGCGGTCCTCCGTCGGCGTGGCGGCCGGGGCGCGCCGTTGGGTCAGGAAGACCGGCCCGGAGGTGCGGCTGATCAGCAGCAGGGAGAGCAGGCGACCGGTCGCCTCGCCCCAGTGCAGCTGCGGCAGGCCACCTCGGTGGGCGCGGACGTGGGCGCGGACGTGCGTGCGGCGGTGGGGGCGGTCCAGGTCGCCGATGTCGAGCGCCAGGACGTGCTCGGCGCTGCCGCCGCTGTCGTGGAGCAGGTGCCAGAGCGCCTGGTCGCGCAGAGTGGCGCGGAGGCCCAGCACGGCGTTGAGTTGACCATCCGTCAGTGTCGGTCTCGGCTCGGCCTTCGGGGCGGCAGGCGCGACGGCCGCGCCGTGCGGTTCCGGCAAAGGCCCGGCGTCGAGCCAGCCCTGGGCGCGCCACCACGTCACTGCGCTGCGCAGGGTGGACAGTTCACGCTGCCGCGTCCGCGGGTTCCGTGCCGCGAGGGCGGCTTCCACGCGCGCGGCCTGCCCCGGATCGTCCAGCGCGGAGAGCAGCACGACCGGAGGTCGTGCGCCGCGCCGGTCCGCGCCACTGGGTGGGGCCTCACCCACCAGCGTCCACGCCCAGCGCGTCAACGCGATCCGGTAGACGCGGCGGGACGACTCCGTCAGCGGCGCGCTCGCGAGGTAGCGCTCGACGGCGACGGCGAACTCGACCGGCTGGGCAGCCATCGTCCCCTCTTCCGTCTCTTTCGTCACGGGTATTCGCTGCCGCAGTAAATACAGGTATTTACTGCGGCATATCATGCTTCGGGAAAGAATAGGCGAGATTTCTCGGGAAAAACAGGGAAAGGCCTTGAGTGGGCCCGCCGTGGTGTCGCATTCTCGACGTCATGGCACTTGGCATCGGCGGCCGTCAGGGCCGGCGTCTGCGTTCGTCCGGCCCTGACGGCGACTCGCTCGGCCGCGATTTCCGGAATTACCTGTACGCACAGGTGGCCTCGCAGACCGGAACCCAGATGGCGTCACTCGCCATTTCCTTCGCCGTGCTCGCCGCAGGGGGCGGCGGCAGCGGGCTCGGGCTGGTGATGGGCGCGCGGATCCTCCCGCGCACTGCGCTCGTAGCGGCGCTGCCCGCCGTGCGGGGGGGCCGACGTTGCTCCAGCAGATGGTTCCACTCTCGGGGCGCGGGGAACTGCGCGAGTAACCACCCTGTGCGGTGGGTCGCTGAACGAGCAGTGTCATCCGCACCGGGTGGTACTCGCGCAGTTCCCCGCGCGCCTAGGTAGTGCAGCTGGTCGTCGCAGCCCTCAACTCTGCCAGCAACTCAGGACCGGACCAGGTGCGGGCCTGCCCCGCAGGGGCGCCCTCGGCCTCGTGGACCAGGGCCGCCAGGCGCGCGTTCGCCGGTGCGGTCAGCCCGTGCTGATCGGCCAGCGCGACGACCTCGCCCTGCAGGGAGTCGACCTCGGTCGGTCGGCCGCGCTGCAGGTCCTCCCACATCGAGGAGCGCGCCTTCTCGTCGATGGCCAGCATCTTGGCGGCGGCCCGGGTGAACAGGGCGTCCGGCAGCCGCAGCAGAACCGGCGTCAGCGATGGCCGCACCGCGCCCAGTTGGGCCGGACGGATCCCGGCCGCACGAAAGGCGGCCAGCGCCTCGGTCTGGGCCAGGGCCAGACACGCGCGGTAGGCGCGCTCGCTGAGCTCCGCGCGCAGCGGGATGCCGGAGAGCGCGTTGACTGCGTTGTTGAGATTCATCAGCAGCTTGGCGTACTGCACCTCGCGCATGTCGGCACGCGGCTGGACGTGCAGCCCGGCCAGCGTCAGGGCGCCGACCAGCGGACTGCCTGCCGGTGTGTCGTCCAACATCAGCGCGCCGCCGGTGCCCTGGTGGAAGCTGCCGGGTTCGGTCTGGAGGATGTTGTAGGGGACCATCCCGGTCAGTACCGTCTGCTCCGGCAGCTCCTCGCGCAGCACGTCGGCGTTGCGCAGGCCGTTCTGGAAGCTGACCACGACCGTGCCCCGGGTTGGATGCGCAGCCAGGTGCGGTGCCAACTGCCGTGCGGCCTCGCGGGTTCCGTCGGACTTGACGGTCATCAGCACCACGTCCGCCCCGGCGGCGGCGCTCGCGTCGGTCGCCGTGCGGAACGCGTCGGCGGCGACCCGGCGCGGCGGGCGGCGGGAGCTGGTCAGGGTGAGCCCGCGTTCGGCGAGGAGCGCCATGGCCGCCGGGCGGCCGATTAGGGTCACCTCGACGCCGTCCACGGTGCTGAGGCTCCCGCCCAGGTGGCAGCCGATGCTGCCCGCGCCCATGACCGCGACGCGCAGCGGGCCGTCGACCACGCCGCCGGTCGCGCCGCGCGCCGTGTGGCCCGTGCCCGTCGTCCCGTCTGTCATGGTCTCCTTCTCCGTCTCTTCGAACCTCGTGTTGTCGGACCGGGTGCCCTCGGATCGTCCCGGCTGCGTCGCGTCGTCCGTCATGACCGGACCGCCTCCGCTGCCGCGCGGCCCGCCGCCCGTCCGGAGAAGAGGCAGCCGCCCAGGAAGGTGCCTTCCAGCGCGCGGTACCCGTGCATCCCGCCGCCGCCGAAGCCCGCGACCTCACCCGCCGCGTACAGGCCGGGGATCGGCGCGCCGTCCACGCCCAGCACCCGGCTCTCCAGATCGGTCTGCAGGCCGCCGAGCGTCTTGCGCGTCAGCACGTGCAGCTTGACCGCGATCAGCGGTCCGGCCTTGGGGTCGAGCAGGCGGTGCGGGCGGGCGACGCGGATCAGCCGGTCGCCCCGGTAGGCGCGGGCCGAGCGGAGCGCCGCGATCTGCAGGTCCTTGGTGAAGGCGTTGTCGATCTCCCGGTCCCGGGCCACGACCTGACGCTGGATCGCCTCGAAGGAGAGCAGCGGCTCGTCGGTCAGCCGGTTCATGCCCTGGACCAGGTCGGCGAGGTTGTCCGCCACGACGAAGTCGGCGCCCTGCCGCTTGAACGCCTCGACCGGCGCGGGCGCGCCGCCGCCGAGCCGGGCGGCCAGCACCTGGCGCAGGTCCTTGCTGGTCAGGTCGGGGTTCTGCTCGGACCCCGAGAGCGCGAACTCCTTCTCGATGATCTTCTGGGTCAGCACGAACCACGAGTGGTCGTGCCCGGTCGTGCGCAGGTGCGCCAGTGTGCCGAGGGTGTCGAAGCCGGGGAAGAGCGGCACCGGAAGCCGGCTGCCGGTCGCGTCCAGCCAGAGCGAGGAGGGACCGGGCAGGATCCGGATGCCGTGGCCCGGCCAGATCGGGGCGTAGTTGGTGATGCCCTCGACGTAGTGCCACATCCGGTCGCGGTTGACCAGTCGTGCGCCCGCCGCCTCGCTGATCGCGAGCATCCGTCCGTCGACGTACGCGGGCACGCCCGTCAGCATGTGCGCGGGCGGAGTGCCCAGCCGTTCGGGCCAGTTGGCGCGGACCAGGTCGTGGTTGGCGCCGATGCCGCCGGAGGTGACGATCACCGACTCGGCCCGGTACTCGAACTCGCCGACCGCGTCGCGGTTGGACGCCTCGCCGCGCGCCGTCGCGCTGGGCGCGAGGACCGTGCCGCGCACCCCCTCGACGCCGCTCGCGCCGGTCAGCAGCTCGTCGACCTGGTGCCGGAAGGCGAAGGTCACCAGCCCGCTCGCGGCGGCGTCCTGGACACGTCGGACGAAGGGTTCGACGACTCCGGGCCCGGTGCCCCAGGTGATGTGGAAACGCGGCACGGAGTTGCCGTGGCCGAGCGCGTCGTAGCCGCCGCGTTCCGCCCAGCCGACGACCGGGAACATCTTCACGCCGCGCTCGCGCAGCCAGGCGCGCTTCTCCCCGGCGGCGAACTCGACGTAGGCGCGGGCCCAGCGGCGCGCCCAGGAGTCCTCGTCCTCGCGGTCGAAACCGGCCGTGCCCTGCCAGTCCTGCCAGGCCAGTTCGAGGGAGTCGCGGACGCCCATCCGGCGCTGCTCGGGGGAGTCGACCAGGAAGAGTCCGCCGAAGGACCAGAACGCCTGACCGCCCAGGTTGGCCTGGTTCTCCTGGTCGACCAGCAGTACCCGGCGCCCCGCGGCGACCAGCTCGCAGGTGGCCGTCAGCCCGGCCAGTCCGGCCCCGACGACGATGACGTCCGCGTCCACGGTGGTGCTCCTCGCTGCTGCGCTGTTCCTGCGGCGGAGATCCGTCTGTTGGCCTGCACCCTACCGGCGAGTCGGCTGCCGCGACTCTTCCGAGTTTGTGGAACACGTTCTAGTCTGCGCCGTGCAGCGAACGTGCCGTGAGCCGTGACCGCAGAGGGAGAGTGTCGTGCACCTGGACCACACGCCGGAGCAGCAGCGGCTCCGCGCCGAACTGCGTGCCTACTTCGCCGACCTGATGCCGCCCGAGGCGCACGGCCGACTCAACGACCCCCGGCAGCAGAAGAGGTTCTACCGGGACACCAACCGCCGCCTCGGCGCCGACGGCTGGCTCGGCGTGGGCTGGCCGGTCGAGTACGGCGGGCGCGGGCTGAGCGCGTTCGAGCAGTTCATCTTCTTCGACGAGGCCGCGCAGGCGGGCGTCCCGCTGCCGATCATGGCGCTGAACACGGTCGGTCCGTCGATCATGAAGTTCGGCACCGAGCAGCAGAAGTCCTTCTTCCTGCCGAAGATCCTGGCCGGTGAGATCGACATCGCCATCGGCTACTCCGAACCGGACGCGGGCACCGACCTGGCCGCGCTGAAGACCCGCGCGGTCCGCGAGGGCGACGAGTACGTCGTCAACGGGCAGAAGATCTGGACCACCAACGGCGACACCGCCGACTGGGTCTGGCTGGCCACCCGCACCGACCCGGACGCCCCGCCGCACAAGGGCATCACCATGCTGATGGTCGACACCACCGACCCGGGCTACACCACCACCGTCATCCGTACGCTGGCCGGGCACGACACCACGGCCAGCTACTACCAGGACATCCGCGTCCCGGTCTCGATGCGCGTCGGCGAGGAGAACGCCGGCTGGCGGCTGATCACCAACCAGCTCAACCACGAGCGGGTGACCCTGGCCGCCCACGCCACCATGGCCAACCGCGCCCTTGCCGAGGTCCAGCAGTGGGCCCGCGAGACCGAACTCGCGGGCGGCAAGCGGGTCATCGACCTACCCTGGGTCCGCCAGCGCCTCTCCCGCACCCACAGCCGCCTCGACGCGGTCAAGCTGCTCAACTGGCAGATGGTGGACGCCGTCCACCGCAACGTGCTGACCCCGCAGGACGCCTCGGCCGTCAAGGTCTACGGCAGCGAGGCCCGCCGCGACGCCTACGCCTGGCTGCTGGAGATCGTCGGCGCGGCGGGCCCGCTCAAGGAGGGCTCGGCGGGCGAGGTCCTGCGCAGCAACCTGGAACGCGGCTACCGCAGCGCGGTCATCTTCACCTTCGGCGGCGGCAACAACGAGATCCAGCGCGAGATCATCAGCTGGATCGGCCTCGGCATGCCGCGCGTGCGGCGCTGAACTCGTGTGACTCGGCACCGTATTTGTCGCCTAATGAGGATAGTTGAGACCTGGTCACATGGACGGACTGAGCCCCACCGATGGCCTCCTGAGCCACTGGTGGGGCTCAGTCCTCTTCCTCGCCCACAACAGGCGGCAGGACGATCGCCCACACGATTTTCCCGATGCCACCCGTGCGTGGGCAGCAGCCCCACCGCGCGGCCAGGCACTCGACCAGCCACAACCCCCGCCCACTCTCGTCGCCCTCCGCCGCCTGCTGGACCACCGGTCGCCCCCTTCCCGGGTCATGGACCTCGATCCGCAGCTCCTCGGCGCCCAGCTCGAAGCGCACCCAGATCAGTCGCCCCGGCAGGCGGGCATGGGCCACCGCGTTCGTGACCAGCTCACTCACCACAAGCTCGCCTGCCGCAGAGAACCGCTCGTCGCCGGCGCCGGACAGGAACTCTCGCAGCGCCTGACGCGCCCGCCCCGGCGATCTCCTGGTGCACGGCAGCCAGTAACTACCCGATGTCACTCGGGCATCCGCAGTCTCCGGCATCCACTCATCCGGCTGGACATCAACACTTCGGGTCCGCACGGCCCACCCCTCAACTACGCTGGGTTGCTGGCTGAAATCACTCGGTTCGACGGTACGGACCAGGTGGAACCGCAGGCAGTGACCGCCCGTACCAGTAGCAGCAGCTCCCGAACCCCCAAGGGACGCAGCCATGGCAACAGACCCGCGCGAAACCCTGACCCCCAGTCAGGGTTACCCCTCGCCCCGCCGCGGTGGGCTGGTCTCCGGCTACGTTCTGCGCCTGATTCGCGAACACCTGGCCCTGAGTCGTGAGGATCTCGCCGAGCAGTTCCGTGTCTCCTCGGACACCCTCGCCGGCTGGGAGACCGGACGCCGACCACTCACGGCCATCCCGGTCGGCCAGATGCTGCTGCACCGCCACCGCCTCCTGCACCTCGGCGCACCACCCCAACTCCTTGCGGCCCTGGACCGAGCCCTGGAGGCTGATGTCCTCTTCGCCAGCGTCATGGACCCCGACACCGATCCCGCCAGTAGCCCGCTGGGGGCCTGGGTCATGCAACGCGACCTGATGGACCTCCTCGCCTGGCCCCTGACCGGCCGCGCCCCTCAACCCCTGAACGCTGCCACCGCCCAGCGTCCCCGGCGCGGCCCGGTGCCCGCAGGGCCAGAACTCACCCACGACGAACGCCGGTACTTCTTCGCACAGATGCGCCGCACCGCCGAACACGCGCAGGCACCCGGGCAGTTCCTGCTCCGCCGTCAGGCCCTGTACCTGTGTGGGTACGACCGCGCCCCCGATGCCACTGCTTGGCTCGATCATCAGCAGGACCAGCGTGTGCAGAGCTGGTTGCACAGCTGGCTCACCTCCCGCTCCCTGGCCTCCGTCGCCGCCCGCCACGGCGACCGTGACCGGATGGGGCACTTCATCGAACACACCCTGGTCAACGACGAGACCGGTGAGGCCGCGAACCTCAACTACTGGGCCTACTGGGTCGGCGAGACTCGCACCCTTCAGCTCACTGACGACTTCATCGCCGAGCCCGTCGCGGGCACCTGGGCTGGACACCAGCTCCTCTGCCACCTGACGGAGCGACTGACCCCTGGCTACGGCTACCTCGACCTCTACATCCACACCCTCTGGGCGCTGATCGCCGCCCGACCCGGCCTCCTCGGTGACCCGGCCAGCAGCACCGCGCTGCTACGCGAGCGCCTGGAGATCCTGTTGGATGGAGCCCAGGTCTCGGCGCGGTCCCGCCGGGAACTCGATGCGATCCGATATGCGGTCCGCCTGGCAGCCGGCTGACCGCCCCAGGGAAGGCAGCACATGGCCGACGACGATCTGACCGCGGTGGCTCACTTCCTCTTCGAGGCCGGCACCCTCAAGCAGGCCCGCCGCACCGGCTGGTGGATGGCCGGAGTCCGCGACCCCGAAAGCGTCGCCGAACACTCGTGGCGCACTTCCCTCATCGCCTCCGTCATCGCCCAACTTGAAGGCGCCGACCCCGCCAAAGCGGCCCTCCTTGCGGTCTGGCACGACTCCCAGGAATCACGCACCGGAGACGTCAACTACCTCGGCCGTAAGTACTCCGGCCAAGCCGACCCCCGCGCCGTCACCGCCGACCAGACCCTCGGCATGCCCGAACCCCTGGCCAACGCCATCTGCTCCGTCGTCGCCGAGTACGAAGACAAGGAATCACCTGAAGCGTCGTGCGCCCGCGACGCCGACAAGCTCGAATGCCTCCTCCAGGGCATCGAGTACCGCGCTCAGGGCCACGCCAACGCCCAACGCTGGATCGACAACAGTCGCGCCCGCCTCACCACCAAAACCGGTATCGCCCTCGCCGACGCCCTACTCGCCACCGACTCCCTCGACTGGCTCCGCACCGCCCTCGGCGAGACCCCCACCAACCAGTAAGCCGCAGCCGTCAGCCCGGGTTGCCGTCAACGTTGCGGTCAGAAACTGCTGGGGCCCCCTGCCCTGTGGCAGGAGGCCCCGTTGCTCAGGTGGTGCCGGTGGTGCCGATGGTGCGGGTGACGCCGGTGCTTCGGGTCAGGAGGCGTTGAGTGCCGTGTCGTCGACCACGAAGCTGGTCTGCGCCCCGGACTTCTCCACGCCGGTGAACTTCAGGGTGACGGTCTGCCCGGCGTAGCTGGTGAGGTTGAACGAGTACTGGTTGTACCCGCTGCTCGCGTTCAGGTTGGAGTAGGTCCCCAGCGTGCTGAGCACGGTGCCGGAGCTGTTGAGGGCCTGGACCTTGAGTGTGTCGACGGCGGTGGTGCTGGTCTTGCCGGTGTCGACGTGCAGCCAGAAGGAGAAGGCGGCACTGCAGCCGGACGGGACGGCAACCGTCTGGGCGAGGGTGTCTGTGTGGGCGGCGCCGTAACCGTCCAGCCACGCGTCCCAGTTGCCGGAGTGGGCGGGCTCGGAGACGGTGTCGTTGTTCAGCACGCCCGCCGTCATGGTCCACGGCGTGGCTGCGCCGGTCTCGAAGCCGGGGTTGCCCAGCTTCTGGCCCGGGTTGGCGCAGCCGCCGCCACCGGTGGTGGAGCTGACGGTCCAGCTGAAGGAGGTGGTGCCGGATGCGCCGGTGCTGTCGGTGGCGGTGACCGTGACGTTGAAGGTACCGGCGGTGGTCGGGGTGCCGGAGATCAGACCCGAGGATGAGATCGACAGACCCGCCGGAAGCCCGGTCGCGCTGTAACTCAGGCTCGCACCACCCGAGTCGGAGCCGCTGATCTGCAGCGACGCGGCGGTGCCGACCGTCGACGTCTGGCTGCCCGGGTTCGTCACCGAGACCGTGTTGCCGGTCGACGAGCCGCTCTGGAAGGCGGCGGTGCCGTTCGGGGTACCCCAGCCGGTCGGGCCGTCGTAGCCGGCCTCGGCGGTGCACAGGTACGCCGGGGAGCAGCTGGCCGTGGAGCCGGTGGTGACGTCGTTGAGCGAAGAGGTGTGCTGGTACGGGTACTTCGCCGGGTAGTCGCTCGCCCCCGGGTTGCCGGCGAGGGCGTAGACGGAGGCGATGATCGGGGAGGCGACGGAGGTGCCGCCGTAGACGTTCCACCCGCCGTTGTTGTTGTAGGTGTCGTAGACGGCGACGCCGGTGGCTGGGTCGGCGACCGCGGACACGTCGGCGACGGTGCGCTTGGAGCAGCCTGTGTCGGTCTGCCAGCTGGGCTTGGGGTCGTCGGCCGAGCAGCCGGACCCGGCGCCCTCGGTCGAGGAGGTGGACCAGACGGACTCGGTCCAGCCGCGCGAGTTGGAGGCGGTGGACAGCGAGGTGCCGCCGACGGCGGTGACGTACTGCGAGGCGGCCGGGTACTCGACGCCGTAGCCGCTGTCACCGGAGGAGACGGTCACCGCGACACCGGGGTGGTCGTAGTACTCGGTGTCGTAGGTCGAGTCGGTGGAGGACTCGCTGCCGCCGTAGCTGTTGGAGACGAACTTCGCCCCGGCGTTGACGGCCGCGTTCACCGCCGCACCGAGGTCGTCGTTGCTGTCGGAGTTGGCCTCGACCAGGTCGATGTGGCAGTTGGGGCAGATCGCCGAGACCATGTCGATGTCGAGGGCCTCCTCACCCGTCCAGTCGTCGCTGGACGGGGCGGGTGAGGGCAGCGGGCTGGCCTGCCCGTTCTGGTTGAGCTTGGTGAAGCAGCCGCTGTCGCAGGCGGGCAGCCCGTACTGGCTGCGGTAGATGTCCAGGTCGCTCTGCGCGCTCGGGTAGTCGAAGGCGTCGATCAGCGCGACGGTCTCTCCGCTGCCCTTGGACGCGGCCGCCGAGGCGAGGTTGTAGGCCGACCGCAGGTCGGTGGGGCCGTAGCCGGACACCGTCGCCAGCGGCGAGGCGTTCGCGTGTGAGGCCTGCGGATGGACGTCGGTGCGCTTGAGCGCCAGGCAACTCGAGTAGCCCACGGGCTCCTGCGGGCACTGGCGGTGGATCGTGACGGAGCTGCTCGCGGACGCGGCAGGCGCGGCGGTCGCCGCCTGCGCGGGCGTGATCGCCGCGAGGCCGAAGAAGCCGACGGTGACGGCGGTGACGGACGCGGCCACGGTGCGGCCGAGCGCGCTGGTACGGCGCGCGATTCTGGGGGTACGCAGGGGACGCAACCCACCCTCCCTGAGGGACGAGGGGAAGGCACGCAGAACTGACGCAACGTCAGAACACAGTGCCATTCCGGATCAGGAAACGCAGTGCATGTGCTGACGACACGTCGGGGCACCTGGCGAGACGGTTCGATCGCCAGTTGACACCCTGCATCGTGGTGGTCTTGCTGCTACGTGAGAGTAGGGCTGACGCGTACACACTGAACAGAGGATCGGGCGGAAAACTTCTGGAAACCCTCTGAACTGATGGATGCCTGAGAAGAAACTGAGAAGTTCCTGGTAAGGGCCTTGGGATTTCCGGGTGTTGGACCTCAGTCGGGATGCCGGAGGATCAGCACGCGAGCGGGGTCGAACACGCTGCGCGGGCCCGTCACCGGGCCGATGTCGATGTGCGCGATCAGGAAGCGGCGGACGTCGTCACGCCGCGAGGCGGACAACCGGCGCCAGTTCCGGCGTGCGTGACGGCCCGTCAACTCCGGGTCGACGGCGTCCGGAACGCGCACCGCCACCATGCGGTTCTCCTCGCGGATCCGGGCCGCGAGTGCCGCGTGCTCGCGGCTCGTGTGGGACTGGGGCGACGGCAGTTCGGCGAGCCTGGCCTGGTCGTGGTCGCGGCCCTCCGCGGTCTTCGGATCGAGTACCGCGACGGGCGGCGTCCCTCCGGACAGTCGCGTGTTCTCCAGGACGAACAGGACGCGCTCGTCGACCAGTTCCTCCAGCCGGGTCGCGCTGACGTAGCGGTGGCAGGGTTCGCTCTCGCTGGTGCTGCGGCCGATGCACCCGTACATGGGGTAGCCGTTCTTGGTCTCCCCGACCATCCGCCGACCGCAGCGACCGCAGCGCACCAGGCCGGTCAGGCGGTAGTGCCGCTCCGGGCGGCGTTCGGCGCGGGTGGCGAACTGCGCGTGGCGGCGCAGCTCCTGGGCTGCCTCCCACTGGGAGAGGCTGACGCACGGCTCCCAGTGTCCCGGCACGTATGCGCCGCCTTCGTCGCGAAGCGCCTCGCCCTGCTGGACCTGGAGCGCGGCGTACCGGGGGGCGTCGATGATCCGCGCGACCTTGGTGGATGTCCACCGTCCCCCGGCGGCGGTGGATATGCGTGCGGTGGTGAGCTCGCGGGCGATCCAGGACAGTGAACGGTCCGTCAGGTACCAGTGGTAGATCCGGGCGACGACGGCCGCCTCGTCCGGGACGAGCTCGTATCCGGCCTGCGTGTAGCCGAAGGCCCGGCGTCCGCCGCCGTGCGGCCGTCCCTCGGCGGCGGCCTGGGACTGTGCGGTCCGGGTCGTTCCGGAGGCGCCCTCCCGGCGGCGGCACTGTTCCTGCGTCCGTTCCCGGAGTGCGCTGCGGGCGCCGGGCGCGTTGAGGTCCGCCGGCTGCTCGGGGTCCAGCAGGGTCAGTCCGCGCCGCTCGGCGAGGGTCAACAGTGCGGCCAGGTCCCAGGGGCGGAACCGTTCGAGCTCGTCGATCCCGGCAAGCACGACGTGTGTCACCGGGCCGGCCGCCAGGTCCCGGAGCAGTGCGTCCCAGCCGGGGCGTCGGCCGGTGCGCGTCCAGCTCGTCGCCAGAGGGTCGATGAAGACGCGCCAGGGTGCGACGTGGACGCCATGACGGTCCGCCAACTCACGGCACCGAGCCTCGCGCTGGTCCACGCCCGCCTGTCGGGGCGAACGCCGGTGCGCCACGCGGCAGTACACCGCGGCCTCCCCGGCCTGGGCGGAGCCGCCGCCTCCCATGTCCCCCCCAGAGTCGTGCGAAAGATTCCGAGACCTGTGGACGTCTACTCGGTGCGTCCACGGTGGAACCGATCGTTCCTCTGAGTTTCTTCTGAGTCAACGCCATCGTTGCATTTCACAGCTTCTCCCGATGTGGCAGGCGCGCTTCGCAAGTGGGGAGTGTGGGTTACGAAATGGTCACACCGGCACAGGAAAAGCCGGAATAAATGCGGCTAGAACGGACATAGTGCCACGGCCTCGCGCATGGGGAGGGTGGGGTGCGGGTAGCGATTGCCCGGGCGGCAACTAAGGTAAGCCTTGCCTACTGGGTCGGTGCGAGGGTGTGCCCCGGCCCGAGCGGCAGCCTGGACCGCGCCCACTGGCGGCCCAGGTGCTTCTTCCCATGTCGGAGGTTGTGCGGTGTTCGTCGGTGTTCGGTCCATGAAGCGGTCGGTGTTCACGACTGCCGTCACGTCCCTCGCGGGCCTCTGCGTGCTCTCCCTGAGCGCCTGCGGCAGCTCGGGCGCGTCCTCGGTGTCCTCCTCGGCCTCCGGCGGCTCCCTGGCAGGGCAGACGATCACCGTCTACAGCGGGCAGCACGAGCAGACCATGGACGCCCTGGTGAAGGGCTTCACCGCGCACACCGGCGTCAAGGTGCAGCTGCGCTCCGGCGACGAGGCCGAGCTGGCACAGCAGTTGCTGGTCGAGGGCGCCGCCTCCCCGGCCGACGTCTTCGTCTCGGAGAACCCGCCCACGCTCACCACCCTGGAGGAGAAGGGCAGCCTGGCCAAGGTCGACGCCTCGACGCTCGGCGCCGTGCCCGCCGCGGACAGTTCGGCCAAGGGCGACTGGGTCGGCCTCTCCGCGCGCTCGGCGGTGTTCGTCTACAACACCGGCAAGTTGACCGCCGCCCAGGCCCCGACCTCGGTCACCGCCCTCGCCTCGGCGTTCTGGCAGGGCAAGCTCGGCATCGCACCGTCCGAGACCGACTTCACCCCGATCGTCACCCGCATGATCCAGATGAAGGGCCTGGCCGCCACCACGTCGTGGCTCAAGGCACTCAAGGCCAACGGGAAGGTCTACGACTCCAACGAGGACCTGGTCGCGGCCGTGAACCGGGGTGAGGTCGCGGGCGGCGTCATCGACCACTACTACTGGTACCGGCTCCGCGACGAGCAGGGCGCGTCCAGCATCCACAGCGCCCTGGCCTACTTCGCCCCCGGCGACCCCGGCTCGCTGGTCGACGTCTCCGGCGCGGGCGTGCTGGCGTCCAGTCACCACCAGGCGGCGGCCCAGGCCTTCCTCACCTACCTGGTGAGCAAGCCCGCCCAGCAGATCATCGCCACCTCCGAGAGCTACGAGTACCCGCTGCTCCCCGGCGTGACCGACACCCGCCTCGCCCGGACCCTGCAGCAGGCAGGCCCGGTCGACTCCGCCGCCCAACTCGGCGACGGCTCCCAGGCGATCCAGCTCATGCAGAGCCTGGGCCTGCTCTCGTGACGCTCACGTCCACCCCGTCACCCGCCGTCCGTCCGCCGCGTCCCCCGCGGCGGATCCGGACGGCGGGTTCCGGCGTTCTCGCCCTGGTGGCGATCGTGGTGACGCTCCTGGTCGCCAGCCCGCTGGTGTTCGTCGCGCTGGAGGCGTCCCAGTCGGGCTGGGGCACCGTCCAGCGCCTGCTCGGCCGCCCGCTGATCGCCACCCTCTTCTGGCACACCGCCGTGCTGACCGCGATCGTCACCGTCGGCGCCCTGGTGCTGGGCTTCGGCGCGGCCTGGCTGGTCGAACGCACCGACCTGCCGCTGCGGCGGACCTGGACGGTGCTGGTCGCGATGCCACTGGCGATCCCCGAGTTCGTCCACGGCTACTGCTGGGTCTCGCTCTTCCCGTCCGTCCAGGGACTCTGGGGCGCGGCGCTGGTGATGACCTCCTCGCTCTACCCGCTGGTCTTCCTGCCCGTCGCCGCCGTGCTGCGCCGCAGCGACGCCAGTGCGGAGGAGGTCGCCCGCAGCCTGGGCAAGGGCCGGCTGACCGTGCTCTGGCGGGTCACCCTGCCGCAGACCCGCCCGGCCCTGGCCGGCGGCGCGTTGCTGGTCGCGCTCTACCTGCTCGGCGAGTACGGCGCGTTCGCGATGCTGCGGTACGACACCTTCGCCACCGCCATCTACACCCAGTTCGAGACCGCCTTCGACACGGTCTCGGCCTCCGTCCTCTCGCTGATCCTGATCGCGCTCGCGCTGGTCGTGGTGCTGCTGCAGAACCGGATCGGACGGCAGCGCGGCCGGGTGGTCCGCGAGGGCAACGCGACCCGCCCCGCCACACCCGTCGCGCTGGCAGGCGCGAAGCCGCTGGCGTTGCTGGCGATGGCGGCCCTGGTCGGCGTCGCGGTCGGCGTGCCCGTCTACGCGCTCGGCTACTGGCTGGTCAAGGGCGGTTCCACCACGCTGCCCTCGGCCTCGATCTGGTCCCTCACCGCGACCACGCTCGGCTACGCGCTGGCCGCCGCGGCCATCGCCACCGTCGCCGCGGTCCCGGTCGCGCTCTACGCCTGGCGGCGCGACACCCGCCTGGCGCGGGCCGTCGAGCAGACCGCCTACCTCACCCGCGCGTTGCCCGGGATCGCGGTCGCGCTGGCGGTCGTCTTCTTCGCCATCCGCTACGCCCAGCCGTTCTACGAGCAGCCCCCGCTGCTGGTCGCCGGGTACGTGGCGCTCTTCTTCCCGCTCGCGCTGACGGCGGTCCGCTCCTCGCTGGCGCAGGTGCCGCACGGTGTCGAGGACGTGGCCCGCTCGCTCGGCACCGCGCCGCTGGCGGTCCTGGCCCGGGTGACGCTGCCGCTGATCCTGCCCGGCCTCGGCGCGGCCTTCGCCATGGTCGCGCTCACCGCCAGCACCGAACTGACGGCGACGCTGCTGCTGCGGCCCACCGGCACGGACACCCTGGCCACCCAGTTCTGGACCTACACCACCGGACTGGCCTGGGGCGCCGCCGCACCCTACGCGGCCGTGATGACCGCGCTCTCCGTACCCGCCGTGCTCCTGCTGACCCGCCGCACCCTCGGTGGGGCCCGAACCGCGAAAGAGGCTGCGCGATGAGCGGCTTGACCGTCACTGATCTGCACGCGCGGCACGGGCGGGCTGACGTGCTGACCGGCCTGGACCTCACCGTCGGCGACGGCGAACTGGCCGCCGTGCTCGGCCCGTCCGGTTGCGGCAAGAGCACCCTGCTGCGGATCGTGGCCGGCTTCCACGCCGCCGCGTCCGGGACCGTCGCGGTCGGTGGCCGGGTGCTGGACGACGGACGGGCCCGGGTCCGCGCCGAGCAGCGCCGGATCGGTTACGTCCCCCAGGACGGCGCGCTCTTCCCACATCTGACAGCGGCGGGCAACATCGGCTTCGGACTGCCGCGCGCCGAGCGCAAGGTCCGAGTGGCGGAACTGCTCGACCTGGTCGGGCTGGGCGGCCTCGGCGACCGGCACCCGCACCAGCTCTCCGGCGGCCAGCAGCAGCGCGTGGCACTCGCCCGCGCGCTCGCGCCCCGCCCCGACCTGCTGCTGCTCGACGAGCCCTTCTCCGCACTCGACGCCCAACTCCGCATCGAGCTGCGCGCGGAGGTCGCGGCGGCCCTGCGCAGCGCCGGGGCCACCGCCGTCCTGGTCACCCACGACGTCGACGAGGCACTGGCCTTCGCCGACATTGTCGCCGTCATGCGCGACGGTCGGATCACCCAGGCCGACGCCCCGGACACGCTCTTCCACCGCCCGGTCGACACCCACGTCGCCCGCGCCCTCGGCGAGGCCAACCTGCTCCCCGCCGTTTGCGCCGACGGCGAGGCGCGGACGGGTCTCGGCGCGCTGCCGCTGAGCGAGCCGCTGCTCATGACCGAGGCGCTGACCTCGTCCGGCAGCGGGACCGTGTTGCTTCGGCCGAGGCAGCTGCGCCTCGGGGACGAAGGCATGCGCGCCACGGTCACCGCCGTGCACTTCCGCGGCCACGACCACCGCGTCGAGCTCAGCTGCGCGGGGGAGGACGGGCGGCAGGAGCGGCTCGTCGCCTACACCGACACCACCCCTCCCGGGCCCGGCAGCTCCGTCGGCGTCACGGTCGTCGGTGCGGCGCACGCACTGAGCCCGGCTGGAGAGGCGGCTGCGGCCCCCGCACCTGAGACCGAGACGGTGCCCGAGCGCACCGTGGCGAAGGCGCACTGACGATCAGTCAGATCAGCCTGGCTGCCGCCCACCTCGCCCGCCCGGCGTGGTTGCGCCGGGCGGGCGAGGTGAGCGCGCTGCTCAGGGTGCGTAGGCCTGGAGTTCGGAGAGCTGTCCGGCCGGCCAGGAGGAGTTGGCCGTGAAGGTGAGTCGCAGGTAGCGGGTGGTGGTACCGGCGGGGAGGCTGATGGTGGCGGTGTTGCCGGTGTTGGGGTCGAAGGAGTAGGTGGCCGAGGGGACGAGGGTGCTGTAGCTGGAGCCGTCGGTGCTGTCGAGGACCGAGAGGGTCTGCGTGCGCGCGCCCCAGGACGTCGACGGCGGAAGCAGCATCACCAGTTTGCCCACGGCGGTGGTGCTGCCGAGGTCGAGCGTGAAGCTCTGCGGGAAGGCGTTGTCGGTGCTCTCCCAGTAGGTGTTGGGGTCGCCGTCGACTGCGTTGGCGGCCACGTAGTTCTGGGTGTGGCCGGTGTCCGCGACCACCTTGCCCAGCGCCAGGTCAGTGCTCCCGATCGCCGTGGCGGTCGGGGTGGGTGTGGGCGTGGGGCTGGCCGTCGCGGAACTGCTCGGTGCGTAGGCCTGGAGTTCGGAGAGCTGTCCGGCCGGCCAGGAGGAGTTCGCGGTGAACGTCAGCCGGAGGTAGCGGGTGTCGGTGCCCGCAGGGAGGTTGATGGTGGCCGTGTTGCCGGTGTTGGGGTCGAACGAGTAGGTGGCCGACGGGACGAGGGTGCTGTAGCTGGAGCCGTCGGTGCTGTCGAGGACGGAGAGGGTCTGCGTCCGCGCCCCCCACGCCGATGACGGCGGCAGCAGCATGACCAGGTGGTCGACGGCGGTGGCGCTGCCGAGGTCCAGCGTGAAGCTCTGGGGGAACGCGTTGTCGGTGCTCTCCCAGTAGGTGTTGGGGTCGCCGTCGACGGCGTTGGCGGCGACGTAGTTCTGGGTGTGGCCGGTGTCCGAGACCGCCTTGCCCAGCGCCAGGTTGCCGCCCGGCGGGGTGGTCTGCGTGGGTGAGGGCGACGGGGACGGCGAGGTGCTGGTCGCGGTCGGCGTGGGGGTCGGCGAGCCGGTGCCGTTGCCCGGACCGGTCGGCGGCAGGCCCACCGGGGAGGGGAAGGCGGTCAGCGTCGGCGTGGTACTCCAACCACTGTTGCCGCTGCCCTGGTTGAACACGAACGTGCCCGCGACGTCGTTCGGGTAGCCGTAGTCGTACGCGCCCGCCACACCGACGTTGCTCGCGGTCAGGCCGCTCACCGAGGCCGAGCCTGGCGTCTCCGCCTGGAAGACCGTGGTGCCGGTCCAGTCGACGCTGTTGTCGGTGAAGTTGAGCCCGTTGACTGCGTAGCCCTGGCCGCCGCCCCCGACGATCTCGAAGGCGCTGTAGGGGCTGTCGTCCACCGCGTTGCCGCTGACGTTGACGGTGACGTTGGTGAACGCCGAGTCGTAGGCGTCGAACCGCATCGCGCCCATCGGGTGACCCCAGTTGGGGTTCATCGCCCCGGTGCGGATCAGCGTGTTGTCGGAGACCGTGATGGTCCCGGACAGCGGGGTGAAGGGCTGCAGGAAGGCCTCGTTGGAGACGGCGATGCCGCTGCCGAGCGGGTTGGTGTCGGCGATGACGTTGCCCTGGATGGTGTTGTTCGAGCCGCCGTAGTCCGCGATCCCGTTGGCCAACGTCGGCTCGACGATGGTGTTGTCGCTGAGCGAGATGCCCGAGTCGGCGGCGGGGTAGGACCACAGGGCGAGCCCGTCGTCGCCGGTGTTGCGCAGGAAGTTGTTCTCGACGGTGTTGTTCGTCGCGTTGCCGTTGAAGTTCAGCCCGTCCGCGTCCGTGGACAGCACGATGCAGTTCTTCACGGTCAGCCCGGTGTTGCCGTACTGGAGCCAGAAGCCGACGTTGGTGTCCTGGATCCACAGGCCGTCGACGGTCGAACCGCTGCCGAGCGAGCCGTTGATCGCGTTGGCGGTGCTGTCGTCGTGACGGCCGACGGTCGAGCCGAGGATGGCGAAGCCGCTCAGGTTGACCGGGCCGGAGACGTCCGAGGTGTTGTCGATGAACTCGTTGGTCCTGATCTGCGAGTACCAGGCCCCGGCTCCGGCGATGGTGGCCTTGGGGACCTGCAGCGCCGAGGAGACCAGGAAGGTGCCCGCCGGGATCCAGACCGGCTCGTTGGCGGAGGCGGCAGCGGAGATCGCCGTCCGAAAGGCGTTGGTGGAGTCGGCCGCGCCGGTCGGGTCCGCGCCCTCGCTGACCACGGAGACGGAGTTGGCGGGTTGCGTCGCGGGCGCGCCCACGTCGAAGAAGTCGGCGACGTCCAGGGTGTAGGGCAGCGCGGTGTCACCCGCGTCGACCTGGAAGGTCACCGTGCCACCGGTGTTGACCGTGGACGGCAGCATCATCCGCACGTCGTCGTAGAGCTTGTGCACCTTGGAGCCGGGCACCTGGCCGGTGGTGATGTAGCTGTAGGCAGAGGTCAGTGGGAGCTGCTGGCTGAGCTTGGTGCCGTTGACGTAGACCGAGAGGTCGCCGGAGCTGCCCTGCGGCACCGCGTAGTGCAGGTCGAAGGCGTTGGCGGGTGCGGTCAGGGTGAACGTCACGTACTGGCCCTGGCCGGTCAGTTGGACCGCCTGTCGGCCGGAGGCCTCGGTGGCCAGGTCGCCCTGGGTGTAGTCGGGGCCGATCACCGTGCCGTTGGTGGACGCCTGCGGTCCCTCGGCCTCGTACTCGGTCATGCCGGGGATCGAGGCGCCCGTGCCGTTGGCGGCGCCGGCGGCGAAGGGGGTGAGCGCGGACTGTGTGGTTGCCGGTGCTGCTGCCTGGGCCTGGTGGGCGGGCCCGGCGAGGAGGAGGCCCAACACGCCGGTCGCTGCTGCGGTGACGGCAGCGAGCACGGCGGTGGAGCGGCGGTACGTCATCACGTACGACCTTCCGTGGACGGGGACTTCCGTGGAGAGGGAACAGCCGCGAGGGTCGACATGGCGGTCACAGCAGGGCGGGGGCATGACACATCCCCGCAGAGCACAGACCGGTCCGTCTCGGCCTGGCGAGTCACTCTGGCACAGGCGGCAGATGGGAGCAATATGCTGACAGAAGTCTGCAAATATTGAGCGAGTGAGAGGCTGGCGCGGTGGAGCAGACGGGCGGGCAGCACGTCGGGTTGTTGCACTGGATGGCAAGAAGGGGCAAGAATTTGCGGGTATCCGGCATATAGCATGTCGGCATGACACGACGACTTGCCCATGTGGCCCAGAAGGTCGGAGTGAGCGAGGCGACCGTCAGCCGGGTGCTCAACGGCAAGCCCGGGGTCTCCGCGCAAACCCGCGAGGCGGTGCTCACCGCCCTGGATGTGATGGGATACGAGCGGCCGACCCAACTGCGCGGTGAGCGAGCCCGGTTGGTCGGGCTGGTGCTGCCGGAGCTGCAGAACCCGATCTTCCCCGCCTTCGCCGAGGTGGTCAGCGGTGCGCTGGCGCAGCAGGGGTTCACGCCCGTGCTCTGCACCCAGACCGCGGGCGGCGTCTCCGAGGCCGACTACGTCGAACTCCTGCTCCAGCAACAGGTTTCCGGCGTGATCTTCTTCGGTGGGCACTACGCCCTGGCCGGCCTCTCCCATGCGCACTACGAGCGCCTGGAGCAGCGCGGGCTGCCCACCGTCCTGATGAACGCGGCCGTTCCCGGCCTGGGGTTTCCCCAGGTCAGCTGTGACGACGCGGTGGCGGCGGAGCAGGCGGTCGCGCTGCTGGTGTCGTTGGGGCACGAACGCGTGGGACTGGTCCTCGGCCCGCCCGACCACATGCCCTCGCGGCGCAAACTCGTGGCAGCCAAGCGGGCGTTGGTCAAGGCGGGGCTCGACCTGCCGGAGGACCGTGTGGAGCACGCGCTGTTCTCGCTGGAGGGCGGCCAGGCCGCCGCGATGCGCCTGCTGAACCGCGGCGTGACCGGGATCGTCTGCGCCTCCGACCCGATTGCCCTCGGCGCGATCCGCGCGGCGCGGCGGCAGGGGCTGGACGTGCCGCGGGAGGTCTCGATCGTCGGTTATGACGACTCGTCGTTCATGACCTGCACGGATCCGCCGCTCACCACCGTCCGTCAGCCGATCGAGGCGATGGGCCGAACTGCCGTGGAGCTGCTGATCGGCGAGTTGGCGGGCACCCAGGTCACCCATGACGAGCTGCTCTTCGAGCCCGAGCTCGTCGTCCGCGGCTCGACCGGCCCGGCTCTCGCGGCGTCCTCGGCGTCAGGTCGCTGACCAGCGCGGGGAGTTGACCCTGCAACCCCTGACAGAACCACTGCAGCACCACTGCGGGGCGTACGGCACGACAGAGGGACCGCATCCATTCGGATGCGGTCCCTCTGTCATTGGCACGTCATCACATCTCGTTTGGATGTCGTAATTTTGCAAAGTTCCGTCGGCATCTTGTGTCTCCCTGTCGGCGTCCCTATGGTGAGGCGCACCGCAGGCTCTCTCTGCTGACACCCACTCACCCCACCCGCCCACGAAGGGTCTTCAGCCATGCGCAGATCCGCAGCGCTCGTGGTCGCCGCCACCGTCGCGATGACCGCAGCCGCCTGTTCCAGCTCCGGCACCGGCGGAGCAGGCAACACCGGTAACGCCAACGGCAAGGTCACCATCTCCATCGACTGCGCACCGCCGAGCAGCCGCCCCACCCAGGTGCAGCAGTGGAACGCCGACATCGCGGGATTCGAGAAGCTCCACCCGAACATCACGGTCAGGAGCATCGACACCTTCCCCTGCGAGACACCGGAGCTCTTCACTGCGGCGCTGCGCGGCGGCACCGAGGCGAACGTCTTCTACACGTACTTCACCGACCTGTCGCAGGTCCTCGCCTCGGGACAGGCCGCCGACATCACCCCGTACGTGACCACGGCCAACCTGCCGGTCAAGAACGACATCCTCCCGTCCGTATGGGCGCCGCTGACGTCCGGCGGAAAGACCTACGGGGTCCCGCGGACCAACTACACGATGGGGATGATCATCAATCGGAAGCTCTTCCAGCAGGCTGGGCTGAATCCCGATCAGCCGCCCACCACCTGGCCCGAGGTGGAGGCCGACGCCAAGAAGATCGCCGCTCTTGGCAACGGCGTCGCCGGCTACGGCGACTACAGCGCGGGCAACAACGGCGGTTGGCACTTCGCGGCGGAGCTCTACGCGCAGGGCGGGCGGATGGTGAGCCCGGACGGCACCAAGGCCGCGTTCGACAACGCGCAGGGCCTCGCCGTCCTGCAGAACCTGCAGACGCTGCGTTTCACCGACAACGTCATGGGGACGACGCAGCTGTACAAGTGGGGCGACCTGCAGAAGCAGATGGCCGCGGGCAAGCTCGGAATGTACATCGCCGCCCCGGACGACATCACCTACATGGTGCAGAGTCTCGGCGCGCACTACTCCGACTTCTCCATGGGCCCGATGCCCGGTCAGAGCGGGCCTGCCGTCGGGACCTTGGCCGGTGGCGACGACTACCTGTTCAACGTCAAGGACAGCCCCGCCCAGATCACGGCGGGGATCCAGCTGGTCAGCTACCTGTGGCTGACGATGGGTCAGGGACAGCAGTACAACTACCCGCGGTCCAAGACGTCCGGCCAGGCGGTCGGTCTGCCCGAGCCGGAGTTGTTCCAGGGAGCCACCGCGGCCGCGGACAACAAGCTCAAGGCCGCCAACGCGACCATGTCGGTGCAGGCCTTCGCTCCGTTCGTGAACGCCGCGATCCCCGGGGTCACCGAGCCGCCGAACGCGCAGGCCATCTACAAGATCCTCGACACGACCATGGCCTCCGTGCTCACCGACCCGCACGCGAACGCGCAGCAACTGCTGGACACCGCCCAGTCGCAGGTCAACGAGGTCCTGGCCAACGCGCAGTAGGGCCGCCCCGCTGCCACACACCCCGTTGCCTCACACCCCGTTGCCTCACGTTCACTTGAGCTCCGAGGAGTCCCCGATGGCGGTCCTGACCGCATCCTCCGACACCGGCTCGCCGCCCCTGCGGACGGCGGGCCGGGCCGGGGCACTGCGCAGAAGCGTGCGGCGCAACCTGACCGCGCACGGCTTCCTGATCGGCGCGGTGCTCTGCTTCGCCTGCTTCACCTGGTACCCCATGGTCCGCGAAGTGATCATGAGCTTCCAGAAGGCGCGGGCGGGGCAGACGACCTGGGTCGGCCTGCACAACCTCCAGCAGATCAGCAACGACCCGAGCTTCTGGATCGCCTGGCGCAACACCGCCGAGTTCACCGGGCTCGCGCTGGTCCTGGGGTTCGCGCTGCCGTTCGTCGTGGCCGTGGTGATGAACGAACTGCGGCACGCCCGCGGCTATCTGCGGGTGCTTGTCTACCTGCCGGTGATGCTGCCGCCGATCACCTCGCTGCTGGTCTTCAAGGACCTCTACGACCCGCAGTACGGCCTGCTCGACCGGATGCTCCAGCTGCTGCACCTGCCCACCTCGGCGTGGCTGCAGTCGCCGAACATGTCGATGCCGGCCGTGGTCATCGCGTCCACCTGGATGAACATGGGCAGCGCCACCCTGATCTACCTGGCCGCCCTGCAGAACATCCCCGGTGAGCTCTACGAGGCGGCCGAGCTCGACGGTGCGGGAGTGTTGCGCCGGATCCGGCATGTGACGATCCCGCAGACCCGGCTGATCCTCTCGCTCATGCTGATGCTGCAGATCGTGGCGACCATGCAGGTCTTCGTCGAGCCGTTCGTGCTCACCAACGGCGGTCAGGGCGTGGACAACTCCACCACCACGATCGTCTACCTGATCTACCAGTACGCCTTCAACTTCAGCAACTACGGCGCCGCCTGCGCCCTCGGACTGCTTCTGCTGCTGGTCCTGGCCGGCTTCTCGCTGCTGTACGTGCGGCTGAACCGGAGGGCCGACGCATGAGTGACACCCGCACTCTGATCAATCCGGCCCAGATGAACCGCGCCGTCTACCGGGTGACGCTGCTGCTCGTCGTCGCGGTCTTCACGCTGGTCTTCCTCGGCCCGCTCTACCTGCTGGTGACGGACGGACTGAAGTCCACCGCCGAATCCATCGCGACGCCGCCCACCTTCTACCCGCACCAGGTCCAGCTGTCGAACTACTCCGACGCCTGGAACCGCCTCAACATCTCGCAACTGCTGCTGAACACCCTCTGGTACGCCTTCGGCGCCCTCGTCTTCCAGCTGGTCTTCGACGTCGCCGCCGCGTACTCGCTGTCGAAGCTGCGGCCCGTGCTCGGCAACGCGATCCTCGGTCTGATGCTGGCCAGCCTGATGATCCCCGCCATGGTGCTGATCGTCCCGCAGTACCTGACCGTGCTCGACCTGCCGCTGCTCCACCTCAACCTGCTCAACAGCCCCTGGGCGATCTGGCTGCCGTCCGTGGCCAACGCCTTCAACATCTACCTGCTCAAGCGCTTCTTCGACTCCGTCCCGCAGGAACTGCTCGACTCCGCCGCCATCGACGGGGCAGGGCCGCTGCGGACCCTGTGGTCGATCGTGCTGCCCATGTCGCGGCCGATCCTCGGGGTGGTGTCGATCTTCGCCCTGGTCAACGTGTGGAAGGACTTCCTCTGGCCACTGCTGGCCGAGCCCGACCCCACCAAGCAGACCCTGAACGCCGGCATCTACTCGCTCTCGCTCGGGGTGCCCCAGAACGTCCTCATCGCGGCGGCGGCCATCTCGGCCGTGCCGACGGTTCTGTTCTTCCTGTTCTTCCAACGCAACATCATGTCCGGCCTGACCGCAGGCAGCCTCAAGGGCTGACTCTCCCGAGGAGACCGCTACCTTGCTTCAAGCCCACGAATGGTGGCGCGGCGCCGCGATCTACCAGGTCTACGTGCGCAGCTTCGCCGACGCGGACGGAGACGGCGTCGGCGACCTGGCGGGAGTCCGCTCCCGGCTGCCCTACCTGGCCCGGCTCGGCGTCGACGCGCTCTGGTTCAACCCCTGGTACGCCTCGCCGATGGCGGACGGCGGCTACGACGTCGCCGACTACCGCCGCATCCACCCCGCCTTCGGAACCCTCGCCGACGCCGAGCGGCTCATCGCCGACGCGCTCGAACTGGGGATCCGGACCATCGTCGACATCGTCCCCAACCACGTCTCCGAGGAGCACCTCTGGTTCCAGCACGCGCTGGCCGCAGGGCCGGGCTCGCCGCAGCGGGACCGCTTCTGGTTCCGCGAAGGACGCGGAGCGAACGGTGAGTTGCCGCCCAACAACTGGCCCTCGCAGTTCGGCGGCAGCGCCTGGACCCGCGTCCCTGACGGTCAGTGGTACCTGCACCGCTTCGCCTCCCAGCAGCCCGACCTGAACTGGCAGCACCCGGAGGTGCGCCGTGAGCACGAGGAGGTGCTGCGTTTCTGGTTCGACCGCGGCGCGGCCGGGGTCCGCATCGACTCCGCCGCGGAGGTGGTCAAGGACCCGCAGCTGCCCGACGTGGTCGAAGGCACCGACGAACGCCCCTACGTCGACCGCGACGAGATCCACGACATCTACCGCAGCTGGCGCAAGCTCGCCGACACCTACAGCCCGCCGCGTGCTCTGATCGGCGAGGTCTGGCTTCCCGACCCCGACCGGTTCGCCCGCTACCTGCGCCCCGACGAACTGCACACCGCCTTCAACTTCGGCTTCCTGAGCTGTCCCTGGGACGCCGACCGGCTGCGCGAGACGATCACGACCACGCTCACCGTGCACACGCCGGTCGGGGCCCCGGCCACCTGGGTGCTCGCCAACCACGACATCACCCGTACCGTCACCCGCTACGGCCGGGCCGACACCGGGTTCGACTTCGCCACCAAGGCCCACGGCATCCCGACGGACCTGGAGCTCGGCACCCGCCGGGCCCGCGCCGCCGCCCTGCTGAGCCTGGCGCTGCCCGGCTCGGTCTACCTCTACCAGGGCGAGGAGTTGGGCCTGCCCGAGGTCGAGGACCTCCCGGCGGAGGTGATCGAGGATCCGATGTACCACCGCACCGCGGGCGCCGATCCGGGCCGCGACGGCTGCCGGGTGCCGCTGCCGTGGAGCGGCTCCGAGCCCCCGTTCGGCTTTTCCGGACCCGGCTCGGCGGCCACCTGGCTGCCCCAGCCGCCGGACTGGGCGCCGCGCACGGCGGGCAGCCAGGCGGACGACCCGGACTCGATGCTCCAGCTGTACCGCAAGGCCCTGCACCTGCGCCGCACCCATCCCGCGCTCGGGGACGGCACGATGACCTGGCTTCCCGGCGACCCCGCCGTGCTGGCCTTCACCCGCAACGGCACCGGTTTCACCTGCGTGGCCAACCTGGGCAAGGCCCCCGCGCCGCTCCCGCCGCACCGCGCGGTCCTGCTCGCCAGCGGCCCGCTGCCGGACGGGCAGTTGCCCCCGGAAACCGCGGCGTGGCTCCACGCCTCCTGACCCGTGGAGCCACGCCGCTCGAGGCCGCACCGCTTTCGAGGGTGAGCGGTGCGGCCTCCCGTCAGAACGACGCGACCTGAGCCCGTGCCTGGGCCAGCCGCGCGACCGCGCCGAACAGCGCTCGCGCAGCCGCGTCGTTCTGGCGGAACGCCGGCGAATTGCTGCGTGGACGGGCGAACGCCGCGACCGCCCGGGCGCTGGTGTGCGCGCCGAGCGCGATCCGGCGCGGATGCGGTCGGCCGGTGGCGTCGACGATCGCGCCGTTCTGAGGGTCCGTCAGCATCAGTCCCGAACGCAGCTCTTCGGTCGCCTCGCCGCGTGCGAACAGGTCGCGCAGGAGCGGGGAGTCGGTGCGCCGCAGCGTGGCACGCGGGAGCCGCGCCTCGACGAGCGTGGTCGCGGTCGTCACCACTCCCGCAAGGGCGGGGCTGTGGGCGAGGAAGCGGCCGGTTGCCTGGTCCGCCTCGACGCGCAGATCGGGGCCGAGGAAGTGCAGCAGGCCCGCGTCCGACAGCGCCAGCAGCTCCCGGAGCCGGTGGCCGGGCGGACCGCTGGCCAGGAAGCTGAAGAAGCCGTGCCACCAGCCGTCCAGGTCCCGGGCCAGCGAGGTCGCGTCCAACCGACCGCTCGCGGCGACGCGTGGGAGCTGGCCGTAGACGGAGAGCAGCGCGTAGAACGCGCCGAGATCGGCGCTGTGGGCGCGGCTGCTCCGGCGCGCCACGTCGCCGCGGACATGGCGCTGCAGTGCCTCCCGCAGGGCGGCGGGAGAGGCGAAGGACGCCCCGGCGAGCGGGCGGTCCAGCGCCTCGAAGTCGATCCGGTCGTCCGGGTCGGGCACGGCGCGGGCCACCAGCGCGGCCGTGGCCGGGTCGTACCAGGGCAGCGGGGCGAAGGCGGCGAGGAACTCCTCCCACGGCATCCGGGCGCGCTCCGGATGGCCGTGGAACAGCTCGTGGTAGTGGCCGTACGCGATCTCCTTGGCCACCGACGGCCAGACGTCGGCGCGGAAGTCGAGCGGGCCGTCCCCGACCAGCAGTAGGTCCACCGCATCGGGCCCGAGGAAACGCGGTAGCGGAGGCGGCGGGCCCTGGAGGCGGTAGCCGGTCTTGGCGTGGTACGGCACGCCGCGCCGCGAACCGGCGTGCAGCACGGGCTCGCGGCCTGACGGCAGGTAGACGAGCGAGCCGTCGGGCCGGGGGAGGTAGCGTCCGCCGCGCCCCTCGGTGAGCAGCACGACCAGATCGACCGCCGCCAGGCCGAGACCCCGCAGGACGACGTCCTCGCCCGCTGCGATCGCGTCCAACTCCGATCCGAGGTCGGCGGAGTAGGCGGGTGGCAGGTAGCGCAGGCCATGTCGGGCCGCGAAGTGCGCCAAGCGCTCCTCGTCGGGCTCGGGATGTGCGTCCAGGTGTCCCAGCGTCAGCACGACCAGGTCCGCGGTGACGGTGCGCCCGGACGCGAGGACGACCTGCTGCGGTTCGTCCGGGCCTCCGTGCAGACCGACGGCGGCCTCGCGGTGGACGTGGACCCGGGCGAAGGGGGCCAGCGCGGCCGTGGTCCGCCGGAACACCCAGTCGAGGTAGGCGCTCTGGGCGCGTCGGGTGGGGAAGTCGGTGGGCGCCAGTTGCTCCAGCTCGGCCCGGACCGCCGGGTCCGCCACGGTGTCGACGTCCGGCCCGGCGGCCCACTCGGCGAGCGAGGGGCCGGGGAGGACGGGCCCGTCCATGACGGTCGCGGAGTCGGTGAACATGGTGACGTCCTCGGCCATGGAGTTCATCCGCAGCAACGGGGATTGGTCGTCTCGCCACACCCGGCCGGGGCCGGGCGGATGGGGGTCGATCAGATGGATCGTCAGGTTAAGTTCTGCCGACAGCAGTTGAGGAGCGTTGGCGAGGATCCGGTCCAACAGCCCGGTGGCGCGCGGTCCGACGCCGACGACGGCGACACTGGCCTGCCTCATCGGTTGCTCCGTCCGACGCGGCGCTCCATGAAGAACTGACCGACCGTCAGCACGCTGGTGACGACCAGGTACCAGAGGGCGGCCACCAGCAGCAGCGGGATCACCTGGTAGGTGCGGTTGTAGACGATCTGCACCGAGTACAGCAGGTCGACCACGGCCAGCACGCTGACGATCGAGGTGCTCTTGAGCGTGCCGATCAGCATGTTGCCCGCAGCCGGGACGATGCTGCGCATGGCCTGGGGCAGCACGATCCGGAGTAGCGTGCGCAGCCGGCCGAGGCCGAGCGCGGCGGCGGCCTCGTGCTGGCCGGCGTCGACGGCGAGCAGGCCGCCGCGCACCACCTCCGCCGCGTAGGCAGCCTCGTGCAGGGTCAGGCCGATGACAGCGGTGGCGGTCCCGCCCAGCAGGTTGACCGTGCTCACCGAGGCCAGCGTCGGGCCGAACGGTACGCCGATGCTCAGCGTCGGGTAGAGCAGGCCGATGTTGTACCAGAGCAGCAGTTGGACCAGGACCGGTGTGGCCCGGAAGACCCAGAGATAGCCCCAGGCCAGGCTGCGCAGCACCGGGTTGGCGGAGATCCGCAGCGCGGCGATCCCCGCGCCCAGGGCGAAGCCGAGGCCGGTGACGACAGCCGTCAGCCACAGCGTGAGCACGAGCCCGTCCAGCACCCCGGCGCTGGTGAAGTACCGGGCGACGACGCCCCATTGGAAGGCGTGGTTGGAGAGCACGGAGTGAAGCGCGACGGCGAGCAGGAACAGGGCCAGCACGGCGGTCGCCCAGCGACCGGGGTGTCGCCGGGGGCGGATCCGGGTCGGGAGGTGTGGACCGGCGTCTGCGGTTTCGGCAGTCGACTCGGCGGTGGTTGAGGCAGTGGTTTCGGCCGCTGGCAGGCGCAGCGGGGGAACGTCGGATGCGACGGTCACGGGAGGGAGCCTCCGAAGGAGAACGCGGACAGCGGCGTCGCGGCACGAAGGCCGGGTGGGCGCGCCGGGCCAGGAAGAGCCCCGGCGGCGTGATCGCTGTCGCCTCCGCCGCATCCCTCAACACGGCGTTCCCGCAAGACTACGTCGGCCGGTCGGCGTCGCGTCAAGGCCGCCCGGTGTCGTGGTGCCCGCCGACGCCGCCGTGGTCTCGCCGTCGCCGACACCTGCCGAGACCTGCATGGACGCGTCCGACGGGCGGGACGGTGGTTGACGCGGACGTATGACCGCTGCTCAACTGTGCGATGTGAGTACCGAGCAGCCTCTGGTCATTCGAGGCCACATCGACTTCGGTCGAGTGTGGTCCGCCGCGTGTTGTCGCTGACCCCTTCCTGCTGACTCGGTAGCGGGCCGCTCGTTCGGCCCTTCCCTCCTTCGCGCCCCCGTGCCGTGGGCCGGACTCCTTCACGCGTTGCCGCTGCCGCGCATCCGCTGCTGTCGCCTGCCTCCCCTGTTCCGTGGCCTGACCCTGCCCGCCTTCCTGGTGCGCGGCTGGTCGGCCACGGCGTCACCCATGCCCGCGGAAAGGCCGCGCCTTGCCTGGAACCTTCGTTGAGCCACGCTTTCAGCCACCCGCTGAGCCACCCGCTCAACCAGCCACCGAAGCTCCCGAGTTCGAGTTGCGTGCCGTCCGGATGGACGACCCGCTCGCCGAACCCCTGCTGCGCGAACTCGCGGACGAGTACCGCACCCGGTATCCCGAGCACCGCGACGTCGGCCGGTCCGAGCTGGAGCGTTATCCGGCAACGGAGTTCGCTCCGCCGAACGGCGCGCTGCTGCTCCTCCTGGAGCGGGGCGAGCCCGTCGCCGGTGGCGCCTTCCGGCGCTATCGCGAGGACGAACCGCAGACCGCCGAGCTCAAGCGGATCTGGACCCACTCGCGTCACCGCCGCCGGGGTCTGGCCCGACGCATCGTCAGTGCGCTGGAGCAGGAGGCGTTGGCGCGCGGCTACCGGGACGTCTACCTGACCACCGGCCCACGTCAGCCGGAGGCCAGGGCCCTGTACCTGGCGACCGGCTACACGCCGCTCTTCGACCTGCATGCGGACCCGGAGTCGATCGGGCCGTTGCCGTTCCGCAAGTCACTTGAAGCGGCGGCGATCGCGGAGGAGGGACGGTCCGATGCGCGTTGACCGATCGGCGCTGCGCGTGCCCGCTGTGCTGCTCAGCCTCGTTGCTCTGATCGCGTTGAGCGCGTGCGCGTCCGACACGTCCGACGTCGCCAACTCGGTGGCTGCGGCCGGCCCGAGCGGCAACGTGGTCTCCTCCGTGCGGAAGGTGGACGCCGCCGCCGCGCTGCTGCCCGCTGCCGTCCGTGCCTCGGGCGAGATCACCGTGGCGACCGCGGTCGGCGGCCCGCCGAGCGCCTCCTACCCCGACGGCGCGAGCAGCAGCCCGGTCGGGCAGGACATCGACATCACCGACGCGGTCGCGGCGGTGCTGGGCCTGCGGGTGAACCGGCAGATCGCGGCCTTCGAGACGATCCTCCCGGGGCTCAGCTCGGGCAAGTACCAACTGGGCGTGGGCAACTTCGGTGTGACGACCGAGCGTTTGAAGACGGTCGACTTCGTCACCTACATCGACGACGGCCAGGGCTTCGCGGTCCGCGCCGGCAGCCCGATCAAGCAGATCGGCTCGCTGCGCCAACTGTGCGGACTGACCGTCGGCGCGGGAGCCGGAACGACCTTCGAGGCGACGCTGGAGCAGAACGCCCACGTCTGCACGGACGCGGGGCTGCCCGCCTACCGGGTGCAGGTCTACTCCGACAGCGGGGCGCTGCAACTCGGCCTGCAGCAAGGCCGGTTCGACGTGCTGATGTCGACCATCAACGGCCTGCGCTACCAGGAGAAGCAGACCGGCGGTGCCGTGCACTACCTCGGCCCCTTCCACCGCCTCGACGTCGGTTTCGTCTTCCCCAAGGGCTCGCCGCTGACCCGTGCCTTTCAGGCCGCCGTCCAGCAGCTGATCGCGGACGGGACCTACCGGAAGATCCTCGCCGCCTGGGGCACGACCGACTCCGCGATCACCACCTCGCAGATCAACCCGCCCGAGTCGGCCGGCTGAGTCTCCACACCCTTCACCCCCTCACGGAGTTCCCATGAGCATCACCACCTCCGACATCACCGCATCGCCGCCGACGGCGGTCGTCGCCCCGGCCCGCAAGGCTCAGCAGCCGCGGACCGTGCCGCTGCGTCACCCCGGCCGTTGGGTCGGGGTCGCCGTGGCGCTGGTGCTGCTGGCGCAGTTGGCGCACGCGTTGGTCACCAATCCGGGCCTGGACTGGCCGACCTTCCGGGCCTACCTCTTCGATCCGAGCGTGCTCCAAGGCGTCTGGCTCACCGTCCAGTTGACCGTGCTGTCCGCGCTGGCCGGATTCGCCCTCGGCCTGGTGCTGGCGCTGATGCGGCTGTCCCGCAGCCCGCTGCTGCGCGTGGTCGCCTACGGCTACGTGTGGTTGGTCCGGTCGGTGCCGCTGCTGGTCCAGGTGCTCTTCTGGTTCAACCTCTCCTACCTCTACCAGCGCATCCAGATCGGCGTGCCGTTCGGGCCGGGCTTCTTCTCCATCGCCACCAACAGTCTCGTCAACGCGATGGGCGCGGCCGTACTGGCACTCGCCGTGAACGAGGCGGCCTTCGCGGCGGAGATCGTCCGGGCGGGTGTCCTCTCCGTGGACGCCGGTCAGTTGGAGGCCGCCGCCGCGCTCGGCCTGCCACGCAGACGCCAACTGCGCCGGATCGTCATGCCGCAGGCGATGCGCACCATCGCCCCCGCCGCCGCGAACCAGCTGATCGCGCTGTTCAAGAACACCTCGATCGTCTCGGTGATGGCGATCATGGAGCTCTTCTACACGGTCCAGGTGATCTACGGACGCACCTCACGCGTCGTCCCCATGCTGCTGGTGGCCACCGCCTGGTACGTCGCGTTGACGACCGTGCTCTCGGTCTTCCAGTACGCCGTCGAGCGGCGCTTCGCCCGCGGGGCCGGACGCGACGGCGGACCCACCCGGCAACGACCCGTCCACCTGCTGCGGCGGCTGCGCGCCGCGTTCGACGACCTGCGCGCCCGCGCGGCCGAAGGGAGCCTGCGATGACCACCACCACCACCACGACAGAAGTCGGCACGACGGAAGCCAGTGCCGCGACTCCGCCCGTAGTCGTGGACGTCCGCGGCCTGCGCAAGTCGTTCGGCGGCCACGAGGTGCTGCGCGGCGTCGACCTCCAGGTCCGGGCCGGTGAGGTCACCGTCGTGCTCGGGCCGTCCGGTTCGGGCAAGTCGACACTGCTGCGCAGCATCAACCATCTGGAGAAGGTCGACGCCGGCTACGTCCGCATCGACGACGAGCTGATCGGCTACCGGCAGGTCGGCGACCGTCTGCACGAGCTGCGGGAGCGCGACGTGCTGCGCCAGCGGGCCCGGATCGGCTTCGTGTTCCAGCAGTTCAACCTCTTCCCGCACCTGACGGTCGTGGAGAACCTGGTCGAGGCGCCCGTCGCCGTGCTCGGCCGGTCCCGCGACCAGGCCCGCGAGCTGGCGCTGACGCTGCTGGAACGCGTCGGGCTGCAGGACAAGGCGGACGCCTACCCGCGTCGGCTCTCGGGTGGTCAGCAGCAGCGGGTCGCCATCGCCCGCGCGTTGGCGCTGGAGCCGAAGGTGCTGCTCTTCGACGAGCCCACCTCCGCGCTCGACCCGGAGTTGGTCGGCGAGGTGCTCGACGTCGTCAAGGACCTGGCCCGCAGCGGCACCACGATGATCGTCGTCACCCACGAGATCGGCTTCGCCCGCGAGGTGGCCGACAGCGTCGTGTTCATGGACGACGGTCAGATCGTCGAACAGGGCCCGCCCGCCGAGGTCCTCGACGATCCGCAACACCCACGCACCCAGGCGTTCCTGTCCAAGGTGCTCTGAGTCTTACCCCCCGAATCCCCCTCTCGTAGAAAGCACGATCACCATGCGTCCCTTCCGTACCGCTGCCGCCGCCACCGTCCTCGCCAGCGCGCTCACCCTCACCGCGTGCAGTGCGTCGGGGACGAGCGCGGGGGGCGCCGGCCCGCAGTCCGTAACCGAGGCGAACGGTGTCAGCTTCAATCTGACGCCCGATCAGCATCGTTATACGGCACCCGAGGACCCGAGGATCGCGGCCGAGGTCCCGGCCGCGATCCGGAACAGAGGGACGCTCGACGTCGTCGACTCCGCCCAGGGAGCGGCGCCGCTCAGCTTCTTCGCCACCGACAACCGGACCGTCATCGGCGTCGAACCCGACCTCGCCTCCGCCGTCGCGGACGTCCTCGGGCTCAAGGTGCAGTTCCACCCGGTGGACTGGGCGCAGATCTTCGTCGGCCTGGACAGCGGCAAGTACGACGTCGGCTTCTCCAACATCACCGACACCGAACTGCGCAAGCAGAAGTACGACTTCGCCACCTACCGCAAGGACAACATCGCCTTCGAGGCCCGCAAGGGCACCACCTGGCGGATCAACGGTCCCAAGGACGTCGCCGGACGGACCATCGCGGTGAGCTCGGGCACGACGCAGGAGAAGATCCTGCTGGACTGGAGCCACCAGGACGCGGCGGCCGGCCTCAAGCCGGTCACGGTGAAGTACTACAGCACCGACTCCGACACCTACCTGGCCCTGCAGTCCGGCCGGATCGACGCCTACCTCGGTCCCAACCCGACCGCGCAGTACCACGCGGCGGTGTCGGGGCAGACCGAGATCGTCGGCGTCCTCTCGGGTGCGGGAGAGGCGTTGCAGGGCCTCATCGGCGCGACGACCAAGAAGAACAGCGGGCTGGTCAAGCCGCTGGCCGACGCGATCGACCAACTGATCGCGGACGGCACGTACGGCAAGATCCTGGCCCGCTGGGGCCTGACCAGCGAGGCTCTCCCGTCGTCCGGGATCAACCCGCCGGGGCTGCCGCTGAGCAACTCGTAACGGCCTGAGGGCGTACGGAAGGGGCGCGGTGCCAGGCACCGCGCCCCTTTCTTCGTACGCCGGCCGGGCTTCGTACTCCGGCCTGCTTCGTACTCCGGGACTTCAGGAGGCGACCCGCCGCCGCTCCGCGCCGCCCTGGCCCGGGAGGTCGAGCCCGAGGTGGTCGCGGAGCGTCGTGCCCTCGTACTCCGCGCGGTGCACCCCGCGCTCCTGCAGCAGCGGCACCACGGTGTCGGCGAACTCGTCCAGGCCGCCGGGGACCAGGTGCGGAACGAGGATGAAGCCGTCGCTCGCATCGGCCTGCACCAGCTCGTTGATCTGGTCGGCCACGGAGGCAGGTGAGCCGACGAAGCTCTGCCGTCCGGTGGTCTCGATGACGAACTCGCGGATCGACCACTGCCGCGCCGCCGCCCGCTCCCGCCACTCCTGCGCGGTGGCCACCGGATCGCGGAACATCCGGACGCTGGCCCGGCCCTGGGCGACCGTGTGCTCGCCGACCTTCGGGTCGATCTCGGGCAGCGGGCCGTCCGGGTCGTAACCGGACAGGTCGCGGTTCCATACCTGCTCCAGGAACCGCAGCGCGGTCTGTCCGCTGACCTGCTGGCGCCGGACCTCCCTGGCCCGCTCGCGCGCCTCCGCGTCCGTCGCGCCCAGCACGAACGTGGCAGCGGGGAGGATCAGCAACTCGTCGCGGGAGCGCCCGTAGCGGGCGAGTCGGCCCTTGACGTCCGCGTAGAAGGCGCGGCCCTCCTCCAGCGTGCCGTGGCGGCTGAAGATGGCGTCGGCGTCCGCCGCGGCGAACTCGCGGCCCTCCTCGGAGTCCCCGGCCTGGAAGACCACCGGCCGCCCCTGCGGGCTGCGCGGTACGTTGAACCGTCCGTGGATGTCGAAGTGCGCGTCGCGGTGCTCGAACGCGCCCGCGCGCGCGTCGTGCAGGAACCGCCCGGTCGCGGGGTCGGCAGCGACGGCGTCGGAGTCCCAGGAGTCGAAGAGCTCCTGCGCGGTGTGCAGGAAGGCGCGGGCCCGCGCGTAGCGGTCGGACTGGGCGAGGAATCCGCCGCGCCGGAAGTTCTCGCCGGTGAACGCGTCCCACGAGGTGACCACGTTCCAGGCGGCACGGCCGTCGGAGAGGTGGTCCAGGGTGGCGAACTGACGGGCCACCTCGTAGGGCTCGTTGAAGGTCGAGTTGATGGTGCCGGTCAGCCCGAGCCGCTCGGTGACGGCGGCGAGGGCGGCCAGCACGGTGAAGGTGTCGGGACGGCCGACCACGTCCAGGTCGTAGATCTTCCCGTGCTGCTCGCGCAGGCGCAGCCCCTCGGCGAGGAAGAGGAAGTCGAACCGGGCGCGCTCGGCGGTCTGGGCGAAGTGGACGAAGGACTCGAACGCGATCTGGCTGCCGGCGCCGGGGTCGCTCCACACGGTGGTGTTGTTGACGCCCGGGAAGTGCGCGGCGAGATGGACCTGCTTGAGTGGCTTGCTCATGGGGTGACGGTTCCTCACGTCTGTGGTGTCAAGGATCCTCGGTCGGTCGACTACGCGGAGCGAACCACTCACGACCCCGACAGGGCATAGCGGTTGGCGGGCCGGACCAGCCCGAACCGGGCGCGCAGCGAGCCGTCCTCGTAGGCGTGGCGGTACACCCCGCGACGCTGGAGCTCGGGCACCAGTCCGTCGACGATCGCCGGCAGGTCGTGGGCCAGGACGCCCGGGTGGAGACGGAAGCCGCTCAGCCCGGCGTGCTGCCAGGCGAGCAGCAGGTCGGCGAGGTCCGCTGGGGTCCCGGCGAAGACCTCGACCGCGCCGGGACCGCCGGGACCGCCGGGACTGCTGGGACTGCTGGGACTGCCGGGTCCCTCGGCGTCGACGCCGGGGACGCCGGCCGTCTCGTCCAGCCGTGCGAGGCGCTCGACGGCGGCGGCGTGCGAGTCGTCCAGAAAGACCGTCAGATCCGCCAGCACGTGCAGTGGTTCGCCACCCCGTCCGGCCTGCTGCTGCGCGTCCCGCACGCCTGCCACGGCAGTTGCCGCCTCCGCGTCGCTGCGCGGGGCGACGAAGGCGAGGTCGGCGGCGCGGCCCGCCAGTGTCCAGCCCTCCGGGCCGGGTGCGGGGACGGCGACCAGGGGCTGTCCCTGCGGAGGCCGTGGCGTGATCGACGGGCCGCGGACGCTGAAGTGCGGGCTCTCGAAGTCGATGTAGTGCAGCTTCTCGCGGTCCACGAAGCGGCCGGTGGCGGCGTCGCGGATCTCCGCGTCGTCCTCCCAGCTGTCCCAGAGGCGCCGCACCGCCTCGACGTAGTCGGCCGCCTCGTCCAGCAGCACGGAGTTCGGCGGGGAATCACTGAGGCTGCGTCGCCCGAAGTGGTCGGCGACGTCCGGGCGCGGCGACACGGTGACCTGGAGACCGGCGCGACCCGCGCTGATGTGGTCCAGCGTGGCGACGGCCTTGGAGAGGTGGAACGGTTCGGTGTGGGTGGCGACGGCGGTCGGCACCAGGCCGATCCGCCGGGTCAGCGGTGCGACGCGGGCGGCGAGCAGCCCGGCGTCGAGTCGCCCGCGTACCCGGTCCGTCCGGTCGTCGGGCCGGTCCGGCAGCGAGGACTGCAGACCCAGGCCGTCTTCGAAGGTCACCAGGTCGAGCAGACCGCGCTCGGCCTCGGCGACCTGGTCGGCCCAGTAGCGGGCGGTGAAGAGCTCGGTGGGGCGGGCGCCGGGCTCTCGCCAGGCGGCGGGGTGCGCGCCCGCGTCGGCGAGGGCTACGGCCAGATGCAGGCGCGGTCGCGGATGGGACTGTCCGGAGGTCACAGAACTGCCTTTCAGGAGGTGAGGCAAGGGAGATTGAGGGGACGTCAGGCGGCGCGCAACGCCGGACCGGAGGGGAGGGCGCCGATGAACTCGTCGACGGCGCGCCGCAACCGCTGCTCCGACTCGGGTTCCAGCAGCGTGCCGTGGGGCTGGGAGGTGTCGATCGACCGGTCCAGGAGGAAGCAACCGGCCACGACATGACGTGCCGTCAGCGCGGCCAGTACCGGTCGGAGCGCGTAGTCGATGCTGAGCACATGGGCGACGGTGCCGCCGGTCGCCAGCGGGAGAACGGTCTTGCCGGCCAGTCCGTCCTGCGGCAGCAGGTCGAGGAAGGCCTTCAACAGGCCGGTGTAGGCGGACTTGTAGACCGGTGTGGCCACCACGACCCCGTCGGCGCGCTCCACTTCGGCGAGGGCGCGGCGCAGTTCGGGATGGTCCGTCTCGCCCGCGAGCAGTGCGTCCGGCGGCAGGGAGCGCAGGTCGAGATGGTGGACGTCGAAGCCGGTCAGGGAGAGCTGTTGCGCCAGACGTTCACCGACGAGCGCGGTGCGGGAGGAGGCGGAGGGGCTGCCGGACAGGACGAGCAGAGCGGACATGGATGGTCTCCGGAGCAGGCCGGAGCCCGGCTGCGGACGGAGCGACGCTGCGACCGTCAGGGCAGGCGGACCCGGGGCGGGAAGGTCAGGGCAGAGCGCCGGGAAAGCGCTCCGTGTACGTCCTCAGGACGTCAGGACATGCCGACGTCAGGACGTGGAGACGTCAGAACGCGGAGGCGTCGGGACGTCGGACCGGGAGAGCGGAGGGGCGGAGCGGCAGTCCGGAAGAGCCGGGCGCGGCGGAATCAGCGGCCGGCGGCACAGATGGCACTGGCCTGTCGTCGCAGATCGACGTGCAGGCGTGCGGAGAGAACCTCGGACTGGCTCACGTCTGGAAGCCTCTCAGTCAGGAGCATTTCCGTCAATGACTCATATCTGGACGCCATACCGCGATGGGCACCGGACGAGCGGCGCCCACCGCGGGATGCGAGCGATCAGCCGTTCGGCAGGATGACCGCGCGGCCGGTGATCCTGCCTTCGTGCAGGCGCTCGTAGGCCAGCGGCGCCTCGTCCATGCCGTAGGTCTCCACATGGACGTCCACCGCGCCCGCGCGGGCCAGGTCGAGGACCTCGATCAGCTCGGAGCGCGACCCCCAGTACGGCGCGCGGACCGCCGCGTCGTAGGGGAGGACACCGAAGCCGACCGGCAGGGCGCCGCCGCCGATGCCGACGATGGTGACGTCGCCCTCGACGCCGACCATCGCCCCGGCGGTCTTGACCGTCGGGGGCGCGCCGACGAAGTCGAAGACCGCCTCCGCGCCGACGCCGCCGGTCAGCGCGCGCACCGCGTCGGCCGCGCGCTCGTCGCTGAGCACCGTCTCGTGCGCGCCGACCTGTCGGGCCAGGGCCAGCTTCTCGTCGCTCACGTCCAGCGCCACCACGTGCGCGGCCGTCATCGCCCGCAACAGCTGGATCGCCACGTGCCCGAGCCCGCCGGTGCCGATGACCACGGCCGTACTGCCGGGGACGAGCTTGGGCAGCGACTCCTTGATCGCGTGATACGGCGTGAGGCCGGCGTCCGTCAGCGGGACGGTTTTCACCGGATCCAGATCGCCCAGCGGGACCAGGTGACGGGCGCTGTCGACCAGCAGGTACTCGGCGATGGCGCCGGGCGCGCCCAGTCCCGGCGGCCGGATGCCGAGCTCGGCCGCGCGCAGGCAGTAGTTCTCCTTGCCCTCGGCGCACTTCACGCAGATGCCGCAGCCCCACGGACCGTAGACGGCCACGGAGTCGCCGACCGACACGCCGCCGACGCCCTCGCCCAGCGCGGCGACGGTCCCCGTGCCCTCGTGGCCGAGCGTGAGCGGCAGCGGGAAGGGAAGCGCCTCGGCGGGCCAGCTCATCACGGCGATGTCGGAGTGGCACACCCCGGCTGCCGTCACCTGCAACAGCACCTGCCCCGGACCCGGTTCCGGATCCGGGACGGTCACGACCTCCGGTGCTGCGCCGATGCTGCGGTACTGGAGCGCTTTCATCCGGCCGCCTTCCTTGCGCGTCGACGGTGCGTCGTCTTCCACTACACACCTCCCCGCCGCGCTCCCGCATCCGCATCGCCAGGCTTCACTTCGGCAGGCGGGTGGCTCACGCCCAGGCGAAGCGGTAGGCGCGGTAGGTGTTCACCCCCGCCGGGAACTCGGCGTTGAAGAGCAGCTTGCCGCTCGGGCCGAACTCCGACACGTACGGCAGCGACCCCCAGCCGACGGTCAGATCCCCGTTGCGCAGCGTCTGCGCGTTCCCCTGCGACGAGGCGCTCAGCCCGGACGGCTGCGCCACCGAGCGGACGAGCGTGGCGGTGTGCGTGCGCAGGTCCAGCCGGACGGTGTCCACGCGGCTGTAGGGGAGCTCGGAGACCGCGCCGGTGCCGGTGTTGGCGACGCCCGCCGACTCGTTGTCGAAGAAGGTGTACAGCCCGTGCCCGAGCGGCTCCGGGTCGTGCTGCCATGCGAACAGCGTCCGGGCCGTGTTCAGGCGCTGGCCGTGGGCGGCGGTCAGGGTGAACGAGCTGTCCTTGCCGCCGAGCTGCCAGCGGACCGCGCCGGAGGTGCGGGAGACGTCGTACGTGGTCCAGGTGTTGCGTGCGTCGACGAGCAGGCTGCCGTCGGTGTCCTCCTTGACCGCGTTGACGTGGAACCAGTCCCAGGGCGTGGCGGCCGAGGCGGGCAGCGGCTGCTCGCTCTGCGCGTAGGGGACGTGGTCGGCGGCGTCCCACTGGAAGAGGACCTTGCCGGAGCGGATGTCGATCTCCTGGACCACCCCGTCGAGCACCTTCTGGTCCGCCGGGCCGCCGATCGCGCGCAGGTCGGCGGTGGCTTCCTTGTAGGCGAGGATCAGCGCGGTGCCGCGCGGGGTGATCTGGAACTCGTGTCCGTCGGTGGAGTAGCCGTTACCGGCCCGGACCTCGGCGACCTTCTGGTAGCGGTCGTTGTAGACGTAGTCGACGCCCTGGGTGAGCCCGCCGAGCCCGGTGCCCTGCCACCAGGTGAGCACCGGGCGCCCCTGGTAGGTCTGCTTGCGGAAGTCCGCCGCCTCCTGGCCGGTCGGCACGGTGTGGGACCAGACGACCTTGCGGCCGTCGGGGCTGAGGATCTCCACGCCGCTCGCGTAGGCGGAGTTGGCGGACGAGGGCGCGACGAAGAGATCTCCGCCCCCCGTACCGGGCTTGTCGGTCAGCACCTTGAGGGGAGGGAGGGGCAGCGCGTGTCCGGCTGCGCCGGTGGAGGCGGAGGCGGAGGCGGGCAGGAGGGCGGCGACGACTGCTGCGACGGCGGCAGTCAGGATGCTTGCATTCCGACGGTTCTTGGGCATGGGAAACCTCGTCCTGTGGGCAGGCAGACATGAATGGACGCCGCACAGCGCGGGGGCGGCACAAGGCCCCTGCGGTGCGGATGAAGTGATCAGGAGTCAGAGTCGGCGCGGCCGGCGCTCAACCGGCGACCTGAGGTCGCGTGCGGTGCTCAGCAGGCGCGACAGGCAGCGGAACAGACCCGCAGGAGGTCGATGTGACCCCGCGTGGTCAAGGCGATTCGTCGCTGCTGCATGGCCGGAAGCTAGCACGCGGAGGAGACGCCGGGCCAACTTCCGTCCGGATCTTGAGAGCAGTGTTGCAGACACGTTTCGGCGTGTTCCACCGACCTTTCCACCGACCTTTCCACCGACCTTTCCACCGACCTTCCGCCGACCTTTCGGCCGATCTTTCAGGCGGGCGGCTGCGGGCGCACGAGGGTCGCCCCGCATACTGTTCGGGTGGACGAGAACACGCTGGTCCAGGGACGGTACCGACTGCTGCGGCGGATCGGCCGAGGGGGAATGGGGGAGGTCTGGAAGGCGGAGGACGAGTTCCTCGGGCGGCAGGTCGCCGTGAAGTGCCTGATGCCCGAGACGGCCGGACGGCGCGGGGGAGCGTCGGACGAGCTGGTCAAGGAGCGTTTCCGGCGCGAGGCGCGCCTGGCGGCGCAGTTGCAGCACCCCGGGATCACCGTGGTGCACGATTCCGGCGAGTGGTCCGGCATCCTCTTCCTCGTCATGGAGTTGCTCCACGGCGAGGACCTCGGCGCGCTGTTGAACGCCGCCCGGGGACGCCGGCTGCGGCCCGTCGAGGCGATCGGGATCGGCCGTCAGATAGCCACCGCGCTCGCCTACACCCACGAACGCGGTGTGATCCACCGCGACCTCAAACCCGCCAACCTGATCCGCA
This sequence comes from Streptacidiphilus sp. BW17, assembly GCF_041262485.1. Lineage (NCBI taxonomy): Bacteria > Bacillati > Actinomycetota > Actinomycetes > Kitasatosporales > Streptomycetaceae > Streptacidiphilus > Streptacidiphilus sp. BW17. The sequence goes on along the minus strand of NZ_JBGCCR010000010.1, from coordinate 91,762 downwards.
CGGTCGACGGCACCGTCAAGATCTGTGACTTCGGCATCGCCCGGCTCGGTACCGACCTGGGCTTCACCGCTCGCATGGGCGGCAGCTCCTTCGCCATCGGCACGCCGTTCTACATGTCGCCCGAGCAGATCGAGGGCACCGCCGTCGACGAGCGCAGCGACCTCTACTCGTTCGGCTGCCTGCTGTACGAACTGCTGCTCGGTCACCCGCCGTTCCACACGGGTGATCCGCTGGTCATCCTGCTGGACCACCGCGACAGCCCGGTGCCGCCGCCGCGCGCGGAGCGGCCGGAGATCCCCGACGCGCTGGAGCGCCTGGTCCTCGACCTGCTCGCTAAGGACCCCGCGGACCGTCCCGCCGACGCCCACGCGGTGTTGGCCCGCCTGGACGCGGCGGCCGAGGCCGCACCGGGAGCGCGCGGCGCGCTCCCCGACTGGGCGCGGGGGATCGGCCCGGTCCCGGTCTCGCTGGTCCGCGTCGTGCCCGAGCCCCCGGCGGTGGCCGCGTTGACGCGGCGCTGGCGGCGCTGACCACGTCCTGGCGAGGGTGCTGCTGCTGCCGAACAAATCCGACGCGGATCCGACGCGGATCCGGCGCCGATCTGACGCCGATCTGACGCAGCGTCAGAAAATCTCTTCCGCTCTCCGACGCCGTGCGCCATGCTGCCTCCACCAGGGTGACGCCGGATGCGATGGAGAGCCGCCGATGAGGACCCGACTCAGCGAACAACTCGGCATCGAGCACGCCGTGTTCGGCTTCACGCCGTTCCCCGCCGTGGCCGCCGCGATCACGCGGGCCGGTGGTCTCGGCGTGCTCGGTGCGGTCCGGTACGGCGAGGCCGAGACGCTGGCCAAGGACCTCGACTGGATGGACGCCCAGTGCGGCGGTCTGCCCTACGGCGTCGACGTGGTGATGCCCGCCAAGAAGGTCGAGGGCGTCACCGTCGAGCAGGTCGAGGCGATGATCCCGGAGGGCCACCGCGCCTTCGTCCGCGAGCAGTTGGCGCGGCACGGCGTTCCGGAGCTGCCGGCGGGGCAGCGCGGCGGATGGCGGATCACCGGGTGGATGGAGGAGGTCGCGCGTTCGCACGTCGACGTCGCGCTGGGGCACCCGATCAAGCTGCTCGCCAGCGCGCTCGGTTCGCCGCCCCCGGACGTGATCCAACGCGCCCACGACGCGGGCGTGTTGGTCGCCGCACTGGCCGGGAGCGCCCGGCACGCACAGCGGCATGCCGCAGCCGGGATCGACATCGTCGTCGCCCAGGGGCACGAGGCGGGCGGGCACACCGGCGAGATCGGCACCATGGTGCTGGTCCCCGAAGTCGCCGCCGCCGTCGACCCGTTGCCGGTGCTGGCTGCCGGAGGCATCGGCACCGGCGCGCAGGCCGCCGCCGGTCTGGCGCTCGGCGCGCAGGGCGTCTGGCTCGGCTCGGTCTGGCTGACGGTCGCCGAGTCGGAGCTGACCTCGCCGGTGCTGCGGCAGAAGCTGCTCGCGGCGGGCAGCGGCGACACCGTCCGCTCCCGCTCGCTGACCGGCAAGCCCGCGCGCCAGCTGCGCACGCAGTGGACGGAGGCCTGGGACGGGACGGAGAGCCCCGGCACCCTGCCGATGCCGCTCCAGGGCCTGCTGGTCGCCGACGCGTTGAGCCGGATCCAGACGTACGAGACGCCCGAGCTGATCGGCACGCCGGTGGGCCAGATCGTCGGCCAGATGAACGAGGTCCGGCCGGTCGCGGCCGTCATGGACGAGCTGACGCGCGGCTTCGAGCAGGCCGTCGCCCGGCTGAACCGCATCGCGGACCGAAACGTGAACCGCATCGCGGACCGGAACGTGGGCCGGAACGTGGAGAGCACCGCCGAGGAGGGTGACCAGGGATGACCGACGCCAACGCCAACGCCAACGCCAACGCCAACGCGAACGCGAACGCGAACGGCTTCTGGGCACAGGCCGCAGCCGACCCCGAGCGCGTCGTGATGCACGCGCCCGACGGCACCGCCTGGACCGCCGGACGCCTGCTGGCCGCCGCCAACCGGCTGGTCCACGGCCTGCGCGAGGCGGGCCTGGGCGTCGGCGACGCCTTCGCCGTCGTGCTGCCCAACGGCGTCGAGCTCTTCACCGCCTACCTGGCCGCCTCGCAGGCCGGCTTCTACCTGGTCCCGGTCAACCACCATCTGGTCGGGCCGGAGATCGCCTGGATCGTCTCCGACAGCGGCGCCAAGGTGCTGGTCGCGCACGAGCGCTTCGCCGAGGCGGCGACCGGCGCGGCCGACGAGGCGGGCCTGCCGAAGGAGCGTCGCTACGCCGTCGGCGACCTGCCCGGATTCCGCCCGTACGACGACCTGTTGGACGGCCACAGCGCAACGACCCCGAGCGAGCGCACCACCGGCTGGGTGATGAACTACACCTCCGGCACCACCGGCCGCCCGCGCGGCATCCGCCGTCCGCTGATCGGCAGGCCGCCGGAGCAGACGCCGCTCGGTGGGTTCCTCGGCATCTTCGGCATCCGGCCCGGCGATGGCAACGTGCACCTGGTCTGCTCGCCGCTGTACCACACCGCCGTGCTCCAGTTCGCCGCCGCGTCCCTGCATCTGGGCCACGAGGTGGTGCTGATGGACCGTTGGACACCGGAGGACATGCTGCGGCTGATCGACCGTCACCGGGTCACCCACACGCACATGGTGCCGACCCAGTTCCACCGCCTGCTCGCACTCCCGGAGGCCACGCGGGCGCGCTACGACGTCTCCTCGATGCGCCACGCCATCCACGGCGCCGCGCCCTGCCCGGACCATGTGAAGCGGTCGATGATCGAGTGGTGGGGCGAGTGTGTCGAGGAGTACTACGCCGCCAGCGAGGGCGGCGGCACCTACGCCACCGCCACCGAGTGGCTGGCTCGCCCGGGCACGGTCGGCAAGGCGTGGCCGATCAGCGAGATCGCCGTCCTCGACGACGAGGGCAAGCCGGTGCCGTCCGGTGAACTGGGCACCGTCTACCTGAAGATGAACACCGGCGGGTTCACGTACCACAAGGACGAGGCGAAGACACAGGCCAACCGGGTCGGTGACTCCTTCACCGTGGGCGACCTGGGGCTGCTGGACGCCGACGGCTACCTCTTCCTGCGCGACCGCAAGATCGACATGATCATCTCCGGCGGCGTCAACATCTATCCGGCCGAGATCGAGTCCGCCCTGCTCCAACACCCCGCCGTCGCCGACGCGGCGGCCTTCGGCATCCCGCACGACGACTGGGGCGAGGAGGTCAAGGCCGTCGTCGAACCCGCCGTCGGCCACGAGCCCGGCGAGCAACTGGCGCAGGACATCCTGGCCCACTGCGAGCGGGTGTTGGCGAAGTACAAGCGCCCCCGCTCCGTCGACTTCGTCGCCGAACTTCCCCGCGACCCCAACGGCAAGCTCTACAAGCGCCGCCTGCGCGACCCCTACTGGGAGGGCCGCACCCGTCAGGTCTGACCGGCGCTCCGCGACCGGACGAAGCGGCTCATCCCCCTCGTCTACTGATCCACTCCACGGGACGCGCGATCTGCGGCAGACTGGGCCGCCATGGGGGACTGGTTCGAGCAGCGCGAGGCGGGCGACGGCGTCGTCCGGATCAGCGAACCGCACGTGGACCCGTTGGTCCGGGCGAATCTGTGGTGGCTGCGCGGCACCGACCGCGATGTCGTCGTCGACGCGGGGTTGGGCGTGGTGCCGCTGCGTCAGGAGCTGCCGGAGCTCTTCGCGCGCGACCCGCTGGTGGTTCTGACCCACGCGCATCTGGACCACGTCGGCGGCGCGCACGAGTTCCGCGAGCGTGCCGCCCATCCCACTGCGGCCCGGAGTCTCGCGGAAGGTGTCCCCGCCAGCCTGTTCGGCGCGGAGCTCCGCGAGAAGCTCGGCATCGACGACGCCGGGGAGCCCGTTCCCGAGCTGCTGCTCGACGCGCTGCCGCACCCGGGTTACGACCCGCGCGGCTATCGAGTCGAACCGGTCCGGCTGACGCGTGAACTCCGGGCGGGTGACCGCGTGGACCTGGGCGGACGGACGCTGACGGCCCTTCACCTGCCGGGCCACACCGCCGACAGCATCGGCCTGCTGGAGGAGCGCACCGGGGTGTTGTACTCCGGCGACGCGGTCTACGACGGATATTTGATCGACGACCTCCCCGACTCGGACGTGCCCGCCTACCGGCGCAGCATGGAGCTGCTCGCCGAGCTGGACGTGGCGCTCGTCCACCCGGGCCACGGGCGCAGCTTCGACGGGACGCGCCTGCGTGAACTCGCAGCCGGCTACCTGCGCCGGACGTCCGGGGAGAGGTAGCGCCTGTTCCGCGGCTCAGGCCGGGGGCAGCTTGGCGGGCGGGAGCAGGGTGAGCAGGCGGTGGGGGCGTGCGGTCAGCGCTCGGGAGACCGCGTCCTCGCGCGTGTGTGGCCTTGCCCCCGGTCCGCGGCGCACCTCGATGTCCTCGGGCGGGACCGGGACGCCGCAGGACGGGCAGCCGGAGAGCGGGTCCAGTACGGTGCCGCAGGTCGCGTGGCTGAAGACCATCCGGGACCCGTCGGGCGAGGAGTGCCGTTCCCCCCACATGGCCAACGAGTAGACCGGCAGCCACAGTTCGCGTCCGGAGTCGGTGAGCAGATAGCGGTGGCGAACGGGGGACTGCTGGTACGGCTCCTTGCGCAGCACGCCCGCTGCCACCAGGGACTGGAGCCGTGCGGTGAGCACGGCGCGCGGGATGTCGAGGTGGGCGAGGAAGTCGTTGAAGCGCTGCACGCCGTAGAAGGCGTCGCGGAGGATCAGCATGCTCCAGCGCTCGCCGACCACCTCCAGGGCGCGGGCCAGCGAGCAGTCCTGCAGTTCGTAGTCGATACCGAGCGCCATGGGCTCCAGGATAGCTGAAGGTTCATTCATCGAACCTAGGTGGTAGATTGCCGTCCGTAGGTTCATTCACCAGACCTTCTTGCCGGGGAGTGTCATGCCGTCCGACCAGCCCTCCGCCGCGCCGCCGCATCGGCCCGGATCCACGCTGCTGACCGCCTGCTTCGGCACCCTCCTGGTGCTGATCGACTACACCGCGCCGCTGACCACGCTCGGTCCCACCGCCTCCGCCCTGCGCCTCGGCACCACGGCCCAGACCTGGGTGCTGACCGGCACGCTCGTCGGCCTCGCCGCGCTCCTGCTGACCGCGGGCAGCCTGGCCGACGACTTCGGTCGCAAGCGCGTCTTCGGCGCGGGAGCGCTGCTCCTGCTGCTCTCCACCGGCCTGTCGGCGCTCGCGTCGGGCCCGGCGGTCTTCCTCGCCGGACGACTGCTCCAGGGCTGTGCGGCGGCGGCGATCCTCGCCCCGAGCCTCGGGCTGATCGGCCACGCCTACCCCGCCGGTCCCGCACGGGTGAAGGCGCTGGGTCACTGGGGCGCGTCGGTCGGACTCGGCATCGCCGTCGGTCCGGTCTACGCGGCGCTGGTCGAGCGGTCCGCCGGGTGGCGCAGTGTCTACTGGGTGCTCGCTGCCCTTGCCGCGCTGCTGCTCCTGCTCAGCGCGTTCGGGCTGACCGAGTCGCGTAACCAGCGCGGGCGCAGGCTCGACCTGCTCGGCGTGCTCGCACTGGCCGGCGGAACCTCCTGCCTGATCGCCGGACTGGCCGAGGGCCGCAGTGGCTGGGGCCGACCGGAGGTGGTCCTGCTGCTGGTCCTCGGCGTCCTGCTGCTGGCTGTGTTCGTCCTGGTCGAGTCGCGGGTCCGGGAGCCGATGCTCGACCTGGCCCTGTTCCGCAGCCCGGGTTTCGTCGCGGCCGGAAGCGGCGCGTTCTTCACCGGACTCTCCATCGTTGGCTTGTTCAGCTACCTGCCGATCGTGCTGCAGAAGGCGCTGGGCGAGACGCCGGCGACCGCGGCCTGGGTGCTGGCGATCTGGTCCGGGCTCTCCGTGGTCTCCGCGCTCCAGGCCCGCCGCCTGGCCACCAGGGTCGCGGCCACCACCCAGCTCGCCGGCGCGCTGCTACTCTGCGGGATCGGCGAGGCCGCGCTGTACGGGCTGCACGCGCACGGGTCGTGGACCCACTTGGTGCCCGGTCTGGTCGTCGCGGGCGTCGGCAGCGGGGTGCTGAACGCCGGGCTGGCCCGACTCGCCGTCAGCAGCGTGCCCGCCGACCGCGCCGCGATGGGGTCGGGCGCCAACAACACGGCCCGGTACCTCGGTTCGGCACTGGGCGTGGCGGTGATGATCACCGTCGTAAGCCAGAGCCGGTCGGCGCGCGGGCCCGCGGTGGCCACGGCGACGGGCGCGAACCACGCGGTGCTGGTCGCAGCCCTGCTCTGCCTGGCCGGCGCGGCGATCGCGCTGTGGGCCCGGATCGCAGAGTCGCGCACGGCACGGCCGTCGAGCGCCGAACCGCCGGTGCCGGTGCCGGTCGCCGGTTCCGGCGTGAACGCCGCCCCGGTGGCGGGCGGGACGACCGACGAGTCGCGGGCCACCACCCGTGCTTGGATGGCCGGATGAGTTTCCGGATGAGCCATCAGGTGGACTGGGGCGAGGAGCACCGCACATCCGAACACGCCACGGAACGCTCGTTCGTGATCCGTCGCGGTTCCTCGCCCGTCCCCGGCACGGTGTGGACGCCGGTCGGGCACTCGGGACCGGTGCCGCTGGTCCTGCTGGGACACGGCGGCAGCGGGCACCGGCGCAGCGAGCGCATCCTGACGACGGCGGAGCGGGTCACCCGGTCCGGGCACGCGGCGGTCGCCATCGACGGCCCGCACCACGGCGACCGCGTCCCCTCACCCCTCGTAGCCGCCGAGTACCAGGCGCTGATCGCCGCCGAGGGCGTCGAACGCGTGCTGGACCGGATGGCCGACGACTGGGTCGCGGCCCGCGACCTGCTGGTGCGCACGGGACTGGCCGATCCGGGACGACAGGCGTACGTCGGGCTGTCCATGGCCACCCGGTTCGGTCTGGCCGCCGCAGTCGGACTCGGCGGGTCCCTGAAGTGCGCCGTCTTCGGGAAGTTCGGCGTCCAGGCCTCGCCCGACCTCGACCCGGGACTCCAGGCCCCGGACCGCGCGTTGCAGGACGCCGCCCGCATCACCGCGCCCGTCCTGTTCCATCTCCAGCGGGACGACGGACTCTTCCCGCGCCAGGGCCAGCTCGACCTGTTCGACGCCTTCGCGAGCCCGGACAAGGAGCTCCACGCCTTCCCCGGCGCCCACGGCCACACCCCGCCGCACGCACCGGACCTCCGGCACGCCTTCCTCGACCGGCACCTTGGGTGCCGTTGAGCTCACCCTGAACCACCCTGAACCACCCTGAACCTGCGTGAACTCAGTCACCTGACCTCACGCGGATGCGGCACGAGTTGGGCGGCCAGTGCCACCGCCTCCATCGCCGCGGTCTCGCGCGGCGTCCGGCCTCGGGCGCCCAGGCCGAAGAAGCCGCCTTCGTTGTTGGCGTCGGCGACCGCTCCCGCGATCTCCGTCAGGAAGCTGAGGAAGCCTGCCAGTTCGTCGACCGCCCGACGGGTGAGGAGCATGCAGGCCGCATGGATGGCGTCCAGCGCCGTCTTCTCGTAGTCGGCGTAACGGATTCCCGCCCGCAGTCCGGTGTCGAAGGTCGAGGTCGCGGCCAACTCGCGGATCAGGCGCTGGGGATGGGTCAGTCCGGCCTCGCGCAGCAGCTGGACCATGGCGAAGATCTCCTCCGCGTCGATCTCGCCCTCGGCGAGGGCGACCAGGACTCCCGAGGCCATCAGGGCCTGGTGCAGCGTCGCCCACTCCTCTGTCGTGAAGTCGATCTCACCCACCCCGTCCGCTTCGGGACCGGTGCGCAGCACCTGGAAGCCGATGTCGGCCAGCACGGTGGGCAGATACCGCACGGCGTCGACGGCCTGTGCGCGTGCGGGCTCGGACAGTTCGCCCCAGGACGCCAACTCGCCCTGGCGGGCGCCGTCCTGGCTCGCCTCCTCGCTCAGCCGGTACTCGTGCTCCAGCCGGGCCAGCACCTCCGCCTCGTGGTCGTCGAAGGCGGTGATCGGCTCGGGGCCGTGGACGGTGTGGGCGGCGGGGAACGTCAGGCAGCCGATCGCGGCCAGGCTCTCGCCGACGCGGCGCGCGTGCTCCCGACCGGCCTCGCGCGAGTCGTCCGGCAGCGCGTGCCAGGGCGGCAGCCCGGCCCCGCGGGAGGGCGGTTGAGCCGTGGCGTCGCTGGTGGCCTGCATCCGGCTCTGGTGCAGGGCCTGTGCCAGGTGTTCGGCGACCTGGGCCGAGGTGTAGTCGGCGAGACTGTCGATCACGCGGTCCTGCGCGGCCAGACGCGCCTTCATCCGGCGGCACTCGTGCAGGATCGCCTCGGCGTCGAGGAAGGTCTGCTCGGAGCGCCGGTCGCCGGAGAGGCTGAGCACCTTCTGCCCGACCATGATCACGATCATGAAGACCAGCTGCGCGAAGGTGGACAGGAAGGACATGAACGCGAACGGGTAGGGGTCGAAGGTCTGCAGTCCCAGCTCGGCCGCCCCGATCCAGACGACCTGCGTGCCTGCGGCGATGTAGAACGCCCCCATGCTGCCCAGCCGCCCGGTCAACCAGGCGGCGATCCTGCCGTTGACGCCGACGGCGTGGTCCACGGCCTGCGGCGGCGGTTGGACCCGGTGGCCCCGGATCCACGGGTGCGGGCTGGACTCCAGCAGGCTGGCGCCGCGTCCGAGCGCGCGGTCGTGCCGGTCGAGATGCGCCTGCAGGTCCGCGACCTGCGCGAAGATCGCCTCCGCGTTGCTGTAGGTCTGTACGGCCCGCCGGTCGGCGGCCTTCCCGAGCACCCGCTGGCCGACCAGGATCACCGCGCAGAGCACCAGCTGCACGACGTTGTTGAGGAAGAGCAGGAACCCGAACGGGTAGGGGTCGATCCGGTGCAGCGGGCCCAAGGTGGCCAGAATCATCCAGACGCCGCAGAAGACCAGGGTGAAGTAGAGCGCGGGCATGGACCCCACGCCCTGGGTCAGCGCCGCGGCGATCGCGCCGTTGACGCCCACCCGCTCGTCGGCAATCGTGACGGGCTGCGCGGGCAGTCCGGTTTCCGTATCGCCGACATCACTCACACGCGCTCCCCAGGTTGGTCCGGAGGGGGCATGTGACCACTCGTCATCTCCGGTGCGCAAGTTGGCCCGTGTGATCCAGCCGCACCCGCACCCGCACCCGCACGACGTGGCGCGGCGTGCGTTCGAGGGTCGGCCGGGGATGCGGCGCGCCGACGCGGAGAGGCAACCGCCGCGTCGGCGCGCGCGGCGGTTGCCTCATCGGTCCAGGTCCGTGCCCTCCCCTCGTAGGGCACGGGCCGTTGGCAGGTGCGGGCGGGCAGCGCCCCAGGTGTCCCTGTCCGTGACGGTTCACCGCCGCCGTGAGTGATCTTTCGCGATGCGACCGGGATGTGCCAGGTGTCCGGTGCGCCCTACCGGCCGTCTCACCCCGGCCCAGGCCTCTGACCAGCACTTTGAGACGCGTCTCCGCCCGAAGTGGTGACGCCGGGCAGGGGCGGGGGTTGTGGCCGCAGCGGTAGGACTAGGGCTAAAGTCCGAGTAGATTGAAGATTAGACTTTATCTAAACTGGACGCGTTCGACAGAAGGGATCGAAGCCATGGGCACCACGAGCATCTCCCCCCAGCTCCACAGCCCCGCCGACCAGCGCGCGGCGCGTGCCCGCTTCCGGGCGGCCCTGGACGCCGAGCGGCAGAGCGCCGTGCTCTACCGCGCGCTCGCGGACGGTGCGGAGGGCGAGCGGCGGCAGATCCTGCTGGAGCTCGCCGCCATCGAGGACCGGCACGCCGCGCACTGGGAGCACAAGCTGACCGAACTCGGCGAGTCCGTGCCGCAGCCGGGCCGCGTCGGGCCCCGGGTCCGGGTGCTGTCCTGGCTGGCGCGTCGGTACTCGGTCGATCTGGCCCTGCCCTTCGTGGAGCGCGCGGAGCGGGCGGACTCGGGCCTCTATCTGGGCGATCCCGACGCCGCCCCCGGCATGGCCGCCGACGAGCGCTCCCACGCCCGCGTGCTGACGCGGCTGCGTGAGGACGGCGCCGCGTCCGCGGGTCCACAGGGGGAGGCGGGCGGTCGCGGCATCCTGCGCCGCGAACGCTGGCACCGCAGCGACCGGTCCGGCGCGCTGCGCGCGGGGGTCTTCGGGGTCAACGACGGACTGGTCTCCAACGGCTCGCTGGTGCTGGGCTTCGCCGGCTCCGGCGCCGCGCCGGCGACCGTCCTCTTCGCCGGCGTCGCCGGTCTGCTCGCCGGAGCCTTCTCGATGGCGGCGGGGGAGTACATCTCCATGCGCAGCCAGCGCGAGTCCTACGAGCGTGAACTCTCCCAGGAGGCAGCCGAACTGCAGGAGGATCCCGAGGCGGAGGCTGAGGAGCTGGCCCTGATCTACCGGGCCAAGGGCCTGAGCGCGGAGGAGGCCCAGCAGGTCGCCGCCACCATCATGAAGAACCCCGACAGCGCCCTGGAGACCATGGCCCGAGAGGAACTCGGTCTCGATCCCGACGAGTTGGGCTCGCCGTGGGCTGCCGCTCTGTCCAGCCTGCTCGCTTTCGCCCTCGGTGCGGTAGTCGTCATCCTCCCGTACCTCTTCGGGGGCGGCGGCGCTGCCCTGGCCACGGCCGTGGGCCTGACCGGGCTGGCGCTGTTCACGGTCGGCGGCGCGCTCGGCCTGGTCAACGGCCGACCAGTGCTGCGCTCCGGCTTTCGGCAACTCCTGGTCGGCGGCGGTGCGGCGCTGCTCGTCTTCGTCTTCGGCCACGTCATCGGTGCGGGCGGGCTGCACTGACATCGGCGAGGTGCTGCCCCGCGCCCTGGTCGAGGACTGTTGCGCCGCGGTGCTGCGCTACGGCGACCGACCCGCCGCCAGGCGAGGGTCGGGGAGTGACCAGTTCCGGGCCTCGTCGTTGCCAGTGCATGAAGAAGGTCATCGCGCTCGCCGTACTCACCACCGCAGGACTCGCCCTCGCCGCTCCCGCGCACGCCGACGACGGCGCGAACTCGCCCCAGTCCAACGGCTTCAAGGCCGCCGTCACCTGCCTGCCGGACCTCGTCCTCTCGCCCGTCACGGGCCCCACCGCCGCAGGCCACTGCGTGCGGCAGCAGATCTTCGGCCACGACGGCTGACGCCGCACCGACCCGAGGGGTGCGCGCCGCAAGGAACGTCGCTGGCGGCGATGCGGACGCTAGAGTCGTCCGCATGCGCTACATCATCGTCGGGGCGGGCGCCGTCGGCGGCGCTGTCGGTGGGCGGTTGGCCCAGAGCGGGCGCGAGGTCGCCCTGGTCGCGCGCGGCGCGCATCTGGACGCGCTGCGCACCTGGGGGCTGCGGTTGGTGACGCCGCAGGGCGAGGAACGGTTGCGTATCCCCGCCTATGCGCACCACGAGGACATGGGCCCGCTCGGCGCGGACGACGTGCTGGTGCTCGCGGTCAAGTCGCAGGACAGCGAGGGGCTGTTGCGACAGTGGTCGGCCGCGCCCGTCAGGGGTGGCGGCACGGCGGGCGAGGTACTGCCGATCGTCTGCGCGCAGAACGGCGTCGCCAACGAGCGGGCAGCGCTGCGGCACTTCCGCACCGTGGTGGGCATGACCGTCTGGCTGCCCGCGACCCATCTGGAGCCGGGCACCGTGGTGGCGCACTGTTCCCCGCTCACCGGGATCCTGACGCTCGGTCACTACCCTGCCCGGCAGACGGACGCCCCGAGCCCGCTGCTGCAGGACCTCTCCGCCGACCTGGAGGAGTCGTACTTCGCGGCCCCGGTGGTGCCGGACGTGATGCGGTGGAAGTACGGCAAACTGCTCAACAACCTTGCCAATGCGCTGGAGGCGCTGCTCGGCCGTTCCGCGCTGGAGGTCGGAGCCGAGGACCTGCTGGCGCAGGTCAGGGCCGAGGGCGTGGCCGCGCTCGATGCGGCCGGGATCGCCTACAGTTCCGAGAAGGAACGCGCCGTGGTGCAGGGCGAGCGGATGCGGGTCACGGACATCCCCGACGTCGACCGGGCCGGCGGATCGACCTGGCAGAGCCTGACCCGCGGCGGCAGCGTCGAGGCGGACTACCTCAACGGTGAGATCGCCCTGTTGGGGCGGACGCACGGTGTGCCGACCCCGCTCAACGACCTGCTGCGCCACGAGGTGACCCGGCTGGCCCTGGAGGGTCTCCCGCCCGGGAGCGTCACTGCGGACGAACTCCGCGTGCTGCTCGGTGGCACACGCCCCGCCTGATCATGGGTCAGTCCGCGACGCGGTAGGAGGTGCCGTCGGCGGAGCGGGTCAGGAAGCCGTTCTCGACCAGGTAGCGGCGCAGCGCCGCACAGTCGTCCCAGTACTGCTTCAGCGCGATGTTGACCTCGGGCTCGGTGTAGCGGACGCCCGGCTCGAAGATCCGCCCCGTGAGGTGGGCCAGCAGTGCGAGTCGTCGTGCCGGTCGGACCGGAATCTCGGTCAGCCGCCCGTCTCGGAAGAACTGCGCCACATCCGCGCCGGGTGTGCCGGTCGCGTCCTGGTGCTTGGCCGGGCCGCGCAGAGCCGTAGCGAACGTCTCTGCGTCGGCGACCAGCCGGCCGTCCTCCGACCGCAACCGGAGCAGGCCCGCCGACTGCAACCGGGCGGCGTGACGCCCGAGCTCTGCGGGAGCCACGCCCGCGGCTCCGGCCAGGACGGCGGTGGCATAGGCGTGCAGCCGGTCCCGGTCGGCGAGGGCGGAGGCGAGCGGTGCGAGCAGCGACAGATCAGGCATGCCCGGGAGGCTATTCCTCGCCCGCGCGGCGGGGCGACCGAATTGTTGGCGTTCGCCGTTCGCGGTTCGCCGTTCGGGTCCGTGATGGGGCTCACCCTCCGCGTCGGTGTGGGAAGGCACCGCCTGGTGCATGATCAGCACCAGTGTGAACGCAGAGCGGAGGATGCACGTGAGCGAGGTATCGGGCGAGGTCACGAGCGGTGCGACAGACCGGTCTGAGCCGAACCGGTCTGAGTCGGACCGGTCGCAGGCCGGCGCGGCTGCGGAGGGCCAGCCTTCGGGCGGTGCCTTCGTCGCCGAGACCGTGCCGGACGCCGCCTCCGGCGTGGAGCGCACCGCCGCCTTGTTCGAGCGGCAAGCCGTCGGCTGCGAGGAACTCGGCTCACCGTTCTACGCTGGGCTGCTGCGCCGGGCCGCCGAGGACATCCGCGCCGGTGGCCCGTGCGCCGATGCGGTCGCCGGGTACGAGCAGGCGCCCGGACCGGACGCCATCGCCCTGCGCGTCCTGGGCGGCGTCCACGCGCTCGTCCTCACCGGTCGGGCGCCCCGCCTCGCGCCGTACTACCCGAGCGCCGGCGGCACCGCCGACCCCTCCCGAGCGGACGCGTGCTGGCGGGAGTTCCGCCAGGTCGTCGCCGACGAGCTGCCGTGGATCCGCGACTGGATGAGCCGGCCACCGCAGACCAACGAGGTGGGTCGCGCCAACCTGTTGATCGCCGGTCTGCTGCGTGCCGCCGTGGAGTACCCGCTGCCGATCCGCCTCATCGAACTCGGCTCCAGCGCCGGGCTGAACCTCCGTCCCGAGCTCTTCCGCTACACCGCTCCCGGGTACGCGTGGGGCAACCCGGACTCGCCGGTCCACCTGGATGACGCCTGGCAGGGCGCAGTGCCGACCTGGCTGGCCGAGGCGGCCGAGTCGCGGCCCATCCTTGACGTGGTCGAGCGCCACGGCTGTGACCTGACCCCCATCGACCCACTCACCGAGACCGGGGCCTTGGCCCTACGCGCCTACGTCTGGCCCGACCAGCCCGCCCGCTCCGCTCGACTGCACGGCGCGTTGGAGCTGGCCGCCCGGTACCCGGCCCAGGTGCAGCGGCTGGGAGCAGCGGAGTTCCTGAAGCGCGCGCAGGTCCAGGACGGGACGTTGACGGTGGTCTGGCACTCGATCATGAAGCAGTACGTCCCGGCGCCGGAATGGGCCGAGGTCAACGACCAACTGGCCCGGCTCGCCGACGAGAGCAGCCCGGACGCGCCGTTCGCCCACGTCTCCTTCGAGCCCGAGCGGGTCGGCAGCAGCTTCCCCTTCCGCGCGTCGGTGCGCATCGGCAGGCGGGATCGGATCCTGCTGGCCGAGGCCTACCCGCACGGGCTGCCCGCTTGGGCAATGTGAGCGATGCAGGCGATGTGGCCGCCCGTCAGCGGGAGTTGGCCTCGCCGCTTGGCCGACGTATCCGGTCGACGAAGCCGATCATCTCGTCGGCCGTGGGCCAGCGGGCGGCGTTCAGCCGCTTCGGCCCCTGGCCGGCGGGGCCTCGGGCGCCGGTGGCAGTGGCGGCCTGCCCCGTGGTCGCGTCTGCCTCCGCCTGTCCGGGGCGGTCCCAGTGACGGAGCGCGTCGGCCTCCTGCGTGCACTCGTCGGTGAGCCGACCGAGCTCGTCCTCGGAGAAGCGGTGTTGGCGGTCCTGTACGGCCCAGCGCAGCTCCTCCGCGGCGTGCATGATCCGCTCGGCGCGCCGCCGCAGCTCCGAGAGCTTGGCGTCGACGCGCGCGGCGTCGGGCTCGCGCTCCAGCACGCGCAGCTGGCCGTCGAGCTCGGCCGCGTGCTCGCTGAGCCGCCTGAACAGCGCCATCGACTCACCGACCTGCGCGTCCTGCGAGGCGGCGGCGTTCAGCGCGTCCCGGGTGCCCTCCAAGGCTCCGCGTAGCCGGAGCCGGGTGGTGGCGATCCGGCCCTGGGGTCCGAGATTGGTGTACGCCTTGGTTTTGAGCGTGAGGTCCTCCGCCTTGGCCCCCACCGCGCGGGCGGCTCGGACCATCCCGAGGACCACCAGGACGATCACGCTGATGCCCACGAGGGCGAACAAGGCGCTCAGCACTCCTGCAACCTCCATGGCCGACCTGCCCTTCTCGCTGACGCCCCTGTCCGCACGAATCCACCGTAACCTCTCGCGGTGACGGCGTCGCCGGTGATCAGGGGGAGCTCGGGGAACTCTGGGGGAGAACCCCGAGGGCGACCCCTGAGCGGACCCTGATGCCGGTCCGTCGGAGTAGGTCCGGAGCAGGTCCGGAGGGGGCCCGTGACAGCCAGAGGTGCAGGTCGGCGCGGTCAGACGGTGGCCACCTGCTTCGCCCACCGCATGTCCGGCTTGCCGGCCGGGGTGCGCTCGATCGACGGGACCAGGTGGAGGCGGCGCGGGACCTTGTAGCCAGCGACATGGGCCCGACAGTGCGCCTGCAGTGCCTCCAGAGTGAGCTCGGGCTGCCCCTCCCGCTGGTGGACCAGCGCCACCACGGTCTCGCCCCACCGCTCGTCCGGTGCGCCGACCACAACCGTGTCGTAGACCGCCGGGTGGGCCTTGATCGCCGACTCGACCTCCTCGGGGAAGACCTTCTCCCCGCCGGAGTTGATGCACGACGACCCACGCCCGAGCAGGGTGATCCGGCCGTCCTCCTCCCGCCGCGCCCAGTCGCCGGGCACGGCGTAACGGGTGCCGTCAGGCGCGGTGCGGAAGACCTCCGCGCTCTTGGCCGGGTCGCTCAGGTAGCAGAGCGGTATGTTGCCGCGCCGGGCGAGCCGGCCGACGACGCCCGCCGGGAGCGGGTTGAGGTCGTCGTCGACCACGTCGGAGTCGTCGATCGGCCGGGTGGTCACCGAGCCCTGTCCGCCGCCCGCCCGGTCGGCGGCGCTCCACTGGCTGACGCCGCCCGCGCCGCCCTCGCTGGAGCCGATCGCATCGCTCAGGTAGAGGTTCGGCAGCAGGTCGAGGAAGCGGTTCTTCACCGGCGCGGAGAACAACGCGGCGCTGCTGACCAGCCCGAACAGCGACGTCACGTCGTAGCGGTCGCCGCTGCTGTCCCCGCCGTCCTCGCCGCCCCCACCGTCCCCGCTGGCCTCACCGTCCCCTCCCGCCTCGACGGCAGCGCCGAGGGCCTCGACCAGGGGTCGGCCCATCGCGTCGCCGGTGATCATCACCACGTGCACCTTCTCGCTGCCGACCAGCTGCCAGACCCGGTCCGCGTCGAAGCGGTCGACCAGCACCGCGCGGTTGCCACGGAACAGCTGCTGCATCAGCGCCCACTGGGTCGCGCCGTGCATCAGCGGGGCGATCGGGAGGAAGGTGACCGGGTTGGCGTAGCCGGTCGTGACGATCTCCTCGGGGGTCGCCATCCGGTGGCCGTTGGTGACGTCGATGCCGCCGCCGAGGGCGAAGAAGACATCCTCCTGCCGCCAGACGACGCCCTTCGGCAGGCCGGTCGTCCCGCCGGTGAAGAGCAGGTAGTGGTCGTCGGCCGAGCGCGGTGCGAAGTCACGCTGCGGGCTACCGGCGGCGATCGCCTTCTCGTAGGGGACAGCGAGCAGGTTGACGTCGGACAGGTTGACGTCGGACAGGTTGACGTCGGGCAGGTTGGCGGCCGAGTCGGCGGGCACGTCCGGACCGCCGCTCCCCGGCTCCTCGATCACGATCAGGTGCCGGAGAGCGGGCAGCCCGGGCCGGACCTCGGCAACCCGGCTGGCGAAGCGTTCCTGGTAGATCATCGCCTTGGGCTCTGCCATGCCGAGCAGGTACGTCAACTCGTCCGTGACGTAGCGGTAGTTCACGTTGACGCAGACCGCGCGCACCTTGCAGATCGCCAGCAGCGACTCGACCCACTCCGCGCAGTTCAGCGCGTAGACGGCGATCCGGTCGCCCGGACCGAGCCCGGCCTCCGACAGGTGGTGGGCGAGGCGGTTGGCGCGCTCGTCCAGCTCCGCGAAGGTGCGCCGCTGCACGGCCCGGCCCTCGACGGTGGCGCAGCTGATCGCCTCACGCCGGGGGAAGTGGTCAACCGCTTGCTCGAACAGATCGGCCAGGTTGAATTCCATGGCCGGAGAGTAGGAGCGGGACGTTCAGAACTCCAGGCTTCCGGCGTCGTGAACTTGTTCTTGGAACTGTACTTGAAAACCCGTCAGCAAGACTGCAACCTGTTCTAGATCTGAACCGGACAAGGTTGGCAGCCACGGCGGAGGCGGTGCCATGACGGGCACGGAACATCTGATCATCGAGCAGCACGGCGCGACGCTGGTGGTGACGCTGAATCGTCCCGAAGCCAAGAACGCGTTCTCGCTTCCGATGCTGGTGGGACTCCACGACGCGTGGATCGAGGCGGACGCGGACGACGCGATCCGATCAATTGTGTTGACCGGTGCGGGCGGCGCTTTCTGCGCCGGAATGGACCTCAAAGCGCTTGCCGGCGGCGGCTTCGCCGAGGACGAGCCGTACCGCGCGCGGCTCGCCGCCGATCCCGATCTGCACTGGAAGGCGATGCTGCGCCACCACCGTCCGCGCAAGCCGGTCATCGCCGCCGTCGAGGGCGTCTGCGTCGCGGGCGGGACCGAAGTGCTGCAGGCGACCGACATCCGGGTGGCGGCGGAGTCCGCGAGCTTCGGGCTCTTCGAGGTCCGGCGCGGGCTCTTCCCGGTCGGCGGGTCCACAGTCCGGCTGGCCCGGCAGATCCCGCACACCCACGCGCTGGAGATGCTGCTGACCGGCCGCCGCTACAGCGCCGCCGAGGCGCGCGACATCGGCCTGGTCGGCAGCGTCGTCCCGGACGGTACGGCGCTCAAACGCGCGCTGGAGCTGGCCGAGGCCGTCAACGAGGCCGCGCCGCTCGCCGTCGAGGCGGTCAAGCGATCCGTCTACGAGACCGCTCCGATGAGTGAAGAAGAGGGCCTGAAACGGGAGTTGGAGCTCGGCTGGCCGATCTTCGCGACCGAGGACGCGAAGGAGGGCCCCCGCGCCTTCGCCGAGAAGCGCGCCCCCGTCTACCGCCGCCGGTGACGCAGACCCTCGGAACCCGGTACCAACCCACCCCCGACCCCCGGAAGAGGAACCGCCATGCCGCCCGAGGTGCTCAGCGCACCGCTGATCGTCGAGTTCCCGTTCACCCGCTCCACCGGCCCTGTGCTTGGAGCCTTCCTCACCGGGCTGCGCGAGCGCGTCGTCCTGGGCGTACGCGGCAGTGACGGCAGGGTGATCTGCCCGCCCGCCGAGTACGACCCGGTGACCGCCGAAGAGCTGACCCAGCTGGTGCCGCTGGGCCAGGTCGGCACCGTCACCACCTGGGCCTGGAACGCCAGTCCGCGCCCCTACCAGCCGCTGGACACCCCGTTCGCCTGGGTGCTCGTCCGCCTGGACGGCGCCGACACCGCCCTGCTGCACGCGCTGGACGCCCCGCGCGAGAGCGTGCGTACCGGTATGCGCGTGGCCGTCCGTTGGGCCGAGGAGCGCACCGGGGCCATCACCGACATCGCCTGCTTCGTGCCCGCGGCCGAGACCGCGGCCGAGACCGTGACCGCGACCGCGGCCGAGACCGTGACCGCGACCGCGGCCGAGACCGCGGTCGAGACACCGTCGGCTCCGGACACGGACGGCGCCGCGACGGAACCGGAGGGCTCCGCCATATGACCTCAGTCGTCGAACTCCTCGCGGGCATACCCGAACTGGCCGGTGCCGAGCCGGTGACCCGGGTGACGCTCCCCGCCCGCCTGGAGTACACCTACAGCCCCGGCACCGCGCAGACCCG
The DNA here is from genome assembly GCF_041262485.1 of Streptacidiphilus sp. BW17. Taxonomy (NCBI): domain Bacteria; kingdom Bacillati; phylum Actinomycetota; class Actinomycetes; order Kitasatosporales; family Streptomycetaceae; genus Streptacidiphilus; species Streptacidiphilus sp. BW17. The sequence goes on along the minus strand of NZ_JBGCCR010000010.1, from coordinate 73,236 downwards.
GTTCCTCAACGCCCTGCGGGAGAAGCGCCTGCTGGCCGAACGCTGCCCGCGGTGCACCCGCGTCTACGTGCCGCCCCGAGGAGCCTGCCCGACCTGCGGCATCGCCACCTCCGAGCAGCTCGAACTGCCGCACACCGGCACCGTCACCACCTTCTGCATCGTCAACATCGCGGCGAAGGGCCTCGACGTCGAGGTGCCCTACTGCTACGCCTACGTGCTGCTCGACGGCGCCCACGTCGGCCTGCACGCGCGCATCGGCGACACCCCCTACGCCGAGGTCCGCATCGGACAGCGCGTCGAGGCGGTCTGGCGCGACCGACTCGGGCCCAGCCTCGCCAGCATCAGCCACTTCCGTCCCACGGGCGAACCGGACGCCGACCCCGAGAGCTACCGGAGGTGGATGTGAGCAGCGCCAGCAGCTCCGAGACCTCCCGCTCCTCCCGCTTCTCCCGTACGGCGCGGCGCGACGTCGCCCTCGTCGCCTTCGCCCAGAGCAACCACACGCGTCGCACCGACCAGCTGTCCGAGGTCGAGCTGGTAATGCCCGTCCTCCACGACGTACTCAAGCAGACGGGACTGACAGCCAACCAGATCGGCTTCACCTGCTCCGGCAGTAGCGACTACCTCGCCGGCCGCGCCTTCTCCTTCACCATGACGCTCGACGGCGTCGGCGCCTGGCCGCCGATCTCCGAGTCGCACGTGGAGATGGACGGCGCCTGGGCCCTCTACGAGGCCTGGGTGAAACTCCAGACCGGCGAGGCCGACACCGCACTCGTCTACTCCTACGGCAAGTCCAGCCCCGGCAGCGTCCGCGACGTGCTGACCCGTCAGCTCGACCCCTACACCCTCGCGCCGCTCTGGCCCGACACGGTCGCGCTCGCCGCACTCCAGGCCCAGGCGTTGCTGGACGCGGGTCTCACCGACGAGCGCGAACTGGCCACGACAGCGGTCCGTAGCCGCCGCGCCGCCGCGAGCAACCCGCACGCGCAGCTGCGCGACAGCGCCGACGAAGCCGAACTGCTCGGCCGCCCCTACGAGGTGGAGCCGCTGCGCCGGCACGACTGTCCGCCGATCAGCGACGGCGCGGCGGCGGTGATCCTGGCCGCGGGCGACACCGCCCGTGCCCTGCATGCCCGTCCCGCCTGGATCCGCGGCATCGACCACCGGATCGAGGCGCATCAGCCCGGCGTGCGCGACCTGACCGAGTCGCCGTCCACCAGGACCGCCGCCGTCGCCGCCGGGGCCTTCGACGCCCCGCTCGACGGCGCCGAGCTCCATGCGCCGTTCACCTCCCAGGAGGTGATCCTGCGGCGGGCGTTGGACCTCGGCGACGGCGTCCCGGTCAACGCGTCGGGCGGACCGCTGGCCGCCAACCCGATGATGGCGGCCGGACTGATCCGGATCGGTGAGGCCGCCGCCCGGATCCACCGCGGCGAGGCCCATCGGATGCTGGCGCACGCCACCTCCGGCCCCTGCCTGCAGCAGAACCTGGTGGCCGTCCTGGAGGGAACGCGATGACGACCGCACGTGGAGCGCGAGGTGGAGTGGCATGAGCAAGCAACCGGTCGCCGTCGTCGGTGTCGGCCAGACCAAGCACGTGGCGGCGCGTCAGGACGTCTCCATCGCGGGGTTGGTCCGAGAGGCCGCCGCCCGCGCCCTGACCGACGCCGAGTTGGGCTGGTCCGACATCGACGCGGTGGTCGTCGGCAAGGCCCCGGACTTCTTCGAGGGCGTGATGATGCCCGAGCTCTACCTCGCCGAGGCGCTCGGCGCGGTGGGCAAGCCCATGATGCGGGTGCACACCGCGGGCTCGGTCGGCGGTTCGACCGCACTGGTCGCCGCCAACCTGGTTGCCGCAGGGGTGCACGGCACGGTGCTCACGGTGGCGTTCGAGAAGCAGTCCGAGTCCAACGCGATGTGGGGCCTCTCGCTGCCGGTCCCGTTCCAGCAGCCGTTGACCGCCGGCGCGGGCGGCTTCTTCGCGCCCCACGTGCGCGCCTACATGCGCCGGACCGGCGCGCCGGACACCGTCGGCTCGCTGGTCGCGTACAAGGACCGCAGGAACGCGCTGAAGAACCCCTACGCGCACCTGCACGAACGTGATCTGACGCTGGAGAAGGTGCAGACGTCGCCGATGCTCTGGGATCCGATCCGCTACTCCGAGACCTGTCCCTCCTCGGACGGGGCATGCGCGTTGGTGCTCACCGGGGAGCGCGGTGCGGCCCGTGCGCCGCATGCGCCCGCCTGGCTCCACGGTGGCGCGATGCGCAGCGAGCCGACCATCTTCGCGGGCAAGGACTACGTCAGCCCGCAGGCCGGACGTGACTGCGCCGCCGACGTCTACCGTCAGGCCGGGATCGCTGACCCGCGACGGCAGATCGACGTGGTGGAGATGTACGTGCCGTTCTCTTGGTACGAGCCGATGTGGCTGGAGAACCTCGGCTTCGCCGAGCCCGGGGAGGGCTGGAAGCTGGTCGAAGCCGGAGTCACCGAGATGGACGGCGATCTGCCGGTCAACCCTTCGGGCGGGGTGCTCTCCTCCAACCCCATCGGCGCGTCCGGCATGCTCCGCTTCGCCGAGGCGGCGCTCCAGGTGAGCGGCCGGGCCGGCGAGCACCAGATCGGCGGCGCCCGGCGCGCGATGGGCCACGCCTACGGCGGCGGCGCGCAGTTCTTCTCGATGTGGTTGGTCGGCAGCGACAAACCGCAGCACTGACACCGCTTCTGACATCTGCTCGACATCGCGACGACGTCATCCGTACACCGTGCGGAGGGCGTTGCGACCCGCACGCGATACCACCGCGATCCGTCCCGTGTCACCCTCACGGGCGGATCGCGTCCAAGCACTCCACCCAGGGGTGTCGTGGAGATTACAGTGGGATCAACTGACGGCGGGAGGAGCACGACGTGGCAAGCGACGCATTCTTCGACGGCACTGCGAGGGCCGGCGTTCTCACTCAGCGGGGCCCATTCGGGGCAGGCGTTGAGGTAAAACCCCACCTGGACCTGAGCGGTGCCGAGTGGATGTCGAGCAGTCAGGGCATAGGGGACGTCCAGATCGCCTTCGTCGACGGCTTCATCGCGATGCGCGACCGCCGCAGCCCGGAGGGGCCGTCGCTGATCTTCACGCCGGCCGAGTGGAACGCCTTCGTCCTCGGCGCACGCGACGGCGAGTTCGACCTGACCTGAACGGCCACCCGGTCTGAGCAGCCGCCCGACCTGGTCATCTGCCCGACCTGAGTGGTCATCCGATCTGATGCGGGCGCCGCGTCGACCACCCCCACGGGGTCGACGCGGCGCCCAGCCCGCCAGCACACGCCCCCACGCGGTGCGAGGCGGGCCCGCCTGCCCCTGCCGGTCATGGCACGGCAGGCGAGTCCCACGGTTTTTTGATGGTTCCGGGTCGAAGCAAGATTGGTGGACGAGGAGGGCCGTCTTCAGGCGCACGGTCGATCCGGGGCTGATCCTTGGGTGAATCCTTGGAGTGATCGCCGGAGCTGCCGGACTTCTCTGGACTTCGATGTCTGCGAGGCGTCAACGGCTCGGGATGCAGCACCGACAGGCGGCCGACGCCACGCGAAGCAGGTCGATATGACCCCTGCTCACCAAACGCGAACGTCTCTGCATGTCGCCGACCGTAATCGGAACGTGATCGGCTCGTCAACCCGGAATCTCGTCTCCCGGAACGTGGTCCCAGGGATCGGAACGGAGCCGGAACGGGGCCAGAAGGGAATCCCGGGCCAGGCCACGCGTTCTCGACGTTCACGGACACGTACGATTGCCCCATGGCTTTCCTTCGCCGCCGCTCCGGCACCCCCGCAGGCCCGGATTTCGACGTTCTCGCGATGGACCCGGGCGACTGGCCTGGAGACCTCGGCGCCGTCCTGCTCAGTGACCCGGAGGACGGCACCTGCCAGGGCGTGGTGCTGCGCTACGACCTGATGGGCGGCCGTGGCCCGTCGATGCTGATCGGCAACCTGCGGCCGGGTTCCCCCGCCCGCGAGCCGGAGGACGGGGTCCCGTTCGAGGTGCGGCAGATGCTGGCGGCCGTCGGCAACGACGAGCCGGTCGGGGTGCTCGACACCGAGGACTTCCCGGTGATGCTGGACGACGCGCTGCTGATCGTGAAGAAGGTCAAGCTGACCGAGGGCCGTCTCGCCTGCGTGCAGTTCGGGCGGAGCGACGACATCCAGGTCACCGTGGTCACCTGGGACCGGCCGATCAGCGAGGACCTCTACAAGCTGCTCAAGCCGCTGCCCGCGGACATGTTCCAGGTCTGAGCCGAGTCGGACCGAGACCGTGACCCCGAACCGCACCCCCTCGAACGCGTCGTCCCCCGCGACCCCGTCACCCTCCTCGGCCCGGCGTGCTCCGTCGAGCTCCGGCGCGGCGCAGGCAGAGATGCTGGCCCGGGTGATGGCGGCGCTTCCGCGTGTCGTCGACCTGCTCGCCGCGCGAGCCGAGGAGCAGGACCGCGAGGCCGACTTCCCCTACCAGGGGATCGAGACCCTGCATGCGGCCGGACTGCTGACCGTGACGGTGGCGCAACGCCACGGCGGACCGGCGGCCGGCCTGGCGCAGACGGTCGGCCTGCTTGCCGCGCTTGGCAGCGGCGACCCGTCGGTGGCGCTGCTGGCAGCGGAAACCCTGCTCGTCCACGCAGCCGAGGACCGGTCGCCGCGCTGGCCGTCCGGCGCGTACCAGGCGCTGCTGGCGGAGTCGAAGCGCGGCCCGGCGCTCGCCGGGACGCTGCGCAGCCGCTCCGGCGTGCGTGCGGAGCGGACGGCGGACGGTTGGCAGCTGACGGGCCACGAGCCGTCCGTCCCCGGGGCCGAGGCGTTGCACTGGATGACGGTCGACGCATTCGTCACCGAAGCCGATGGCGACGCCACCGGCGACGACCGGGGCGAGGGCGCTGCAACGTTTCTACTGCCCGGCGATGCGCCAGGGCTGATCGTCGAACCGGGCACCGAGCAGTTCGGACTTCGCGCGCGGGCCGTCCAGGACGTCGGATTCGAGGACGTCATGCTCGATGAGGAAGCCCGACTGGCCGCACCGGGTCGGCGGGACGAGGCCGCGCGTCGCCTTGCGGTGGCGGCCGTCGCCGTGGGTGTCGCCTCCTCCGCGCGAGCCTGGCTGCGGCGGAGCATCAAGGAGTTGCCGCTGGCGGAGCTCGGCCGGCTGGAGGTCGAACTGGCCGAGTCCGAGGAGCTGTTGACCGCTCTCGCCCGCTCTCTCGACGCCTTGTCTCTCGACACCCGGTCTGTCGACGCCGAGGACCCGAACGGGGGCCGGAACGTCGGCACCCCCGACGCGACGCGTCGTGCGGCCCTGCTGGCGCCACGGGTGGCGGAGAGGGCGCTGGGAATCGTGCGCCACTGCGTCGATCTTTCCGGCACGCAGGGCCTGACCCGTGGCTGGCCCTTGGAGCGCCAGCTCCGGGATGCGGTGAGTCTGCGCGCGTTGCTGCCCCGGGAGGACGTCCTCCTCGCCGAAGCGGGTCGGTCACTTAGCTGACCTCGTCGGCCGCGTTGCGGCGGCCGGTCAGCCCGGGAGCTGCCGACCGACCCGTTCAGCGCGTTCCGACCGCGGCGCGGACCGCACGCCGTGCCAACGCGGCGTCCTCGTGCAGGCGTCGGATCAGGATGCGCTGCTCCTCGCTCGCGCCCGGCACGTCGTGGCGGCGCAGCTCCCGCATCAGCAGCAGGATCAGGTTGACCAGGAACGCGTCGCGCGGCAGCGTGCCACCGGCCTGGGCGACCTGGCTCAGCTGACGCCGCGCGCCCGTATCGCCTGACATGACCGTCCAGAGCACGGCCAGGTCGTAACCGGGCAGGTACCACCCGGACTGCTCCCAGTCGACCAGGACCGGGCCGGACGGGGCCAGCAGCACGTTGGTCAGCAGCGCGTCGCCATGGCAGAACTGCCAGGGCTGGTGGGCCAGTCCGTGCAGCAGCTGCTGCAGGTCGCTGGCGTCACGGTCGGTCAGCAGGCCCAGCGCGTGATAGCGGGCCACCTCACGCCCGTAGTCCAGCGGACGGTCGAAGACGTCCGTCGGCGGGCGCCACAGGTTGAGCGCGCGGACCGCGCCGACGATCGCCCGGACCTCGCCCGGCGTCGGTGCGTTGGAGGGGTGGCGCTCCCGCGCGGCCGGTCGGCCGGGGACACGCTCCATCAGCAGCACGCAGCGCTCGCTGTCGGCGGCGACCAGCTTGGGCTGGCGCGCCGGCGGACGGTGACGCACGAAGGCTCGGTAGGTGGCGATCTCACGCTGGAACTGGATCGTGCCCTCGACGTCATCGCCAGGCCGCGCCAGGCACTTCGCCACCACCGGGGTGCGGCCGGCGGTACCGGCGATCAGCACGTGTCGTCCGTCGCGAATCAGCTGGCGCGGGACGAAGGAGGGCGATATCCGCGCGATGTGGGCCAGCGCGGCGCGGACCTGCGGCGAGCGATCGGCCGGGTTCTCCGTGCGCGGCGCGGCGGCGGGCCGGGCCTGCGCCGGAACGGGGCGACGGAGTTGCTGGGCCGGGTGGGCCGGACGGGCCTGGAGTTGACCGCTGCCCTGCTCACGGCCGCGGGGGTCCAGCCCGATGGCGGGCCGACGCCGCAGTGGGCCCGGGACGGAGGGCTGCTGGGGGCGGGACACCGGGGCGGGAGAGAGAGCCTGTGAGTACATGAGGTGGGTCCTGGTCCCTTCGTGTGCCGGTGGCGGGCTGCCGCCGGTCGGCCGGGGGTGGGTCGACCGCTGGTGGGGTGGCGCGCTGCCGCCGAACGGGCCGGAACCCGGTCGGCGCACCCTGGGGAGTTGCGTCTCCCGGGCCAGCCCTGGCGCGTGGCGACTGCGCGCCACCCCATACGCCACACCCGTAACCCGGAGGTCCGGCCGGCGAACCGACCAGGTCGAGGTGGCGCGTCTCTACAACACACCGAGTCACCGGGAGCGTGGCAGCTAGCGAACCCTGGCGAACCCTGGCGAATGCTCGCCTGGCACATGACGGGTGGCTAGCCTCGAAAGCGCCGAGGAACCTGGGGGCTTGACGTGAACAGAGGGCCGAACACCCGACTCGCCGACCTTTTCGCCCTCACGGGTTGGTCCAAGGGCGAGTTGGCGCGGATGGTCAACCGCCGTGGGGCGGCGGCCGGTCAGCAGCAGCTGTCGACCGACACCTCACGGGTGCGCCGCTGGATCGAGCGCGGGGAGATCCCGCGTGATCCGGTGCCACGCATTCTCGCGGCTCTGTTCAGTGAGCAGCTCGGTCGAGTTGTCACGCCGGAGGACCTCGGCTTAGCACGGGAGCGGAACAACGGGCCGGGCGTGCGAGGAGGCACGCCCGACAGCTCGAGACCGTCACCAGGGCAGACGGCCGCGGTCCTCACCGAGTTCACGGGAATGGACCTCATGCTCAATCGACGCGGACTGATGGGAGCGAGCACCGCGCTCGCCGCGGGCGCCGTGATCGCCAACCCCATGTACGACTGGATGCGCTCGCCGGCCGCCACGCCGCCACCGGGTGACTCCGCCACGGTGGTGCGCAGCCCCTCGGCGCTGCCCGCGCTCGACTTCTACGAGGCGGGGCCTGTCGGCGAGGAGGAGGTCAAGGCACTGGAGGCCTCCGTCGAGGTGTTCCGCCAGTGGGACGCCTCACGTGGCGGCGGGTTGCAGCGCAAGGCGGTGGTCGGCCAGTTGAACGAGGTCGGCGGCATGCTGACCTACGATCACCCCGACTACCTGCGACGCCGGTTGTGGAGCGTCGCAGCCAACCTGGCCGTACTGGCCGGGTGGATGTCGCACGACGTCGGTCTGGAGCCGACGGCGCAGAAGTACTTCGTCATGGCCGTCCACGCCTCCCGCGAGTCCGAGGACCGGCCGCGGGCCAGCGAGGCCCTGGCGCGCGCGGCGCGTCAGATGGTCCACCTGGGCCGCCCCGGCGACGCACTGGACCTGATGCGGGTGGCGGACGCCGGGACGGACAGGGAGACTCTGCCGCGCACCCGCGCCATGCTGCGCACCGTCGAGGCCTGGGCGCACGCGTCTTTGGGCCACAGCCAGGCGACGCGTCGCACGCTGGGGGAGGCCGAGGACCTGTTCGCGCAGGACAAGGGCGATCCTGGCCCCAGTTGGCTGCAGTTCTTCGACCTTGCCGATCTGCACGGCATGCAGGCGCTCACCTATCGCACGCTGGCCGACCACGACCCCACCGCATCCCCGCTGGCGCAGCGCCACGCGCACCTGGCTCTCCAACTGCGTTCGGGCGGGCACGAGCGGTCGATGCTCTTCGACAACATCTCCATGGCATCCGCCTGCTACCTGGCGAACAAGCCCGACGAGGCACAGCGTTACGCGCAGCTCGCGCTCAGCGCCACCAGCGAGATGTCCTCGCACCGCACCTGGGACCGGCTGCGCCAGATGTACCGGCTGACCGCGCGCTACGAGAAGCTGCCCGCGGTCTCCGAGTTGCGGACGGAGATCTCCCAGGTCATGCCTCGCCCGGTCAAGCCGCAGATCGTCTAGCCGCAGCGGGAACGGCTCGGCCGGATGCCGATCCGGCCGTTCAGGCTGCGGTGCCGTTCACGCTGGTGTGCGGCCGAGGTCGCGTAGCGCCAGCCAGACGGCCTCGACATAACCGTCCGCGGCGAGTTGGGGCGCGCCCACGCAGTGGACCGACCGCACCGTGCCGTCGCCGAGTTGGAGCCGGAACTCGGCGTCTATCGGCTTGCCGTCGACCAGCGCGGCGGTGAGCAGCCCGGAGACCGTCCGGCGGTCCTCGGGGTGCAGCGCGCCCGGGAGTTGATCGAGGGTCAGCGGGCCCTCGTGCGGTGCCCGGGCGAAGATCCGGTACATCTCGGCGGACCAGTCCACCGCGTCGTGGACCAGGTCCCACTCCGCGTCGCCCAGCAGCGCGCCACCCTCGGCAGCCCCCGGCCCGCCCCCGTGCCCACTCGCGGGCCGGGCCACGGGCGCGTCGAGGGTGAGCGCGGCGGTGCACCGCTCCAGTTCAGCCAGGTGCGAACAGGCGTGCGCGAGCAGTGCCCGCTCGGAGCGGTCCCGGCAGTCGGCGATCGAGGCCTCCAGCTGTGCGCGGACCGCAGCCAGCTGCTGCGGAAGCGACGGGGGAGGGAGTTGGGGGTGCATGGCGTCCCACGGTTGCTTGGGGTGACCCGCTGACCGTCACGACTCTCGCACAGCGCGTTGCGACGGGGGGTGGCTTTCCGGGAAGTAGGACCAAGTTTTGCCTTTGGCATATGCCGCAAGATCGTGCCACCGTGGACACGCAGGCCTCGAGTCCACCGGTGAGCGTCCACGAACGATCTGGGTGACCTTGTCCGTGTGTGCGGAGAGTGCACACGGACGGTAAGATTCCGTGCTTCCGGCTGACGAGCCCGACGGCCGGTGACACAATCCACCCGCGGCCACCGTCGCGGACCCGAACCGACCCGGCCACCGCCGGGTGCACGAAATTCCATTGCCACCAGGACCGCCGCAACGGATGCTGACCTCATGTTCGAGCCCGCGATAGCGCCCAGCGCCTCCCTTCTCGGCCTGCTTCAGCGGGGCCGCGGGGACGGCACCCTGCACGCTCTGGCGGCCGAGCGTCACGAAGCGCTCGCCGCCCTGGACGAGTGCGTCACCAGAGACCCCCGCCGCGACTGGCAGGTCGAGAACCGCTCCCTGTACTACGCACGCCTCTACATGGAGCTGGAGGCGCCGCTGACCGGCCTGGAGGAGCACCTCTTCTGCGCCTGGGACACCCTCGACGAGTGCGAGTCACGCACCGGTTTGACCCTCGCCGTGCTGGGACGCCTGGTCGGCTACGGCCGCCGCGACGCGCTGCAGCTGCTGCACCGCTACGCCGCGCACGGCAGCAACTGGGCCTGGGCCCTGGACGAACTGGCCGTGCGGGAGACTGACGACGGCCTGCGCGCCCTCGCCGCCGCCGTGCTGGACCGCTTCCCCGAGGACCCCGAGGGCGACGCCGCTCTGCGCGCGGCCGTCCGTGATGCCTACGAGCCCAGGCCCTGGCACCTGTGGGCGGCCGACCATCCCCGCGTCGCCGCGGCCACCGAGCGGGCCCCCTTCGACCTGTGGCAGCGCCAGCTGGACCGCCCGGAGACGCCGGAGTGGAGCACCGCCGCCGTCCTCGCCTGGGCGGACGCGGGCAGCGGCGTTCCGAGCCAGAGGGCCGACGCCGGCCGCGGCGCTGATGACCGCGCCGAGGCCCGGGCCGCAGTCCGCCGCGCCGCCGCGGGCGCCCGGCTGCTCGCCGCCGTGGCCGGGCCGGCCGACGCGCCGCTGCTCCGCGACACCGCGCGGACCGCTGCGACCGGTGCACGCTGCGCGGCCCTGCGCCACCTGGCCGAGAACGACGACGTGTGCGCTCCCGAACTGATCGAGCTCGCCGCCGAGGACCTGTCGGAGCCGATCGCCGACTTCGCCCTGGACACCCTGGGTCGGATGCGCGGCGCGCGCATCCTCGTCCACGCCCGTGCCTGGGCCGCGCGACCTGCCGGTGGTCGTCTCGCCCGGACCGCTGCCAAACTCCTCGCGTGTGTGGGCGGCCCCGAGGACGCGCCACTCGTGGTCAACGCCCTGCACCAGCGGGTCTCGGACACGGGCGCGGACGGCGACGACCTGTGCGCCCTCGTCGAGGGCGTCGGCCGGCTGGAGGCCGGTCAGGCGGTGTCGGTGCTCCGGCACATCTACGCGGAGACGGTCTGTTCCCAGCTTCGCCTGAGCGCGGCACGCGGACTCGCCGTGATCGACCCCTACTTCGCGACCGGCGCGGCTGTCGAGTGCCTCTGGGACTGCGAGGAGGCCACCCGCGAGCTGGCCGCGCGGCACGTGCTCACCAAGGGCGACGGCCGGGTCCTCGACCGCCTGCGCCGCCTCGCCGCCGATCCCGGCGAGAAGGCCGAGGTCCACGCCGCCGTCCGGGGCCGCCTCAGCTCTGGCTGACGGCTGGGCCGGGGGCCGCGGGGCCGGACGCTGGTTGCGGCGTGCAGCGGGTGGTGGCCGGCGGGTGGCCAGCAGCGGACGGAGCGTGGCGAGCGGTAGTGGGCACGCGGCGGCGTGCCGGACCGTCCCCGGTGTCGGTCGCGCCACCCGGGCCCCAGCAATCCCGCAGCTCGTGGCGGTGCGTACGCGCAGCGAGAGAGGATTCGCGCGGCGTTCGCCGGTCGGTCAGATCGACGTGCCCCCCTGCACGCCGCGGCTCGGAATAACGCAGTCATGCGTGTCGTCCTCGTCACCGAGTCCTTCCCGCCCGACATCAACGGCGTCGCCCACTCCGTGCTCCGCACCGCGGAACACCTGATCCGGCGCGGCCACGAACCCCTCGTCATCACTCCCGCCCCGGCCGGTCCGGTCGGGGCGCCCGACCCCTGCCCGGTCGTCCGGGTCCCGGCGATCCCGCTGCCCGGGTACCCACAGGTCCGTATCGCCCTGCCCAGCCGCAAGCTGGAGCAGCTGATCGCCGGGCACCGGCCGGACGTGGTCCACCTGGCCAGCCCGTTCCTGCTCGGTGCGCGCGGCATGGCGGCGGCCGAGCGCCTCGGTCTGCCGACGGTCGCGGTCTACCAGACCGACATCGCCGGGTACGCGCGCGCCTACCGGGCGGGCAGCACGCTCGGCGAGGCGGCGGCCTGGCGGCGGCTGCGCACCGTCCACTGCGCCGCTGACCGGACCCTGGCCCCGTCCACCCCCGCCGCGCAGGACCTCACCGCACACGGCATCCCCCGGGTGCACCTGTGGCGGCGCGGCGTCGACTCGGTGCGGTTCCACCCGCGCCACCGCGACGAGGCGCTGCGACGGGAACTCGCCCCCGGCGGCGAGGTGCTGGTCGGCTACGTCGGCCGACTGGCCCCCGAGAAGCGTGTCGACCTGCTGGCGCAGACCGTGGCACTGCCCGGCGTCCGGGTCGTCGTCGTCGGCGACGGACCGAGCGAGCAGGCCCTGCGGCAGAGTCTGCCGGGAGCCGTCTTCCTCGGCCGCCGCACCGGCGACGAACTGGCCGCGCTCTACGCCTCGTTCGACGTCTTCGCGCACACCGGACCGATGGAGACCTTCTGCCAGACCATCCAGGAGGCCATGGCCAGTGGCATCCCGGTCGTCGGCCCGGCGGTCGGCGGACCGCTGGACCTGATCGCCCATCAGCGCACCGGCTTCCTGGTACCGCCGCGTGACGGAACGGCGGTGGCCCGGGCGGTCGAACAGCTGGCGGCCGATCCGGAGTTGCGCGCCCGCTTCGGCACGGCAGGCCGGGCCGAGGTCGAGTCGCGTACCTGGCAGTCCGTCGGTGACGAGCTGATCGAGCACTACCGGCACGTCATCGGCACTGCGGACACGTCGGGCACGTCGGGCACGACGGACACGACGGGTGCGGCGCGCACTGCGGGAACGTCGCGGCCCGTGTCCTATGTCGGCGCGGTCGGTCCTGCGGCGGACGCGGACACGACCGCGGAGCCCACGACACTGGAGCCCACGCCCGCCCCGCCCACGCCTGCCGCTCCTGCGGCGGCGTAGGGGGCGCGGCCATGGGACTCCGCATCGTCCGCGTCGCCAACTTCGTCACCCCCACCTCGGGCGGCCTGCGCACCGCGCTGCGCCGCCTGGGGGAGGGCTTCCTGGCGGCCGGACACCGACCCGTCCTGGTCGTTCCCGGCCCGGAGGCGTCCGATCAGGAGACCGAGCAGGGCCGGGTGATCACGTTGCCCGCCCCGCTCGTCCCCGGTATGGGCGGCTACCGGGTGCTGCGGGACCGCGCCCGGGTGGCAGACCTCCTGGCCCGGCTCCGCCCGGACCGGCTGGAGGTCTCCGACCGGACCACGCTGCGCTGGACCGGCCGTTGGGCACACGACCACGGCGTCCCCTCCGCGATGGTCTCCCACGAGAGTCTCGACGGCGTGCTGCGGGTCTGGGGCGTGCCCGGCCCGGTGGCGAGCCGCGCCGCGGACCGACTCAACGCACGCAGCGCCCGCGCCTATACCCGGATCATCTGCACCACGGACTGGGCCGCGGCCGAGTTCCGTCGCATCGGTACACCCAACCTCGTCCTGGCGCCGCTCGGCGTCGATCTGACGATACGTCACCCCGGCTGCCACGACCCGGCGCTGCGCGCCTCATGGGCGCGGCCCGGGGAGATCCTGCTGGTCCTCTGCTCCCGTCTCTCCCCGGAGAAGCGCCCCGAGCGGGCGCTCGACGCCCTGGCCGAGCTGCGCAGTCGAGGCGTGCCCGCCGTCCTGGTCGTGGCGGGCGACGGGCCGCTGCGGGCCCGGATGGCCGCCCGCATCGAACGGGACGGGCTGCCCGCCCGAATGCTCGGCCATGTCGCCTCTGCCGAACGCCTCTCCGCCGTCCTCGCCACCGCCGACGTCGCCCTCGCCCCGGGGCCGGTCGAGACCTTCGGCCTCGCCGCACTCGAAGCCCTGGCCTCCGGCACCCCGGTCGTGGCCAGTGCCTCCTCCGCCCTGCCTCCCATCCTCGGCCCGGCGGGCCTCCCGGCGGCGGACACCGGCGCAGCCTTCGCCGATGCCGTCCAGCGGCTGCTGGACCGACCGGAGAACCGACGCCGTGCCGTTGCTCGGGCGCGGGCCGAGCAGTTCGGCTGGTCGACCGCGGTCGACGCCTTCCTCGCTGCTCACGAGGTCCCCTCCAGTGAGCCTGCACCGGCGCCCACGAGCCTGGCTGCGACGGCCGCGCCCTTCGCCGCCGATCTCGTCCCACCACCCGCAGTCCCACCCTGCGCACCTCCGGAAGGAGCCCCGCGATGACCCCACTTCGTGTCTCCGCACTCGGCGACTCCCTCACCGAGGGGCTCGGCGATCCCGTCCCCGGCGGCTGGCGCGGCTGGGCGGCACTGCTGGCCGACAGCCTCACCGCCGAGCCGGAGGGCCCCGACGGCGTCGCCTTCGTCAACCACGCCACCAGCGGCGCGCAGACCGCCGACGTGCTGCGCCGTCAGCTCCCCGAGGCCCGGGCCCGACGGCCGCACCTCGCCGCCGTGCTGGTCGGCGTGAACGACACGCTACGGGCCACCTATGACATCCATGCCGTCGCCCGGCACCTCGACACCGCCTTCGGCAGCCTGGTCGAGGACGGGACGGTGCTGCTGACCGCCTGCCTGCCCGACCCCGGACGCATGCTCGGGCTGCCCACCGCACTGGCCCGCCCGCTCGGTCGGCGGATGGCGAGCGTGAACACCGTCGTCCATGCGCTGTCGGACCGCTACGAGGCCGTCCACGTGTGCGTGGCCGACCACGACTGGATCCACGACCCGGCCATGTGGTCCGTGGACCGGCTGCACCCGAGCGAGAGCGGGCACCGGGCTCTGGCCCGGGCGTTCCACCACGAACTCGCCGAGCGCGGCGTGCCCGTTGGACCCGCCCCCGACCTCGACACGGACGGCATCGCCCCGAGCCGGACCGCCCAGATCCTCTGGATGGCGACCATGGGCACGCGTTGGGTGCTCGACCGCTGCACCGATCTGCTGCCCGACCTGCTCCGGCTCGCCGCGGCCGAGCGCCGCGACAGCCGTGGCGGCGACCTGCTCGACCACGACGCCGCCGAGCAGACCGCCGCAGCACTGCGCGCCCTGCCCTGCCCGATGCTCTACCCGACGCCGTACTCGACGCAGCGTCAGCCCGTCGCCGTTCTGCCGACCACCGTTCAGCCCATCGCCGTCGAGTCCATCGGCGTTCAGCCCAGCGTGGCCGCGCGGACGCAGAGCACGGTGGGCAGATGCTCGTGGAGCAGCGCCCAGGTCTCGCCCTCGTCGGCGCTGCCGTAGACCTCGCCGTTCTTGTTGCCGAAGTAGATGCCGGCCGGCTCGCCCTGGTCGGTGGTGAGCGCGTCGCGCAGCACGATGCCGAAGTGCTCGCCCTGCGGCAGGCCCTTCTCCAGCGCCTGCCAGGTCTCGCCCGCGTCGTCGGTGCGGTAGACCCGGCAGCGGTGCTCGGGGGCGAGCCGCTCGTAGTCCGCCACCAGCGGGAACACGTACGCGGTGTCGCCCCGGTGCGGGTGGGCGACCACGGGGAAGCCGAAGTCGGCGGGCAGGCCCGCGTCGATGCGTTTCCACAGCGCGCCGCCGTCGTCGCTGCGGTAGACGCCGCCGTGGTTCTGCAGGTAGAGCCGGTCCGGGTCGACCGCGTCCGTCGAGATCTTGTGCACGCACTGGCCGAACTCGGGCAGCCGGTTCTCCTCCGGGAAGAAGCGTGCCTCGATCCCGGTGTTCGCGGGCTCCCAGCTCGCGCCCGTGTCGGCGGAGCGGTAGACACCGCCGGAGGAGACCGCGATCGTCAACCGTGCCGGGTCGCGCGGATCGAGGATGATCGTGTGCAGGCCCTGGCCGCCGAAGCCCGCGCCCCACTGCTCCCGCTGCGGATGCCGCCACAGGGCCTCGACCAGGGCGAACGACGTGCCGCCGTCCTCGGAGCGGAACAGCGCGGCGGGCTCCGTGCCCGCGTAGACGACGCCCGGCTCGTCCGGCCCGGCGGGCTGCAGCTGCCAGGCCCGGACCAGCGAGGCTCCTGTGCTCTCGGGGAACCCGATGGCCGGCCTGGCCGGCTCCTGCCAGGTGGCGCCGAAGTCGTCGGAGGTGAAGACGGACGGGCCCCAGTGGCTGGAGTCGGCGCCGACCAGGATCCGTGGTGTGTCGCCGCGCAGATCGAAGGCGACTGAGTAGACGCCCTCCATCAGGAAGTGGGGGCCCGTCCACTCCCACGACCGACGGTCCTTGCTCCGGGCCAGGAAAAGGCCCTTCGCCGTGCCCACGGCGAGCAGCGTTCCGGCCGTACCGCCAACCATGCCGACCACCTCCGTACTGAGGCTGAACTCATGCTGATTTCTTCGGACGGTTGCAGTCTGGACCCGTTACGGCCCGAAGTCCCGCGCAACACAAATCGAACCCACGAACGAGTGAGCGCGCGTATCCTGCCGCGCGCTGGTAGCCCCTCAGCGCAGCGGGCCGGAGACCGGGACGAAGCGGACCGGCGCGCCCGGAACGGCCTGGGCCGCGGCAGCCAGATCGGCCTCCGGGACCACGCCGATCACCGGATAGCCGCCCGTGGTGGGGTGGTCGGCGAGGAACACCACCGGCATCCCGTCCGGCGGCACCTGCACCGCGCCCAGCACCATGCCCTCGCTCGGCAACTCGCTCAGACCCTGCCCTGGCGCGTGCCGCCTGACCAGGGCGGGCCCGTCCGTCAGCCGGAGCCCGACCCGGTTGCTCTGCGGCGACACCCGGTACCGGGCAGCGGCCAGCACGCGCAGCGCGTCCGCGTCGAACCAGTCCCGGCGCGGGCCCGGCGAGAGCCGCAGCACCACCTCGTCCCGGTCGGTCGGCGCGGAGAGCGGCAGCCAGTCCACGGACGGCGGCCCGTCCCCGGCCGGGGCGGCCGGGCCGAGCGGCAGGACCGCACCGGCGGCGAGCGGCTCCGGGCCGAGCCCGGAGAGCAGGTCCGTGGACCGGCTCCCCAGCACCGGGGCCACGGCGAAACCGCCGTCCATCGCGAGGTAGCACCGCAACCCGGTCGTCACCGTGCGCACCTCGATCAGCTCCCCGGCGCGGACCCGGGCCGCCGCGCCCCACGCCGCCGTCCGACCGCCGACCCGGACCGGCGCGGGCGCGCCCGTGACCGCGACCCAGGCGTCGGCCTCGGCCCGCAAGGCGATCCCGCCCAGCGTCGCCTCGACCACGGCCGCGTCCGCAGGGTTGCCCACCAGCGCGTTCGCCCGCGCCGCCGCCGGCCGGTCCAGCGCACCCGCGTGCGGCACGCCGAGCGCCGCCACTCCGGGGCGGCCCTCGTCCTGCACCGTCGCCAACGGCCCCGGCCGCACGACGGTGACCGCGCGGGCCGAGCCCGGAACGACCGCTTCGGGCGACTTAGCAGCCGACCCTCCGGCCATGGATCCGGCCGACTCGGCGCTCGCCCGGACCGCCGTGAACCGTACGCGCGTTCCCGGCGCCAGCAGCGCGGCCGGATCACGCGACGGGTCCCACAGCGGCAGCGTCGTCCGTCCGATCAGCTGCCATCCGCCCGGCGAAGGCCCCGGGTACACCCCGGTGTACGCGCCGCCCAGTGCCACCGAACCCGCCGGAACCCGCGTCCGCGGCGTGGCCCGACGGGGCACCGCCAGCCGTTCCGGCAGCCCCGTCAGATACGCGAACCCGGGTGCGAACCCGCAGAAGGCCACCCGGAACTCGCACGCCGCATGCAGGCGCGTCGCCTCCCCGGTCGGCACGCCCCACAGCGCCGCGACGTCGGTCAGGTCCTCGCCGTCGTAGACGGTCGGGACCTCCACCAGCGGCCCCTCGCCGACCGGCAGCGCATGCGGCTGCCAGCCGCCCAGCCACCGGGCCAGGGCGCGCACCTGCCCCGCGTCGGCCAGACCGTCGACGAGCACCGTCCGTGCCGCAGGGACCAACTCGGCACCTGCGTTCAGGCTGCCTGCCTGCTGACGTTCCGTCAGATCAGCCAACAGCGCGGCGACCTGCTCGTCCGAACCCACCTCGGCGAGCAGCGCCCGCAGTCCCATCGGGCGGACCGTCACCGCCATCCTCTGCACTCCGTCCCCGATATCCGGCCTCCTCGCCTCACTGACGGGTTCACGCAAAGGCCTGGAT
Source organism: Streptacidiphilus sp. BW17 (assembly GCF_041262485.1). Taxonomy (NCBI): domain Bacteria; kingdom Bacillati; phylum Actinomycetota; class Actinomycetes; order Kitasatosporales; family Streptomycetaceae; genus Streptacidiphilus; species Streptacidiphilus sp. BW17. The sequence goes on along the minus strand of NZ_JBGCCR010000010.1, from coordinate 55,615 downwards.
CCGCACGCCCGCAGCCTCCAAAGCCGCACGGACCCGCACCGCGAGCGCCGCCGCGCCCGGGGTGTCACCGTGCAGGCACAGTGAAGCAGCCGCCACTGACAGTCGCGTCCCGTCGAGCGCGACGACTTCACCGCCTGAAGCGATCGACAGCGCCTGCGCGACTACGGCGTCCGCTCCCTGCAGCACCGCGCCGGGCTCGCCGCGCGGCACCAGTGTGCCCTCGGGTGTGTAGGCGCGGTCGGCGAAGGCCTCGGCCACCGTCGGCAGGCCCGCGTCGGCCGCGGCGCGGAGCAACGCCGAATCCGGCAGGCCCAGCAGCGGCAGCTCGCGCCCGAAGGCCCGGGCGAAGCCGGTGACCGCGTCCGCCACGGCGCCCGCCTGCGCCACGTCGTGCACGGCGCGGTTGTAGAGCGCGCCGTGCGGCTTCACGTAGGCGACAGCCGCCCCGGCCTGCCGGGCGAAGACCTCCAACGCGCCGATCTGGTACAGCAGTTCGTCCGCCAGCTCGGCTCGCGGCACGTCCATGGCGCGCCGCCCGAAGCCCGCCAGGTCCCGGTAGGAGACCTGCGCCCCGATCCGCACCCCCCGCTCGGCGGCCTGCTCGCAGACCCGGCGCATGGTGACCGGGTCGCCCGCATGAAAGCCACAGGCGACGTTGGCGCTGGTCACCACCCGTAGTAGCGCCTCGTCGTCGGTCAGCGTCCAGCGGCCGAAACCCTCGCCCAGGTCGGCGTTGAGATCCATGATCAGCGCACCTCCTGCGGCGATCGTATGCCGCTCCGCCGCCGCTTCGGGGCAGCTCCGGAGCAGCGGCGCCGTGGAGGCGGTGCAACGGCGGCGCGGTGGCCGGTGACATGTCGACAGAGAAGACAGAGAAGACAGAGACATCGACATGGCGACACGGCCGTGGGTCGGCGGCATCATCCCCGCTGTCGCGGCGGTTCGCCGAGTGAGGCGGGTCCATCCGGCAAAGATCACCCGCGCGGACGATCTCCAACAGCCGTGTGCGAACAGTCGATCTACGCTCCCGATGTATGCCGTGTCCCACGCACGGCCCCAGCGACCCAGACCCGAAGTGACCAGACCCGTAGTGACCCAGACCTTTCCCGAAGGCATTCCCACAAGGAGGCACCGATGGGAAACACACGCATCTTCCTCGCCGAGGCTCTCGGTACGGCGATTCTGATCATCGGCGGCGTGGGAACCGCCGTGTTCGACGCCGACCGGGCCGGGGTGCTCGGCGTGGCCCTCGCCTTCGGCATCAGCCTGGCGGTCGCCGCATACCTGATCGGGCCGATCTCCGGCTGCCACATCAATCCGGCGATCACGGCGGCCATGGCCGTGGTCCGCAAGACGCCCGGCCGACTGGTGCCGTACTACCTCGGCGGTCAGATCGTCGGCGGCCTCTTCGGTGCCCTGCTGATCTGGGCCGTAGCCCAGGGCCGCCCCGGCTTCACAGCGGTGGGCGTCGACGGCAAACCGACCGTCGTCTCCGTGAGCGAGGCCGGTTTCGCCTCGAACGGTTACGGCATCCACTCGCCGGACCACTACAACCTCGGTGCGGTCATCCTGGCCGAGATCGTTGCCACCGCGGTCTTCGCCGTGGTCGTGCTCGGCACGACGGCCAAGGGTTTCCCGGTGCCGATGGGCGGACTGGTCGCGGGCGTCGGGCTGGTGCTGGTGCACCTGGTGACCATCCCGGTCAGCAACACCTCGGTGAACCCGGTGCGTTCACTGGCAACGGCGATCTTCCAGCACGGTTGGGCGCTGAGTCAGCTCTGGGTCTTCCTCGTCTTCCCGCTGGTCGGCGGCGCACTCGCCGGCCTCGGCTGGCTCGCCCTCGGGCAGGCGCAGACGGCCGCGGCCGTCACCGCCGACTCGGAACTGGCCACTGCCTCGGCCGGGGGAGACTAGGACGACCCTACGGAAATCCGGGACACGGGGGCCTGCGTGAGGAAGAGTGCGAGGAAGTCGGTCACGCCACCGCGTTCGTGATGATGCGGAACAGACCGGGATGATCCGTGCCGTTTGGGACGTTGTCCGTCCGAGCCTCTACGCTAGGCCCCCGTGACCACCACCGCCGAAGCAGCACGCCCAGCGCCGGGCCCGGCGGCCGACGAGGGCCTCGCCCGTCGGCTGCGCGCCTTGGCGTGCACCGCGCCGCTGCACGACCTCGACAGCCGCAAGGCCAACCTGGCCGGCGAGTACGCGGTCTACGGCATGGCCGAGGTCGGGCTCTCCGCGATCGACCTGGTCACCCTGCACATGGACTTCGACACCGGCGCCGACCGGGACGAGGTCCTGGCCCGGCTCCAGCCGCGCGTCGCCGCGCAGGCCCCCGAGCGCCCCTGGCGGGAGCACGAGCGGGTCGCCAAATGGGTGCTCGAGTCGCTGATCAACGTCGGCAGCGTCGACCGCGGCTTCCGCGCCGTCTACGGCACCTTCGCGTCCGACGGCACGTACATCCGCCGGGACTACGACTTCAAGCTGATCGAGGAGGTCCCTGGCACCGACGGCGGGGTCTACCTCCGCACCACCGACGAGGCCGTCAACGTCCTGGTCGGCGCGCTGGACACCGACGTCACCTCCGCGCAGATCGCCGCCGAGGTCAAGCTGGAGGTGCTGATCCGGCGCGGGCGCCTGGCCGACGCGCAGCTGGCCGCCGAGCAGGCCCGCTACCGCACGGTCCAGTTCAGCGAGTTGCTGCGTCGCGCACTGGAGGCGACCCGCCGCAACGTCCGGGCGGTCGACTGGATGGAGACCGTCCCCGACCTCATCGCCGAGGCGCTGGAGCACATCGCCGACCGCTACCGCCACGAGAACGCGATCCTCACCAATATCCGCAGGGCACGCGACGAGGCGGAGGACCCCGAGCACCGGCGGCGTGCGGCCGAGCTGGTCGACATCGTCAAGGACTGCATCCGCCGGCACACCCAGTTGCAGACCCGCCTGCTGGAGGCCGGTCCGCTCTTCCGCGCCGAGCAGGACCGCCAGGCCTTCGCCACGCTCACCGTGCGCAGCGGGCTCGACCTCTACGGCCAGTTGCTCGCCCCCGTGCTCCCGCTGCCACTGGACCAGGCCTCGGCGGTCACCACGGCGTTCTTCCGCAAGGGCATGGGGCTGCGCACGCCCGGCGCGGTGCGCCTCACCGACCTGATCGACGTCCTGCTGACCCCGCCGGTCGAGCGCGAGCATCTGGGGGCGGAGCTCCCGGAGCCCGACCTGATCTCCACGCCGGACGACAGCCGTTTCTCCGACGAGCAGTTGGAGCACGCCCTCGCCCTGCTCGACCTTCCCCCGGACGCCCCCCGTCGGCTCTCCGGCCTGTTGGCCGAGGCGCGCCGGGCGGACCCGGAACTCCCGTACCTGGTCACCCTCCTGGCCGTCCACGCGGCAAGCCCCTCCGTCGGCACGGCGTACCGCCAGGGCGAGGAGCGGCTGCTCTTCGCCGTCGACGACGGGACGCGCCTGCAGGACGAGGAGTTCGGCGGAGCCGACCTGATCGTCGGCAGCGCGCTGCTGGATGCCGTGGGCATGGCGGCGGACCGTACGGAGGCGAGCTGATGCCGTACCTGGGGGCGCGGGGAACCGCGCGATCAACCACCCTGGGCGGATGGCCCGGCACGTTCAATGACTCACCACATGGGGTGGCTTGTCGCGCGGATCCCCGCGCCCCTGAGGGAGTTGCAACGGCTTCATCTGCATACCTTGAAGGACCGAAGTGATGACTGACGAAATCTACGACGCGCCTTCCACCGAAGGTCCTTCCCGTCCCGCACCGATCACCCCCGCCGACGTCGCCGACGCCGCGCGGCTCGTCTCCTTGGGCGTGCAGCCGAAGCTGCTGCCGTCCCGGGACACCGAGTACGCCGAGCTGATCCGGCGTTACCGGGACGACCCGGCCTTCGCGCGGCTCGCCGACGCGGTCGCGGCCGGGCTCGGCCTGATTGTGCTGGAGGTCTCCGCTCGGGCGGGCATGGCCGTCGCAGCCGCCGAGGACAGCGTCTTCGCCGTGCGGATGGGCGACTACTCGCGCCGCGCCGCGTCCGAGGCCACCGACCGCTTCCTGCACGGGCTGGCGCACCTCGCCGTCGCCGCGCTCGCGTTCCCGCGCCCTGAGGACCTCGCCGACGACGGCTACCTGGGCCGGATCACCGTCAACGGCGTGGACGCCTTCGTCCGGCAGGCCTGCCGTCGGCTGGAGGAGCAGGCCGACGTCGCCGGGGACAACACCGACCCGGTCAGCGACGCGCCCGGCCTGGAGGCGGCCTGGCGGGTCTACGCCCGCCGCAGCGCGACGGGTGCGACCAAGGACGCCCGACGCCTCGCCGGGTCGACCATCGGCATCGTGGGCAAGGCCGTCTCCTTCCTCGTCGACTCCGGCTTTCTGCAGAAGACCTCCGACGACTCCGGCGGTACCTACCGCACCACCGCCCGCTACCAGTTGCAGGTCCGGGACCTGGCCGGGAGCGCCGCGATGGAGGAGTTGCTGGCGCTCGGCATCGTGCCGGTCACCGACGGGACCGGCACGCTGCTGCCGCCGGACGACTCCGAGGACCTGGTCACCGACGCCGGACTCCCGTTCCACAGCGTCTGACCGCTTCGGCAAGACGGCAGCCCGCAGTTGCCCCTGCGGGAGCCGGTGGTCAGTGCTGGGCGAAGAAGATCTCGTTCGTCTCGCGGGCGGCGTAGTAGACCAGGACGTAGCCGGCGAGCGGGTCGGCCCACCACCAGCCGAGCGTGCTGTTCAGCACGAGGCCCACCAGGACCGCTGCGGCGAGCAGCCCGTCGATCAGGGTCACTCTGCCCTCGGTCTTGAGCACCGGGTTGTCCAAGGCGGCGCCGGTTCGGGCCTTGCCGGCGGCCAGCGCGAACATCACGGCGGCCGTCACCGCGGTCCACACGATGCCGAGCGCTGAGTGGTGCGGGTGGAAGCCGGCGACGAGCACGAGGGTGGACTGCACCAGCAGGTAGGCGGCCAGGAGGGAGAAGCCGATCCCGATCAGGCGAAGCGCGCGACGTTGCCTCTCCTCCCCGGTGCCGCTCAACTCCCAGACCACGACGGTGGAGGCGCCGATCTCGATCAGCGAGTCGAGGCCGAATCCGGCCAGGGCGACCGAGCGGGCGGAGATCGCGGCCACACCGAGGACCACGATGCCGACCACGTTCCAGGCCAGCGTCGTGTATTCCAGGGCGAAGCCCCGGCGGAGCAGGGTCGCGCGAGCAGCGTCATTCGAGGTGGTCACCCGGTGAGTCTCGCAAATGGGCATCACGTCACCGTCAGGGGCCCCGGGCGCTGACTGCCGGTCCGCCGCGAGCTCGCGCGCGAGCCCCGCACAGCCGAGCATCTCCTCTGTGGTGATGGTTCGTCATGTGTCGTGCCTCAGCTGCCGGGAGGGGAGCAGGCGGGGTGCGGCGAAACGCAAAGCGAACGCCATGGAGCCCCGCCGCACGCTCGGCAACCATGGTTGACGTGCGACGGAGGACCTCCCGCGAATGTGCGTCGGTCTCCGAAAATCGGACAAGGAAGGTCGCGAAATGCGTAAGTTGACAGTCGCCGCCGTCGGCGGAGTCGCCCTGATCGGCTCGCTCGGCCTGGGCGTCAGCAGCGCGAGCGCCAGCACGGTGTCGGCGAAGGCCGTCGGCCACCAGATGCAGCCCTACGCCGCCAACGGCACGTGGGTGCTGACGAGCGTCGCCACGGGCAAGTGCATCGACGACAGCAACTACGGGCTGCGGGACTTCGGTTGCCAGGACCAGAACGGTCCGTACGCCGGGTTCCAGCAGTTCCGCATCATGGGACAGCCCAACGGCACCGACGTGCTGCAGAGCGTCGCCACGGGCAAGTGCGTCGACGACAGCAGCTACGGGCTGCGGGACTTCGGTTGTCAGGACCAGAACGGTCCGTACGCCGCCTTCCAGCAGTTCACGATGTTCCTGGAGCCCAACGGCTCGGTCGTGCTGAAGAACGTGGCCACGGGCAAGTGCGTCGACGACAGCAGCTACGGGCTGCGGGACTTCGGTTGTCAGGACCAGAACGGTCCGTACGCCGCCTTCCAGCAGTTCACGATGAGCTGAGCATCACGATCCGGTCGCACCCGCGCGGAGCTCGATGAGCGCGGAGCCGGATGACCAGGCGGGCGGTGGTGGGGAGCGCTGAGGAGGGCACCTCACCCCGCTCGCCTGTCACGGCAGTCTCCTTTGGCCGGACTGCTTGGTGGTGGCTGGTCAAGTCGTCTGTGCAGTCGCTATGGTCGGTCTTTGGGGGAGGAAAGCTGCTGCGTGATCGCAGCGGCAGCCGCATGCGCATTTCCTGCTCCCGGGCAAGGCCTGACCGGGGGGCTGGGGCTTTGGGGGAGTTCGGAAGTCTGCTGCGTGCGTGTCGGCTCAAGGTCGGCTGGACGCAGGAGCACTTGGCAGAGCGTTCCGGCGTGTCGAACCACGCCATCAGCATGCTGGAGTCCGGGCGGCGTCGACCGCGACTGTCGACCGTCTCCCGGTTGGCCGAGGCGATGGCGCTGGAGGCGACCGATCGGGATCGGCTCGTCTCGGCGGTGAACACTCCGGGCTCCGCGGCCCGGCCCGGCGTGGGGATCCCGCCGTCCCGGCCCGCCGAACTCCAGGCGGACCTGCACGACTTCACGGGTCGATCGGCGGTGACGGAGCAGTTGGCGTCCATGCTCCAGGACACCGCCACGGGACCGGTGCCGCCGGTCGTGCTCACGGCGATCAGCGGCACTGGCGGGGTGGGCAAGACCACGCTGGCCGTGCACGTCGCCCACCGGGTGCTCCGGTCCTTCCCGGACGGCCAACTGCAGGTCGATCTCCAGGGGACCGAGGCGGAGCCGACGGCTCCGCACGACGTCCTGGCGCGGTTCCTGCGCGCCCTCGGCATGGCGCCGGAGCAGATTCCCGTCGATGCCGATGAGCGGGCCGCCCGCTACCGAAGCCTGCTGGCCGACCGGCGCGTGCTTGTCTTCCTGGACAACGTCAAGGATGCCGCGCAGATCCGTCCGCTGTTGCCGGGGGCCGGCTGCAGTCGGGTACTCATCACCAGCCGCAGCACCCTGCCTGGGCTCGACGGCGCGGCCCGGCTGACTCTGGATGTGCTTGAGGCGGAGGAGGCGTCGGCGTTACTGCGCCGAATCATCGGTGACGCGATCGTGGATGCGGAACCCGATGCGGCAGCGGACGTGCTGGACGCCTGCGCGGGCCTGCCCCTCGCCATCCGGCTGGCCGGCAGCAGGCTCGTGGCCCGACCGGACTGGTCCGTGCGGGACCTCGCCGGGCTGCTCGCCGACGAGAACAGACGACTCAACGTGCTGCGGGTCGAGGACCGCGCGGTCCGGGCCACTTTCGCAGTGAGCTACCGGAACCTTCCGCCCGACCAGGCCCGGGCCTTCCGTCTGCTCGGGTCGAGTCCGGGCCCGACGACGAGCCTGGGAGCCGCCGCGGCACTGCTGGGGTTGCCCATGGCCGAGACCTCCCGTCTGCTCGAGGACCTCGCCGCGACGTACCTGATCGAGCACGCCGGGGTGGGGCGATTCCGTCAGCACGATCTCATCCGGGTCTACGCCGTGGAATGCGCGGCCGAGGAGCCGTCGGGCGACCGCGACGCCGCGACGGACCGCCTGCTGTCCTGGCTCCTGTACAGCAGCGAGGCCGCGTCACGACGGCTGTACCCCGGGCGCAGGCACCTCGATCTCCCCTCGGTTGAACCGACCTGTGTGCCGATGGAGTTCGCCGGCTTCGACGAGGCACTCGCGTGGTCCGAGTCCGAGGGCGACTGCCTGGTCTCGGCGCTGACTGCGGCGGCGCAGACCGGTCGGCACCGGGTCGCGTGGCAGCTCGCGAACACTCTGTGGGAGCTGTTCGACCTGCGCCCCGAGCAACCCGGGCAGATTCGCACGTACGAGACGGCCGTGGCGAGCGCGCGGACGCTGGACGACCCGGAGGCGGAATCCTGGGCGCTCAACGCCCTGGGGGCCGCCCACCGGGCCGCCCGACGAGTCGCCGAGGCCGAAGACTGCCTGCTGCGTTCGCTGGAGATCCGCGGACGTCTCGGGGACCTGCGCGGTCAGGCGTCGTGCATGGGCAATCTGGGCTACCTCAGGATCGACATGGGACGGGCGGCCGAGGCTCTGCCCCTGCTGGAGCGGGCGGCGGACATCTATCACAGCCTCGGTGCGATCCACCCCGAGGGTTCGGCGCAGCTCAACCTCGGCGAGGCCAACAAGCAACTCGGCAAGCTGGACACCGCTCTGGAGCACTACCAGAACGCGCTTCGGCGCTTTCGCGAGGCCGGCACCGAGGAATTCGCGATCGGCCGGACTCTGAGCAACGTCGCCGACACACTGTTGCTGCTCGGCCGCACCCAGGAGGCGGCCGAGCGGGCGACGGAGGCTTACGCGATCAACACCCGCCTGGGCAACCGTGTCGACGAGGCCGTCGCCCTGGAGGTCCTCGGCCACTCCCACGCTGCCAGGGGCGACAGCGCCCAGGCCCGGCAGCGGTGGGAGCAGGCCTGTGTGATCTTCCGCGAGCTCGCCCACCCCCGCGCGGCCGAGCTCGGCGAGACCCTGCGCGCCCACGCCCCGCAGCTCTGAACCGATCCGGCCTGAACCGGTCCGGCCCAGCGGGGCGTCAGGGCCGGCTGCAGGAGCAGAGGACGACGGGGTAGCTGTTCCCCCCACGCCACTTGGCTGTGCCCCGAGGAGGACCGCTCGCCAGGCCGACCGCTCGGTCTCGCTCGGGCGCCGCTGTCGGGGTGGGGGCTGGGCGTTGGGTTGCGGGTACGGTTGCGCCGGTCTGTCGCCAACTCTTGGCAGGCGAACCGACATTGACGGATCGAGACGGCGGGTGCGCGCAGCGGCGGGGCTGCGGCGAGTTGCTTCCCGAAACGCTGCGCATGTGCCACGGGCATGGCACTATGGTGGCTTTCCTGCGTGTACCGTCCGTCTCTGGTGGGTACCCGTCGGTATACGCCAACTCGGGGGAATGAAGCATGGATCCGATCACTACTGCGGCGGTGGCCGGTGCAGCACTCGTGGCGAGCAGTGCTCTCCAGTCGGCAGGCGACGGGGTGGGCAAAGCCTCCGTGGCTGCGGTCACTCGTCTGACCACGCGGATCAGGGATCGCTTCCGTGGTGACCCCCAGGCCGTGGCGGCGTTGCAGAGAGCTGTCGAGAGCCCGGAAGACGAGGTGGCTCGGGACGGGTTGCAGCGCCTGTTGCACGCCTACATGCTCCAGGACCGCGCGTTCGAGAGCGAGCTTCGCGCGATGATCGATGAGGCGATCAAGGTGCAGGGGAGCCCTGGCGGTGGTTCGGTCAACGCCGCAGTGATCAAGAACGTCCAGGTCAACCACGGCAAGGTCGAGGTCAAGGGTGATCTGAACTTCTCCTGACCGCAACCGTTCTGACCGCGTAACCACCTTGACCATGTCCGCCAGGACCCGTGACTTCTCCGTTGGAGACCTAATATTGACCAGCGAAGCCGACCGGGCGCGCCTTGGCGCGGGACCCGCGCCGGACTCCTCGGATGCCGACCCCGGGTCCGGCGCCACCAAGAACGGCTCGGGCTCGACCGAAGAGACGGCCGATGGCCCCCAGAGTGAGCAGGATGCGCTGCGTGCACTCAAGGACGGGGCGCAGGAGGAGACTGACTGGGCGGCGACCGCGCAGGCAGCCCGGATCGCCGACCTCATCGCTGACCGCCTGCAGAGCGAGCCGTCCGGCCTGAGTATCGGTACTCTCGCGCTCTTCCATGACACGGTCAGCTTCGGCGGCGGATTCAACACCGTCAGCGGCCATGGGAGTCGGGGTGGAGCCTCGGCTGCGGGCAGCTCCGATTCGTCCGTACCTTTCGGGGCCGAGGAACTTGACGAGCTGTTGGCTGCCTTCGTTCAACCGGACGGCTTCCTCCAGGTGTTGAACGTCCTGCGCGAGCTTCATCTGCTGGTGCTCGCCGCCGACTCGGGCACCGGCCGCGAGGCAGCCGCTGCCAATCTCCTCGCTGAGGCGTTACTCGATGCGGGCGCCGCGGACGGCGGCACCTGCCTCCTGGTCACGGATCCCGTGGCCGTGCTTCAGCCGGGCTGGCAGCCGGCGAAGGACAGTGGCTATCTGGTGCCGCTCGACGAACACGTGGATGCGGCTGAGGGGCTCGACCCGCACAGGATCGACTCGGGACGGCTCCACGCTGTGGCCAGGGGACTGCGCGCATCGAACAGCTACATGGTGGTTATCACCGGGGCGCCACGGACCACTCTGGCCCCTTCAGCCGACCGGACTCCGTTCGTCCGCCGTGACCTGGGCGCGGTGGATGCACTGGCTGTCCTCGAACGACACTTGCTCGGCAGCCACCCCGACTCCGAGGACCGGTCCCGGCTGCGACGCCTGCTGACGGACTCCCTCGCGCTGGCCGCCCTGCGTGAACGGCCCGAGCCCGCGACTGCCGTGCGGCTTGCCCGGGCGATCCGGGCCGATCGTGACCTGGCCGCGGAGGTCGCGGCGGTGCGCGACCCGACCGAGCAGGTGCGCGCGTGGTTCAGCAGCCACGAGGAGTTGGAGACGCTCTGCTTCGTCGTTTCCGCCGCCGCGCTGGAGGAGGCGAGCTATCTGACAGTCGCGGACGCGGCGGTCCGGTTGTACTCGGAGCTCTCGCCCCAAGGAGCAGCTCCGGTCGGCCTCCGTTTCGGCGACCGCGTCGGCCGGGAGCAGATCTGGCTCGACATCGTGGACGCCGAGGGCTCGGGTGGGGTTCGGGCCGGCGCCCCGGTGGTCAGATTCCGTAGCCCGCTGGTTCGGCAGGCCGTTCTCAGCTACGCCTGGACCTATCTTGACGGATGCCGCGACGGACTGGTCGTGTGGCTCAGGAGGCTCCTCACCGATGCCGATGTCGAGGTCCGGGCCAGGGCTGCGGTAGCGGCGGGCGTCATGGCGTGGGGCGACCATCGACACGCGCTGCACCGCTTCCTCTCGTCCTGGGCGGGCAGCACGGTCTGGCCGGTGCGCCAGGCCGCGGCCACGGCACTGGGCGTCGTCGCCGGACGCCCTGAGCTCACCGAGGACGTTTGGGTCCAGCTCAGCGGATGGGCCGCCGATGGCAGTTCGGCCGTTGAACGGCGGCTGGCCAAGACCGCTGCGACGGCGGTCGGCGGGGCGCTCGGCCGACGGCAGCCGACCCGGGCGATGACCGTCCTGCGAAGCGCTTTGGACTGGCGGGAAGACTGGGGGAATCTGCTGCCGGTCGCCTGGAGCTCCGTCCAACTGGTCGACCAGGGTCAAGGCGCCGCTGTGCTGTCAGCCCTGCTGGAGTGGTCACAGCCGCAGGATCTGTCCCCCCTGGTTGCCAAGAGCCTCAGTGTCTTCCTCTTCGTGGTTAACCGCAGCCATCCGTCAACCTCGGCAGAAGCGGGGTCCGCCGCCCCGCTGCCAAGGCTGTGGGTCGAGGTGGGCACATACCGCAGGGAGTTGGAGGAGTTGTGGGCCAGGGCTCTGGCCCGCAAGCCTGTGCAGGACCAGGCTCTACCGGCCCTCCGAACCTGGATTGACGAGTGCGGTGGGCGGGACCCGGGCGGGGTCAGCACGGTGGCCGAGCTGCTCCGTGGGATCGCGGCACGCAAGGGAAAGCACCGTGACCGTCTGCTGTACCACCTGGAGAGGTGGGCTAAGGACCCCGACGGGCCCTCCACAGTCTCCGCAACGCTCCTCCGGTCCCTGCTCTCCGCACCGCACTGACTGCCGAGGGCACAGTCGTCGACTTGGAACTCCTTGGAGGGAGGTCCCCATGGGTCACTTGACCTACGATCCGGTCCTGGACGTTCAGGACCTGTCCTGGTTGCGTATGCTCACCCCGCTGCGGCCACCGAGCCCCGGGCGCGCACTCGTCCTCGTCCCCCATGAGGGCTATGCAGTGACGGTGCGTCATGGCGAGGAGATCCCGCATGCCCGGCTGGGCATGTACCGGCAAGGGATCACCGTCGACACCACCGAACACCGCCTGGTCCTGGACATGACGCTGCTCAGCCGGGACGCCGCGTTCGCCTTCCGCAGCCAGTTGGCCCTGACCTGCTCGGTGGCCGATCCTGCGGAGGTCGTCTCCCGTGGCATCCGGGACATGAGTGGCGCGCTCTTCGACCCCATCAGGCGGATGCTGCGCTCGGTCAGCCGGCACTACGACATCGCCGACTTCCACGAGGCCGAGTCGGCCCTCAACCGTGAAGTCCGTGACTTGGACGGTGACCGAGCCGTTCGGCTGCGCAACCTTCACGTCGAGCTGGTGATCGACCCGGACGAAGCTGCGGCCAGTGGCCGCGCCTACCGTGACCTCGTCCGGGACACACGCCTTGACGGCATGCGGCGTCAACGGCATCTGGACATGATGCGTGCGGATGGCGTGGAGGGGCTGCTCGCGGAGATCATGGAGCGGGAGGGACCGCGGGCTGCGCTGGACTGGATCGAGCGGGCAGAGTCGAACGAGCGCGACGAGCTCATGAAGACCTTCAAGCTGGTCCTGGAGCGCGGCGACGCGGACCGCGAGCCGTTCGAGTCGGCAGATATCGAACGCGCCCTCGTGGACCGGATCCTGAGTGGGAGCGACGCACCTTTCGGCGGGACGCGCATGAGCCGGGTCCGGGGCCGCGGACTGCCGCGTCCACTTGCCGAGGGGGCGGCGGCTCGGCCGGTGGAACTCGCGGGCGAGGCGCGGAGTCTGCCTGGAGAGGTCGTCTCCCAACCGCCCGCGGCTCCCCCCGAGGACGAACCGCTGCCCGGAGAGCGCCCGCCCGCGGAGGACCGCCCGCCCACGGACCGCCGCTACGATCCCCGGTCGTCGGCAGGGGCCACGGCCGCGTCGAGTCCGGCGGACCAGGACGGCGCCGCAAAGATGAGCCGCGTACGCGGATCCCTGCGGGGTAGCGGCAGGAAGAACGGTGACGACCGATGAGCGGGCATCCGGCCCCGGAGTCGTCAGCACTGGTTCGGGTTCCTGCTCGGCAACCGAACCCGGTGGGGACGCATTTCCACTCCCAACCAGGACTGTATGCGCTGAGCGTGTGGACTGAGCGGCGTCCCGGGCTGGGCGAGGACGCCGATCCGCTCATGTTCTTCCACCGCCCCACGCAGACAGGCCTGCTGGCCGTCTTCGACGGCGCCGGTGGTGCCGGATCCGCTCCGGCCTGGCGCAGCGCCTCCGGAACCGAGCGCACCGGGGCCTGGACGGGAGCGCGGTCGGCCCGACTGGCCACCGAACTCTGGTTCCACGACAGGATCGTCTCCGGCGAACACCCCAGCTGCGAGACCCTGGAGGACGAACTCCGCCGGGTTCTGGTGGCGGCCGTGCCGGCCGCGCGCAGCAAGGTCGTCGGAACGATGCGGCGCCAACTGCCGACCACGATCGCGGCTGTGCACTACCGGTACGAGGGCTCCGGTCTGGTGGCCGAAGCCATGTGGGCCGGGGATTCGCGCGCCTACGTTCTCACGCCCAACCAGGGTCTGCAGGTGCTCACCAGGGACCACACGGAGGAGACCGACGCTCTGGAACAGCTTGTGCAGGACCCGCCGATGACCAACATGATCTGCGCCGACCGCCCCTTTCATGTGGAGAGCAGCCATCACCGGCTCAGCACTCCCGGCATCTACCTCTGCTCGACCGACGGCTTCTTCGGCTACGTCAACACGCCCGGCGATTTCGAGTACCTGCTGCTGAGTCACCTCGAACGTGCGCCGGACATGAGTCGGTGGGCTCACGACCTCGCCGAGACGGTGCGGGGCTACTCAGCGGACGATGCGTCACTTGTGCTGGCGGCTGTCGGCTTCAAGACTTTCGACGCGCTGCGCGAGGCCTTTGCGCCACGCCTTGAGCAGGCGGAGTCTCGGTACCGCGAGATGCCGCCCTTGGAGGACCAGGACGCCATGCGTGACTGGCGCCTGGCGCAGTGGAACGCCTACCGGGAGACCTACGAGACGTTGCTGCCCGAGCTGCGGCAGGAGGACGAGTGAAGCTGCACGATGTCGTCAACGGATACCGTGTCGTCTCCTCGCCGACCAACAACAACGGCGGCAAGTGCATCTGGGCCTTCGCGGAGAAGGACGGACGGGACTTCTTCATCAAGCAGTTCCTGGAACCGAAGCGGCCGAGGGACGACTCGCCCGGCAGCGAGCGCAGCAAGGCGATCCGCCTGTCGGTGTGCCAGGAGTTCGAGGACCGCCACCGTGGAGTGATGGCCCGGCTCGCACCGGACATGCGGGGGGCCGGCAACCTCGTCCTCGCCGAGGACTTCTTCTTCTCCGGGAGCACCTACTACAAGGTCACCGCCCGGATCGAGGCCGCCCCGCTGGAGCAGCCCCAACTCCTGGAGCCGCGACAGAAGTCGGTGCTGCTCCGATCGCTGGCGGTCAGTGTCCAACTGCTGCACGGCATCGGCATCGTCCACGGCGACCTCAAGCCCGCCAACGTCCTGCCCCAGCAGAACAAGGACAAGGCACTGCAGATCGCGAAGCTCATCGACTTCGACGACTCCTACCTGTCCGGTAATCCCCCGGGCCCGCATGACATCGCGGGTGACTCCCTCTACGGCGCGCCGGAATGGCGCCGCTACGTTCAGGAGGATCCGGAGCTTGCGCCCACGCACCTGACGACCGCGGTGGACATGTTCGCGCTCGGTCTGATGACCCACTATTACCTGACCGGTGAGCTTCCCGGCTACGACCGCCGTTTCGGCTCCCCGGCGGACGCGGTCAACGCCGGACAGAGCCTCACGCTGGACTCCCGGCTCTCGAGCACGGTCCAGGGGCTGGTGCGGGCACTCACCTCGGTCGCCCCGACGGCACGCCCCCGGATCGCGGCGTTCCTCAACACACTGCGTGACCCCGACCTGTGCGCGCTGCGGCATCCTCGGCCGGGGACGAGTCGGCCAGCCACGACGCCGGACCCGGCTACGGTCACCGCTGCCGCGCCGGCCAACGCGACCGCGCCGGTGAGCCGTCTGAGGAAGAACCTGACCGGACGTGACGGCGGCCCGACGGCAGCGCCCGAACCGGCGGCAGGAACACCGGCTGCCGAATCGGCTGCGCGCGTGTCCCGCGTCCGCATCAACCTCGGCGACCGCCGACGCTGACCGGAACAACTACCACACAGGAGAGAGTCAGATGGGTTCGGAACTCAGCCAGTACCAGGGGAATCTGCAGTACGCGGTGGACATCGTGCTCTGCATCGACGCCACAGCCAGCATGGGGCCGGTGCTGGAGTCGGTGAAGGCGAGCGCACTGTCCTTCCACCAGCGGCTGGCGGAGGTCATGGACTCCAAGGGTAAGGCGATCAGCTACCTGCGGATTCGCACCATCGCCTTCCGTGACTTCGGTGACCGCGTTGACGACGCGATGCAACAGACCGACTTCCTGCGTCTCCCCGAGCAGGCCGCCGAGTTCGAGACCTTCCTGCGCGGTGTCGAGGCCGCCGGCGGCGGGGACATCCCCGAGTCGGGCTTGGAGGCGCTCTCCCTCGCGGTTGCCTCCCCCTGGGAGACGGGCCTGGATCGTCGGCGCCACGTCGTGGTGGTGTTCACTGACGCGCCGGCACATCCCTTGGGAGGGGAGCACTCGAAACTGCAGGGCTACCCGGCCTCGGTACCCGCCAGCTTCGATGACCTGTTCGAGCAGTGGGGGTATGCGCGCAGCCAATCCGCACTCATGGAGCAGTCGGCCAAGCGTCTGGTCCTCTTCGCACCGGATCAGGACCCGTGGTCCGGTATCGCCGAGGAGTGGGACCTGACGCTCCACTTCCCGTCGAAGGCGGGCGACGGCCTGCAGGAGTTCGAGATGGACGAGATCATCGACACGATCGCCAACAGTCTGTGAGCTCGGACGTGAGGCAACTTCCTGAGTTGCGCGTCCTCTGCGCGGGCGCCGAACTGAGCCACGTGGCAGGCCGGGTGCGGGTGCATTGGGAGGCGGGAGGCGGCATGGACCTCCCGCTCGACTGGTGCACCGACGTGGTGTCACTGCGTCCACCCGACGGTTCCGGAGTCCAGATAGTGCTGACCTTCGAACCGGGACGGACAGGTCCCGGCCCCTCGAAGAGCCGGGTCTCCGTCCGGCTCGAAGTGCCGTCGCAGTGCGCGCAGGACGCACACGAGTTCGCCAACTTCCTGGGTCGTCTCCGGAGGCGGGAGACACCTCCACCGAAGACCGCGACTCGTGTGCCTGCCGCCAGTCCGGACTGGGTGAATTTCCCGGTCTCCGAAGAGGCAGCGGAACTCTACGACTTCCTGCTGGCACGACTGAACCGTCCCACGCCGCCTGTCGCCCAGTAGCGGGGGAGCAGAAGGAGAGACTCTGTGACCGGCCCGACCTGGTGCTGCGCTTCGTGCGATACCTACAACGCGCCCAGCCGACGGGCCTGCCTGGTGTGCGAGGAGCCCCGCCCCAGCGACTCCCCGAAGGCGCCCTCGAAGCCGAGGCCCCCCGTGGCCCGCCCGAAGGAGGACTGGACGTGCCCGGACTGCGAAGTCCGCAACGCCGCCAGTGACCTCCAATGCTTGGTATGCAGTGCGCCGTGGAAGCCGGCGTCCCGCCCCTCGACCCAGGCGTCCCGCCCCGCGTCCACGAAGTCCTCCTCGCCACGGGACGGGAGAGGCGAACCGCGGAGCAGTGGAGCCGCCCCGCGTACTCCCAGAAAGGCGCCAACTCCTGGAGTTGCCGAGCCCTCCACTTCACCTCGGGCGTCGGCCGACCGAGCGACCTCGACCCACCGACCCACTGCGGCGAGCCGACCGACAGTCACGGGCGGGACGAAGACCGGAGCGCCGCGTTCGACCGGACCCCGGCCTGCCAAGCCCACCACCACTGCCCGCTCGGGCGGCACCCCGCGCCCGGAGGCCCTCTTCTACCCGCCACCGGGCGGCGCCGGATACTCGCCGAGTCCTCCGGCCCCGCCGCTACCGCCTCCGCGCCCGAGACGGATAGCCCCGCGCTACATCCCACCGCCGCCGGCGCCCGTCGGGAAGCGCGTGCGAGGCTGCCTTACCACCATCGCTGTCGTAGCAGCCCTTTTCTTCAGCCAGCAGCTGCTGCACGGCTGCGAGAGCTTGTTCAGTCCGTCGGGCCCCAGCGGTCCGGACGCCACTTCCACGGCTACGGGTGTCGCCACAGCCGAGGCGCAGCAACCGTGCCCCCAACGTGTCGCGGACCAGCTCCCCGGCGGCGAAGGGGCGAGCCTGGTCGAGGCCTACACTGCTGGGACCACCCAGATCACGCTCTGCCTGACGGCCGAAAAGCGTCTGTACTACTACGGCGAGTTCGTCGACGAACCAGGGACCGGGCTGGTGATGCCGGCGACCCGGACGGCTGGCGGGATCGAGGCGACGAACGGCGCCTACCGGTATGTCCTCCACGGGAGCACGGTGACCATCACTCTCGATGGCAGCCTGCTTGCTCAGGAGACGTTGAGCCCCCTCCCGTCGCCGACCTGACCGGGCGGCGGCCCATGAGGTCCCGCGTACTCGACGGCCTGCGCCGGATCGTGCGGGATGTGAGCCGCGCGCTGCGTGCTGAGCGACGTGGAGTCGGAGGCCGGGCGGGAGATCCGGAGATGTACCGCAATCACTGGATATCCTCTGGTGAGACATGGCACCCCGCCTGTCGATCAAGCAACTGGGAATGAGTGCGCAAGGTGTACGAGCTCAACCGGGTCCGCCTGTACTCCATCGGCCCTGCCGGTGCGCGGTACGCCGACACCGTGCTCGACCTGAGTGGCGTCGGGGAGCTCGTGCCCGATCCGGTGCCGCGACAGCCCGGCTTCTTCGACGAGGAGGAGACCGGCCCGGCCCGGCGGCCCGCACCCGCGGGCGTGCTCTTCCTGGAGAACGGCGGCGGCAAGTCGGTCCTGCTCAAGCTGATCTTCTCGGTGATGCTGCCCGGTCACCGCAACACCCTGGGCGGCGCCAGCTCCGGCGTGCTGCGCAAGTTCCTGCTCGCGGACGACTGCGGGCACGTCGCGCTGGAGTGGCAGCACACGCTGACCGGCGAGACCGTCGTCGTCGGCAAGGTCAGCGAGTGGCGCGGCCGTCAGGTATCCGCCGACCCGCGGAAGTTCGCCGAGGCGTGGTACTCGTTCCGGCCGAGCCCGGCGCTGGGCCTGGACTCGCTGCCGGTCGCCGAGCGTGCGGTGCTGATGCCCGCGCCCCGCGAGGAAGCCCACCCGTCGCCCGCCACCACCCTCGACGGAGCGGCTTCGCCGCGCACCCTCCCGGTCAGCGCGCGTGGCCGGCGCCGCACCATGAAGGGCTTCCGCGACGCGCTCACCGAGGCGGGCAAGCTCGCGCCGGAGTTGGAGATCAGCTGGGAGGAGGGTCACGAGCGCTGGATCGAGCACCTCGGCAGCCTCGGCCTGGACCCGGAACTCTTCCGCTACCAGCGCGAGATGAACGCCGACGAGGGTGAGGCGGCGGGCCTCTTCGCGGTCAAGAGCGACAAGGACTTCACCGACCTCCTGCTCCGCGCGGTCACCGACACCCGCGACACCGACGGCCTGGCCGACCTGGTCCACGGCTTCGCCGCCAAGCTGGGTCGCCGCGCCGAGTTGACCGCCGAGCGGGACTTCACCGGCGGCTCGCTGGACCTGCTGCACCGGATCGCCGAGGCCGCGACCGCGCGTGAGGCGGTCCGCGAGCACCACCGCGGCGCCGAGCGGCGCGCCCGTCGCCTGGCCCGCTCGCTGGGCGCCCGCGCCGGGCTGGAGCGCGCCCGCGCCGCTGAACTGCAGGCACAGGTCGAGTCCGCGGCGGACGCCGCCGCCGAGGCGGACGCCGCGCGCACCCGGCAGTCACTGATCGCCGCTGAGCTGACGCATCGTCATGCCAGTCTGGCGCTGGCCGCCGCCACCGCCGACGCCGCCGCGCTCCGTCGTGAGCTGCTGGACGCCCGCACGCTCCACTCCGCCTGGCAGGCAACCGAGTTGGTGCTGCGTCACCGTGCCGCCGCCGACCGGGCGACCCGCGTCTCCGCCGCCATCCGTGAGGCCGAGCGCGACGCCGCCCCCGCCCTGGCCGCCCGGACCAAGGCCGCCGTCGCGCTGGTCGGCGCGCTGGAGGCCGCAGCCGAGGCGGCGGAGGAACGCGCCGACAGCGAGGAGTCCCGCGCCCAGGGGTTGCTCGCCGAGGGCGAGGCCGCCCGCCGTGACGCCACCGCCGCCGCCACCGCAGCGCAGAAGAGCCGCAGCGAGGGCGACCACCTGCGCCAGCGCCTGGCCGAGGTCGAGCAGGAGACCCAACAGGCGGTCCGCGCCGGCTGGATCGACGCCACCACCGGTGATCCGGACGACGCCGAGCTCGTCGACCCGGCCCGTGCCGCGCTGGAGGCCGCCGACGCCGAGAAGCTGGCCACCTCTGCCTGGGAGCAGGCCCGCGCCACCGCCGAGCAGGCCGCCGGACGCTCCCGCGAGGCCTCCTCCCGCGAGAACCGCGCCGAGCTCGCCGCCGCGCGAGCCCAGGACGCCCTCGCCGCCGCCGAGGGCGCTCTCGGATCGGAGCGGCACACTCTCGGTCTGCTGGCCGCCGAGCCGCGCGTCGCCGCCCTGCTCGGCGTCGGTGACGGCGAGCTGACGCCCGAACAGCTCGACGCCGCCGTCGACCCGTTGCGCGAGCAACTCGACAACGCGGTGGCGGGCGCCGAGCGCACCCTCTTCGAGCTGCGCACCAAGGCCGCCGACGACGCCCGGATCCTGGGCGCCCTTGGTGACGGCGGTCTGCTGCCGCCCGGCCCCGACGTGCTGGCCACTGTCGAGTACCTGGGCGAGCACGGCGTTCCCGCGCTGCCCGGCTGGCGCTACCTGGCGCAGTCGGTCGACCCGGTCGACCACGACCGGATCCTCGCCGCCCGGCCGCAGCTGGTCGACGGTGTCATCGTCACCGACCCGGACACGCTGGAGCGAGCCCGCGAGGTGCTGGCCGCCGCCGCGCTGCTGCCGCGGTCCGCCGTGGCCGTCGGCACGGCCGCCGCCCTGCTCGGCCCGGTGACCGCCGAGGTCGAGGCCGCGTCCGCGGGCGTCTTTCTGGTCCCGCCGAACCCGGCCATGCACGACGAGTCCGCCGCCGACGAGGAGCGGCGTCAGCTGCGCGACCGCGCCGCCGCGCGGGACGAGCAGATCCGCGAACTGGCGGCCCGCCTCGGCGCGGACCGGCTGCTGGCCGGTCGGCTCACCTCCTGGCGTGCCGGCTGCCCGGCCGGACACCTGGCCGAGCTGACCGTCGAGGTCGAGGCCGCGCGTGCCGCGCTGGAGGCGGCGGGCGCCGAGCGCAGCGCGGCCCGCGCCGAGCACACCGAGGCCGAGCAGGAGCGCGCCGAGGCCGCCCGGCTGCGCGAGTCCCGACTGGAAGGCGCCCAGCAGGCCCGCCGCCGCGCCGACGCGCTGGCCGGTCTCGCGTACCGGCTGCGCGAGCGCGGTGCCTGGACCGCCCGGCTGCGCGGGCTCGGTGACGAGACCGCCCAGGCCGAGCAGCGTCAGCACGTCTGCGAGGAGCGCGCCCACGCGGCCGACGAGGACCGCCGCGCCGCCCAGCGCGCCGCCGACGACGCCCGCCGCACGGTCCGCGCGCTGCGCGCCGAGCGCGCCGAACTCCCCAGCGCCGACCTGCCCGAGGACGCCCGCAGCCGGGCCGACGCGGCCGATGCCGAACTTCCCACGGCGTCCCTGCCCGCGCTGCGTGAGGCGCACCGCGTCGCCGCCCAGCTCTACGAGAAGGTCGGGGTCGGCGCGGACCTGCGTGCCGAGCAGGCCCGGGCGGAGAGCGACGAGTCCGGCTCACGGGCCGAGCTCGACCGGCTCACCAACAAGGTCCGTACCCGC
Organism: Streptacidiphilus sp. BW17; assembly: GCF_041262485.1. NCBI lineage: Bacteria > Bacillati > Actinomycetota > Actinomycetes > Kitasatosporales > Streptomycetaceae > Streptacidiphilus > Streptacidiphilus sp. BW17. The sequence continues at coordinate 34,768 of NZ_JBGCCR010000010.1, read as the reverse complement.
GCTGAGGAGCTGCTCGGAAGCCCCGACGGAGCCGACGGCCCCGGCCGCCAGGCGGCTGCCTCCCGCGCCGAGGATCTGGTCCAGACGATCGAGGCCCGCGCCTCCGCCGCCAGCGAGCAGCTCGGCCGCCTGCGCGGCGAGGCCGAGCGCAGCGCCCCCGCCTCCGGGGACGCGCACACCGAGCTGCCCGAGGAGCTGGTCCCGAGCGACCAGGAGCACGCGCAGACCCTGCTCCGCGCGGCCAGCGCCGAACTGGCAAGCCGCAGCGATGCGTTGGACGCGGGCCGCGCTGCCCACGCCGAGCTGCTGCGCGGTCACGAAGCCACCCAGCACGCCGCCGCCGAGTTCGACGAGACCGCGGCCCAGCTCCGTGACGGCCTCCGCGAGCCCGCCGCCGACGCGGGCAACGCGCAGGCCGAGGAGGAGGAGCAGGTCGCGCCGGTCACCGGCACCCTGCCGGAGGCCCGGCACGCCGCCGCCGACGCCCGCCGTCTGCTGCGCGCCGCCGGCGCCGAGCTGTCCGCCGCCGACCTCTCGGTCCGCGATGCCGGCGACGCGCTGGTCCGGCATGCCAACGCCACCCGGTTCGAGGCCGTCCGCACCCCGGCCCGCCAGCAGATCCGCGAGCTGCCGGCCTCCGTCCTGCCCGAGTACGCGGCCCAGTGGGCGGCGGCGTTCGCACCCCGACTGCGGGTGCTGACCGACGAGTTGAACCAGCTGGAGCGCAACCGCGACAGCATCGTCGACCGGCTGCGCGGCCTGGTCGAGACCTCGCTCGCCACGCTGCGCGCCGCGCAGCGGCTCTCCCGCCTGCCGGAGGGGCTGGGGGAGTGGTCGGGCCAGGAGTTCCTGCGGATCCGCTTCGACGAGCCCGACCACGCGGTGCTGACTGAGCGTCTCGGCGAGGTCATCGACGAGGCCACCCGCGCGGCGGTCAAGCGCCACGGCGGTCCTGCCTCCGGCGCGAACGCCGGTGCGGTGGACTGGAACCGCCGTGACGGCATGTCCCTGCTGCTGCGCGGTGTCCACGCCGCACTGGAGCCGCGCGGCGTCACCGTGGAGATCCTCAAGCCCGACGCGGTGCTGCGCGCCGAGCGGGTGTCGGTCAGTCAGATGTCCGACGTCTTCTCCGGCGGCCAGCTGCTGACCGCGGCCATCGCGCTCTACTGCACCATGGCCGCCCTGCGCGCCAACGACCGCGGCCAGGCCAAGCTGCGCCACGCGGGCACACTCTTCCTGGACAACCCGATCGGCCGCGCCAACGCGACCTACCTGCTGGAGCTCCAGCGCGCCGTCGCCGACGCGCTCGGCGTCCAGCTGATCTACACCACGGGTCTGTTCGACACCACCGCGCTGGCCGAGTTCCCGCTGATCATCCGCCTGCGCAACGACGCCGACCTGCGGGCCGGCCTCAAGTACATCTCGGTGGAGGAGCACCTGCGCCCCGGCCTGCCGGAGATCGACGAGGAGGACGCCGAGATCCACGGCGCCGTCAGCGCCACCCGCGTCTTCCGCCGCCCGCGTCCCGAGGACGCGGAGACGGAGGCGGAGACAGACGCGTCGGCGGCGGCGGCGACGACCGAAACCGTGGCGAGCTCGGAGCTCAGCGAGGGCGCCTCGCGCCCGTCATCGGGGTGACGTTGCCGGAGCCGTAGAGCTGCTCGCGGTTGGCGCGGCGGGTGATCCAGACGTCCAGGCCGAACCAGGTCGTCAGGAGCACCCCCGCCACCGTCGCGGTCAACCACGCGCCCATCTGCTGCGCCTGCGCCATCGACACGAAGACCGTGAACACCAGGGACGCCATCGTGAAGGCCGCGCCCATCAGCAGTCGTACCTGCGCGCGGCGCGCCTTGTCCGAGACTCGAACCATCGTCGTACCCGCCATTGTCGAACCTGCCTCGTTCTGTTCTGTGCTTCCGTACCGTCAGTCCGTGCTGCCCTAGGCCTCGACGTAGGCCACGAGGATGGTCGAACGCAGCACCGACACCGAGTAGATGACGCGCACGTCCTCCAACTCGTCGCGGTAGTCCCGGAGCAGGGGGAACCGCGTCGGCAGTCCGAGTTCCGGGGCCAGGGAGAGCGCGGTCAGCGCCCGGTCCAGCCGACGTATCTCCTCGGTGCCGGTCAGCGCGTCGACCTGCTTGCGCGCGCCCTCGGTGAACCGGATCTGCGCACGCCTGAGCCGCCGCCTAGAGGACACGGCCCGTCGGACCCTCGGCCAGCCGTGCGAGCGCGGTCTCCCGGATCTCCTCCCAGGCGACGCACTCCTCCACCGTGGGCAGTCCGTTGGCGGCGATCGACTCCAACGCCGTGGCCAGGCTGTCCCCGCGGGCACGCTCGTCCGCGGCCCATGCACGCAGCACGTCGGCGGCGTCGGGATCCCAGCACGCATCCGGCTGACTCACTCGGCTCCTCCCCAGGCCCCGTCCCTCCCTGCCGTTCGCAGGCTACCCGGGACCCTACCGGGTCGACACTGGTCCGTTCGAGGGACCCCGCGGGCCGGTCGGATCGTCGGATTCACCGGATTTGCCGAGGTCGTGAGGGGTGCCGGAATCGTCCTGGGCGTTCGGCGCGGACCGGTTGGAGTCGGGCCGGTCGGGGTCCGGGCGATTCGGGTCGGGCCGATTCGGGTCGGGGTGGAGTACCAGGAAGAACGACCAGGCCGGTTCGGTGAGATCGTTGGGGCGCCCGGCGAACTCCTCCAGCAGGCCGCGCAGCCGGGTGCGGAACTCGTCCATGTCCCCGGCGGACAGGCGCAGGCCCATGCGGGTGCTGTCGACGTCCGCCGCGGGCACCAGGGCGAGTTCCTCCAGGAACGTCTCGAGCATCGTCCGGTCCAGCGCCGGGACTTCGAGGCGCCAGGACTTCCGCGTCGCCAGGTACGGGATCTCGCGGGCGCCCCGGGCCCCGCGCCGCTCCTCCTGCGCCTCCAGGAACCCGGTCCGCACCAGCGTCCTGGTGTGGTGCAGCACGCTCGCCGGGTCGCGTCCGAGGATCCGGGCGATCTCCTTGTTGGTGTGCGCCTCGCCCAGACAGATGCGCAGGATGCGCAGCCGCAGCGAGGAGGCGAGCGCCTTCGCCTCGTCGTCGGTGGCCGGTCTGCGCTGGGTCATGCACAGCATCCTACGAGTGATTGACAAAACCCAATCACTCCGGCGCGCTGATCGCCGCACGCGTCGCCACCCGGTTCGGCCAGGGCCCGGCGATCTGCCTCTCCGCCGCAGTCTTCGGCCCGTGTGCGCTGGTCACACCGTTCGTGCAGCGAGACTGGACGCTGGCGTTGTTCGCGGTGGCGCAGATCGTCATGTGGGTGGGCATCGTGGTCTACAACATCACCCAGGTGAGCTTCCGTCAGGGTCTGTGCCCGCCCGGCCTGCTGGGCCGGATGAACGCGACGATGCGGTTCCTGGTCTGGGGCACCATGCCGTTCGGTGCGTTCCTCGGCGGCGTGCTCAGCACAGCGATAGGCGTGCGCGACACGCTGTTCGTCGCCGCGGTCGGCGGGTCTGCGACCTTCCTTGCGGTCTTTCTCTCGCCGCTCCGGGGCATGCGCGAACTTCCCACCTACGACGAGACGTCCGACGCTCCCGCTCCGGCCCGGTCGGCCGTCCCGACAGAGGGATGAGGTCGGGACGGCGCGGCGGCCCGGCGGCGGGAGCGCCTGCGTGGATCACATCCGTTCGTCGCGGACGATCTCCAGATTGACGAAGCGCGGCGGGGTGATGCAGGCATGCTGCATCTCCTCCGCGATGTGCCGGGTCGCCGGCAGTTCGCTGTTGCGCATCGCCGACTCGTAGGACGGGAACTCCACCATCTGCATGAAGTGCGTCGGGTTGTCGCGATCCTTGCCCACAGAGGAGTGGGTCGCGGTCCGCTTGCCCTCGGTTGCCTGCAGCCAGTCGTCCATCAGGGCGTCGAACCGCTCTGCTTCCTCGGTCTCGTAGTCGATGACCTGAACGAAGGTCATGCCGCTCGACCTCCTTCCCCGCGCGGAGCGTTCCCGCGCGTGGATTCAGCGTCCCGCGTCGGACAGATCACCACAAGACCGGCAGAACGTCACCGCACGGCTACCGGTCGTGGCGGTGCTGCCGACGGTCCCGAGCGCGGTCCGGGCTACTCCAGGATTGCTTCCAGCTCCTCCAGCGCCCCGGCCACGATCGCCCGCATCGCGCGCTCCGCGCGTTCGCCGTCGCCCGAGCAGACCGCCTCGGCCACCTCGCGGTGCAGCTGGACGGCGTACTCCTCCGGGTGATGCGGCATCAGGTGGTGCTCGGTGCGCCCGCGCAGCACCGCCTCGACGGTGTCGCCGAGATGCGCGAACATCTCGTTCCCCGACGCCTGCAGCACGGTGGCGTGGAAGTCGGCGTCGTGCCGGAGGAAGGCGGCAAGGTCGCCCGCCCGGCCGGTCATGGTCATCTCCATGGCCAGCGCGCTGAGCGCCCGCCGCTGGTCGTCGGTCGCCTGGGTGGCCGCGAGCCCGGCCGCCGCGGGTTCGACGGCGACCCGCAGGGAACCCAGCGAGCGCAGCTGTGCGCCCCGGTCCGCACCGGCCAGCCGCCAGGCAATCACGGTGGGGTTGAACACGTCCCACTCGGCCTTGGGCCGGACCGTGATCCCGACGCGGCGGCGCGAGGCAACCATCCGCATCGATTCGAGCATCCGCACCGCCTCGCGGACCACGGTGCGGGAGACGCCGTAGCGCTCCTCCAGCCCCTCGATCCGCAGGATCGAGCCCACGGGGATCTCACCGGCGGCGATGGAGGGTCCGAGATCGGCGAGTAGGCGGCCGGGCAGGCCCTGGAAGTCCATCCGTCCAGGTTAGGGGGCGTACGGCCGAACCCGTACCGCGGGCAGTAAGTATGACCATTGTGGAAACAGGGGTTGATTAAGTCATACCTTTGAACGACACTGTGGCGACCAGAATGAAGAACGGAGCACCAGCAATGGCTCTCAGCGTCGAGATCCAGCGCCCGGCGATGGCCATCGTCGTCATGGGTGTGGCGGGGGTCGGCAAGACCACCGTCGCCCAGGGCCTCGCCCAGCGCCTCGGCCTGCCCTACGGCGAAGCCGACGACTTCCACCCCGCCGCCAACATCGCCAAGATGGCGGCCGGGCACCCCCTCGACGACCAGGACCGCGAGCCGTGGCTCAGGGCCCTGGGCACCTGGCTCGGCGAGCAGGTCGCCGTCGGCAACGGGGGAGTCGTCACCTGCTCGGCGCTCAAGCGCAGCTACCGGGACCTGCTGCGCGAAGCCTGTCCCTCGGCCTTCTTCCTGTACCTGACCGGCCCGGACGCGCTCATCGAGGAGCGTCTCGCGCACCGCAGCGGTCACTTCATGAAGGCCCACATGCTCGACTCCCAGCTCGCCATCCTCGAACCGCTCGGCGCGGACGAGAACGGCGCGGTCCTGGACGTCGACGCCTCCCCGGAAAACCTCGTCGAGTCCGCCGTGGCACTGCTGCCACGGCCTGTCAACGGAGACCTCGCGTGACCAGCCTGTCCACCCCCACCGCCTTGCTGGCGGACGCGACCCCTGCCCTCGCCCACTCCCACAGCCAAGGCCAGCTGCTGCTCGCCGCCCTGGTCAGCATCGGCGCGATCGTGCTGCTGATCACCAGGCTCAAGCTGCACCCCTTCCTCGCCCTGACCCTCGGCTCGATCGTGCTGGCCGTGGTGGCCGGCGCGCCCTTCGACAAGCTGACCGACAGCTTCGGGACCGGCTTCGGTGCGACCGTGACCAGCACCGGGCTGCTGATCGGCCTCGGCGCGATGCTCGGTAAGTTGCTGGCCGACTCCGGCGGCGCGAACGTCATCGCCGACACCGTGCTGGCCCGCTCCAGCGGCCGGAAGCTGCCCTGGGCGATGGCGCTGATCGCGGCCGTGCTCGGCCTGCCGCTCTTCTTCGAGATCGGCGTGGTGCTGCTGGTCCCGATCGTGGTGCTGGTCGCCCGCCGCGGCAACCTCCCGCTCATGCGCGTCGGCATACCCGCGCTGGCGGGTCTCTCGATCCTCCACGGCTTGGTCCCGCCCCACCCGGGCCCGCTGGTCGCCGTCACCGCCCTGCACGCCAACCTCGGCGTGACCCTTGCGCTCGGCCTGCTGGTCGCCATCCCCTGCCTGATCATCGCGGGCCCCCTGTTCTCCCGCGTCGCCGAGCGCTGGGTCGGCCCGCTGGAGATCCCGGAGCAGACGGCATCCGAGGCGGCCGCGGCTTCCACCGCGGTGGACTCCTCCGAGCACACCCCGGCCTTCGGCGCGGTGCTCGTCACCATCCTGCTGCCGGTCGTGCTGATGCTGACCAAGGCGTTCTTCGACGTCGTCGTCAACTCGCCGACCGCCGTCGTCCAGCGGATCTTCGACTTCGTCGGCTCGCCGCTGATCGCACTGCTGTTGGCGGTGCTCGTCGGCATGATCACCCTGGGCAAGGGCGCCGGCTTCACCAAGCAGCGCATCTCCGACTCGCTAAGCTCCTCGCTCGGCCCGATCGCCGGCATCGTCTTCATCGTCGGCGCGGGCGGCGGCTTCAAGCAGACCCTGGTCGACGTCGGCGTCGCCAACGCGGTCAGCTCCTGGGCGGACAAGCTGCACATCTCCGCCCTGCTGCTGGGCTGGCTGATCGCCGTCCTCATCCGCCTCGCCACCGGCTCGGCAACGGTCGCGACGATCACTGCAGCGGGCATCGTCTCCCCGCTCGCGGTCGGCATGAGCACAACCCACACGGCCCTCCTGGTCTTGGCGGTCGGCGCGGGCTCGCTCTTCTTCAGCCACGTGAACGACGCCGGGTTCTGGCTGGTCAAGGAGTACTTCGGGATGAGCGTCGGCCAGACGGTCAAGTCCTGGTCGGTGATGGAGACCCTGATCTCCGTCACCGCGATCCTTCTGATTCTGCCGTTGTCGCTGGTCATATAGCGTCTCTGGCTCTGCGGGGCGGCTGCAACGGGTTCTCTCGACTCGTTGCAGCCGCCCTGTCGTCTACCCGGGCAACTACAAGCGATGGCCTACCTCATCCCGTACTCATCCGTAACTTGTGAACTTCTGAGATCTCTCTCTGAGTCCGTGTCAGGTGCTGGCGCTCCGGGGGTTCGCGCCTACCCACCCCGGTGCCCACCAGCACAACTGGGTGGGAGTCTGTCGCCGCTACGTGGCATTGAGGGTTTCAAGGCGTAGATCGTCGAATGTAGGACGTCTCCGCGATCTCGCCGAGTTGGACCTGACTGAGGGCGCGTGAGTTGCGGGCTGCGCGCAGGAGTGCGCCGACGGCCCAGCGGTGTTGCTGGATCCAGTCGGGGAGGGGTTCGTCGCGCACTCCCCAGACCACAAGACGGTCAGCCGAGCCAAGAACGATGTCTACCAGGTGAGCGTCGATCAACTCGCGCGCTTCGCCCGGGCCCTCGGCATCAGTTCTGCGGAGTTGGTCCCAGGTCCCTCCGAGACTGAGTGGCTACTACACGGTTCTGCCGACTAGGAGACGTCTGCTGCCGGGAAAGGGTTCTGGCGGTCGGTTGGACAGCCCAAGCGAGTGGTAGTGAATGCCCGTCCCGCACGCCCTCCATATCCTCCTCAACGCCCCGTCAGCCGAGCTCGGTCCGCAGTGTGACAGGCACAGTCGCACCCGTACACGCGCCCGTTCACCTTCCGCACACCGACTGGGCAGACGTGATCCTCGGCGGTCGCCGCCGGGTTGCACGTGCCGAAGTACGAGCGCTCCGGCGCCCGCCACTTGCGCACGCCCAGGGTCGGCCACGTGAACGGCTCTCGCGTCTCCGGGTACGGCGGGCGGGGCCCGGTCACCGGCCACCGTCCCGACGCTTGGCGACCTCTTCGGCGCGCTGGTGGTCCTCAAACCGCAGCGGGCGCCCATGCTCGTCGGTGAGCGGTCGGCCGTTCTCCATGACCAGGTAGCCGCCGTCACGGCGGTCGTACTTCACAGTCCGGCTCACGCCGCCCCCCTCGCACTCGCCTGCAGGGCAGGCCTCCGCCCGCCAGCCGCCGCCGACTTCGCCGTACACGTGCCCGGCGTCTTCAAGGCCGGGGCGGGTGCTGTGGCAGAGCATGCACGCTTCGCCGTGGAGCTGGGGCTCGGTGACGAGCTGTTGGAGGGTGGCGCCGTCGGGGGTGTTCCAGCGGACAGGGATCGTCGGCTCTGGCGGCGCGGGGATGGTGGTGTCGCTCATGACGTCTCCCGCAGCACGCAGTCGGGGCACCTCACGACCGGCCACAACTTCCGCTCGTCGTCCGGGCCGAGGACCCTGATCTCACCCGCAGGCGACAGCGGGCAGTCCGGCGCCCGTCGCACCGCACCCTATGCACGCCTCACCATGCAGGCGCGCGATGCTGATCTCTTCGGGCAGGCGTCGTTCCAGCAGATAAGGCATGGGACCTCCTCGCAGCGGGCGAATCGGCTGGCGTGATCCATGCTGACGACTGGGAAGAGAGGCGAGGGACACACTGTGTGTCCCCGGTGGACGGCTGGTCAGACGACGTGGGCCCACTCCGCGAAGCCGATCAGGGCGTCCCGGTCCGAGTGCTTCGACCGAAGCAGCGACTGCAGCGTCTGGTGGACCTGGCCGTGTTCGCGGACGTGTTGCGGCGCAATCGACCGGGCCACACGCAGGGACTCGAACGCGTCGTCGTCGCGGGACTGCCACAGCTGGGCGCGGGCGATGTCGATGTAGAAGTGCGAGCGGCGCTCCGCCGGGAGATTCGCGGGCGGCTTCCACGACTTTGCGGCGTTCAGGACACTCGTGGCGTCGCCGAGCTCGACAGCGACGGCCACCTGGTGCACGTAGTACGAGTCAGGGCCGAACGCAGTCCCCGCATACACGCCTTCAGGAACGCGCTTGGCGCACCGTTGTGCGTCGGCGAGATGCGCCCGCGCCCGGGGGCGGTCGTGGATGCGGCCGGCGGCTACAGCGGCCCGCATGTGGAGGGCGCCGACGGCGGCGGTGACGCTTCTGGAGCGTCCGGTGGGTGCGGCGTCGATCGCGGCCTCCAGCATTCGCAGCCCAGTGGCGACATTCTGTGACTTCCCGTCGGCGAAGAACGTCTCCATGCGCACGTAGGCGGCGGTGGCGTCGATCGCGGGGTCTTCGGCGAGGCGGGCGGACCAGCGCATCAGCTCGATCAGGCGGGCGGACAGGTCGTGGTATCGGAACTTATACACCACGGCGTCCGCCGAGCGGTACGCGGAAGCGAGGAGGGTGGCGGCCTGCTGTTGCTCGACACCGGTCAGGGTGTGGACGGCGCGGGACAGTTCGGCGAGCAGGGCGGGGAGAGCACGGGTGAGCTGCGAGTAGTGCGACTCCAGACGCTTCTGCTCCAAGGCCACGGTGGCCTCACGCAAGGCCCGCAGGGGTCGGACAGGGCCGTCGTCGGGGAGGTCGTAGGCGTCGATCGCTGCCCGCAGCGCGGGGATCGCGTCATGGACGCGCCCGGAGGTGAACCCGGCGCTGCCAAGGAGCTGCTCAGGGTCGACGTCGAGGGCGTCGGCGATGCACTCCAGCACCTGATCAGACGGGTATCGGCTGCCTTGCTCGATCTTCTTGATGGTGCTCGTGGACACGTGCGCGGCTGCGGCGAGCTCGGCCTGATCCAGTCGCTTGAGCTTGCGGGCGGCGGCGATACGCGCCCCTACTATGTCGGGGTTGCGCGGTGGCATCCTGGCACTCCGTTCCTGACTCACTATCCGGAACGGTACTTGCGCGCTCAGTTGCTGTGCCGGTGAAGCGCTCGACCCATCCAGGTCGGGCGCTTCTGCTGTCAGCCTGCCAGGAGTTCGGCGAGTTCCGTCAGCGAGTTGACGCGGTAGTCCGCGCCCGCGGCCTCGGCCTCGTTGGCCCAGAGGTAGCCCCACGGTCCGCGGCGGATGTGACAGGCCTTCAACCCCGCGGCCTGCGCGGGGGCGATGTCGTTCGCCGGATGGTCGCCGACGTAGAGGATCTCCGCCGGGTTGCGGTCGGCCCACGTGCACAGGGTCGCGAAGAACTCGCCGGAAGGCTTCGCGACCTGCCACTCACCGGACACACCGATCGCGTCAGCGGGCAGGTCAAGGGCACGCAGTAGCTGGCCGACGCGCGTGGTCTGGTTTCCGGCGATGCCGACCCACAGGCCGGCGTCGCGGAGGGCCTGCAGTGCGGGGCGGACATCGGGGTAGAGGTCGGATTCGTCGAGGCGCTCACCGTGCCCGGAGTCTTCCCGGATCTCGTACTCGGCCCACAGGTCCAGGTCGGGTTTGATCAGGCGGAGGGCGTCCGCGTTGTCTCGGCCTTGGGCGACTACGGCGCCGACGAGCGCAGACAGGGTGTGGTGTGGGACCTGGAGCCAGTCGGCCCAATCTGCCCAGAAGCGGCGGTCGCTGGTGACGGTCTCGCCGACGTCGAACACCACAGCGCTGATCTGCATGCGGGCGAGCCTATCGGTCGACTGGCCGGGGTGCGGATTTGGCGAGTTGGCTGACTCGGCGGAAGTCGTCCACCTGGTACGGGAATTGAAGCGCCGCCCGGTAGAATGATCGTGTGGATTCTGGTGTTGAGCTGCGCAAACTGCAGCGGGCGGTGATCGAAGCGAACGTCGCGATCCAGGTACATGCCCGCGGCACCACCACGTGGACGCAGCTCGCGCACCACCGCCACACCCAGCTCGTCGACGTGTGGCTGCACGCGATTGAGGCCCTCCGCGCCCACGGAGCCGACGACGAACCGGAGCCCGAACCCCTCGCCGCATGATCATGCATTTGGTCGGTATCTCCCCGCCATGACCCCAGAAGGCCATCGCCTCGACAGCGAGATGTTCTCGAGACTCGCTGCCTGACGGCACAGGTAGGGTCCAAGCCATGCCCTCCAACACCGCGCAGACCAATTACACCCCGAAGCCAGGAGACACCCCCAAGGGCTGCTGCCTGGCGGTGGCTTGCACGATCGTCCTGGGGATACTGCTCTTCGGGGTGCTGTTCCTGCTCGGCCCCAAGGGCTGACCACCGCAGGGAACGCGTCAGGCTCCGATCAGTGCCGCCAAATCGGCAGGCGTGACATCACCTGGGGCGCGTCCGTCCTTGAAGAGATGGACGCCGGCGGCGGCGTAGGCAGCATCGGCCAACTGGCTGCAAATCATCGATTTCTGCGACGTCATGACGTGCTTCGCCCACGGGATCCGCAGGCGGAAGTGCCACAAGGCCAGGGCGAAGTAGTCCGCGGCGCTGTAGGGCACTCCGACGAAGCCGCGGGCGGCGGTCACGATCCTGGTCCGCCGGACGTCGGTCAGATCGATGTGGCCCGTCGACCAGGCGATCGGCCGCCCCGCGTACTCGTCGGCACCGGCCAGACGCGCCCCACCCGGCTCCGCCTCGACGACCTGGCCGTCGCCGACGAACACTCCGGCGTGGTCCCAGTGGCCGAATCGGGAGCCATTGAGGAACTCGCCGATTGATATCAACACCCCGACGGGGCCGTCGACTTTCACCACGAAGAAGTCCCCCGGCAGGGGCTGTACCGGCGCGGCCGTCATCTCGTGGGCGGTACGGCAGTCGGGGCGGGCTGAGGCTCGTGGTCCAGTTTTGTGAGCGCGCTCAAGGGGTCCTCCTGCTGAGGATCGACACCGGGCCGCGCAGCGGCCGCGAAAGAGATGCCATATGGGCCAACGTCGTTGAATTGCTTGGCCGTTGAGTCAGCAAAGACGGCCGGACAGGTCGTCGTGTCGAACGGTCCAGGAGCGTGGGCGAGTGACGCCCGACGCGGCGAACGCGACTGAAACCCAAGCCACGTAGACGAGTTGCTGTTCCAAGTAGGGTGTACCCCCGCAGCGCGCCGACGCTGCACATAACCCTGCACCAGATCCGGAATCGGCCGTGACGAGGGGCAGTTCAGCTATTGCTGCCCCTCCAGGCCTGCATCACGGCGGCGTTGTGGATGGGGCAGAGGGTGTTCGGTGAGGCTGCGCTCACGGGACTCGGCGAGCGGCTGACTGTTGGACAGGCGGACCGTAGGCAGGTGAACGGCGGGGGCCTGGCTAGATCTTGCCGCTGATCAGGGCTGCGCCGATCGGCCCGACGACGACCGCGATGATCGTGAAGATCACCGATGTCATCCACAGCTCCCGGTCCGCGCCCGCCCAGCTCCGTTCCTTGCTCGACATCGCCCGGTACTCGGTCATGTGGCCGTTCATCCAGGCTTTGTGCTTGCGGTGGGCCCGCCGGAACAGCGGAACCTCCACCCCGACCAGCACCACGGCACAACAGACCCACCACGCCACCAGCACTGTCGCCCCCGTTGTCGCTCCCGATCCGGTCAGCGTAGCGCCCACCGTCGACCGACATCGTGCCGACGACCGAAAGCGCCTCCGGCGCGGGCCCCCGAGTCAGGACACCTTGCCGCCGAAGGCGATCTCGTTGCCGTCCGGGTCGCGGTAGCTGACCTTGTGGACGCCCTCGGGGTAAGCCTCCCGCCGCGCCGGCTCCAGACCCCGGACCGCGATCGCGGCGACGCGTGCGTCGAGGTCGTCGACGAACAGGGTGACCAGCGCGCCTCCGGCACGCTCCGACTGCTCGACGACGTAGACGTACCGGTGCTCCGCCAACTGCCACACCGCCTCCGTGGCGTGCGGATAGAACGCGGGCGGGCCGCCGAGCAGCCGTTCGTACCACTGCACCGCCGTCGCGTAGTCGCTGACGGGAATGCCCGCGAAGAGGTCGAGGCTTATGCCGTCAGCCTGGTTCGCCATGGTCTCCTCACCCCTGCGTCGGACGCCGCTGGGGTTGGAGCAGGCCGCGGTGGAAGGCCTCGCTCACGGCGGCGGCGCGGTCGCTGACTCCGAGTTTGGCGTAGATGTTCAGCAGGTGGGACTTGACCGTGGCCTCGGTGATGAAGAGCTTGGCCGCTGCCTCGCGGTTGGTCGCGCCGGAGGCGACCAACTGGAGCACCTCCACCTCGCGCTGGCTCAACGGACCGTTCGTTGGGACGGCAGCCGAGTCACCGGCTTCCGTCGGGTCCGACCCGCGCACGCGGCTCATCAGCAGTGCCGCCACCGACGGTGCCAGCACCGCCTCGCCGCGCGCGGTGGCACGGACCGCGCGGAGGAGGTCGTCGCGTGGCGCGTCCTTGAGGAGGTAGCCGCTCGCGCCCGCCTCGATGGCCGGCAGGACGTGGCTGTCGGTGTCGTACGTCGTCAGCACCAGCACCCGGGTGGTGCTGCCGCGCGCGGCGAGTTCGCGGATGGCCATGACGCCGTCGGTGCCCGGCATGCGCAGGTCCATCAGGACCACGTCCGGGCGGAGCTGCTCCGTCAGCCGGACCGCCTCCGCGCCGTCCGCGGCCTCGCCGACGACCTCGAACTCCGGGTCGCGCGCGAAGAGCCCACTCAGGCCGTCGCGCACGACGGGATGGTCGTCCGCGATCAGCAGACGGATCACGTTCTCTTCGCTCACGCTTCTTCCTTCCTCGGGACCCGCGCCGAGATCCCGGTGCCGCCGCCCGGCTCCGACTCGATCTGCAAGGTCCCAGCCAGGCCCTCGATCCGCTGCCGCATCGCCACCAGCCCGAACCCGCCCTGCGGTACAGGTGCGGATCCATTGACACGCGCCGCCACCCCCGACGGGTCGAAGCCGCTGCCGTCGTCCCGGACGTCCAGCGCCACCTCGTCCTCCAGATAGGACAGCGTCACCCCGACCCGCGACGCGCGTGCGTGTTTCGCCACGTTGGCCAGCGCCTCCTGCGCGGTGCGCAGCAGCGCCAGCTCCGCCTCCGGCGGCAGCGCGCGCACCGTTCCGGTCGTGGTGACCCGGACCGGGATGCCGTGCAGCGCCGACCAGCGCTCCGCCACGCCCGCGACCGCGTCGCCCAACCGTGCCCCCGACTCCAACGGCTCGGGGCTCAGCGCGTGGACTGAGCGGCGTGCCTCGGTCAGGCTCTCCTTCGCCAGCCGCGTCGCCGCCTCGATGTGGCGCTGTCGGACCTCGGGCGCGTCGGCGGCGTGCTCTGCCGCGTGTTCCGCGGCATGGAGCTGGGTGATGATCCCGGTCAGGCCCTGGGCCAGGGTGTCGTGGATCTCGCGGGCCATCCGCCGGCGCTCGTCCTGGACGCCCGCCGCGCGGGCCTGGGCCAGCAACTGCTCGTGCAGGGCCGCGTTCTCCGCCAGCGTCGCCTCCAACCGACGGTTGGTGGCACTGACCTCGGCGAGGGCGCGCTCGCGCTCGGCGTGGTCGTGGGCGCGTCGCCGCATCGCTACGGCGGCGGCGCACATCGGGACCACGTTGGCGAGCACTACGCCGAGGTAGCCAAGCACGCCGACGGCAGTCGACTTGTCGATGCCGTTCGCCTGCGCCGTCCCGGCGACCACGGCCACCGCACCGACCCCGACGAGCTGTACCGGCCAGCGCAGGAGCCGGAAGGCGTAGATGTATCCGGCTGGGGTGAAGAACCCGAACCACGGGTCCCTGACCACCAGCGCTGCGGTGATCGCGATCAGCACGACGAAGAAGCCCGCCATCAGGTGTGGCCGCTCGCGCCAGGCCGGGTGCAGGGTGAAGACCCAGAGCATCCAGGCGGCTGCCGCCCCGCACAGGAGCAGGTCGACCGGCAGCGATCCGCGCTGGGTCGGGCTGCCCGCCTTCTCGGCGACGGTGACCAGGACCAGCAGCCCGAGCAGCAGATAGGGCACGACCGTGGCCGTCGCGGACCACTGCCGCGTCGAACCGGTCGTGCCCTCCTGCACCATGACTGCGTCTCCCTGATGGCTCACCTGGCTCACGTGGCTCACACGGCTCCCGCTGAAGGTGCGGAACACCCTGAACCGTCGGCCCTTCCGCCAATGTATCGGCGTCAACGCGCGACGGGGCCGTCGACGGCGAAGAGCGCGCGCGTCCGCCGACTGTTCGCGATCGCCACGACGCCGACCAGCAGCACGCCGCAGACGCCCTGCTCGAACCGCATCCAGACGGGGAGCACGCCGGGGAGCGAGGCCATCACCGCGATCACCGCCAGCATCACGCCGGACGCGATCCGCAGGCGGCGGTACGCGCCGCGTCGGCCGCGTGCGGCACCGGCGGCGAGGGCCAGCATCAGCAGCGAGGTGAAGGCGACGATCCCGCCCCGGATCCAGACGGTCGGGGTGACCAGATCTGCGTGGTTCCGCATGAGGTAGGCGACCACCAGCGTGCCCGCGCTCAGGGCGGCATAGCCGCCGACCAGTCGCTTGACGGGACGGAACGCCTCGGCCGTGGTGGACGAGGAGACGGAGGAATTGGAGGAGCTGACGGAGGTCTGCACGGTGTTCATCTCGGGAGCCTTCCTGTCCGGCCTTTCGGCTGTTCTTGGGTTGGCTCCAGAATCGCCGGGCGACCCCGGCTCCCACATCAACCGTCCGCCGGGGACAAGGGCTGATCCTCCCGGTCAACCGGACGGCTGAGTCCGCCCCACCGATCGGTGGACCAGCCGCAGGCCGGCCGCGGATCAGTGGTAGTTCAGTCGCCGTCGAGCGCTCCGCGCACCAGCTCCCGCGCCGCGTCCAGCTCGCGCAGCGCGGTGGCGAGGTGGGCCGGGTCCGGTTGGTTGAGGTGGAGGCCGAGCTCGTGGACGGCGTCCGCAGCCGAGGCCAGCGCGCGGAGCAGCGGGCCGTTCTCGGTCATCACGGCGCGGTCGATGTTGTGGGCCAGCCAGACCGAGCCGGCCAGGATGTTGCTGGAGATGTGCGTCCGGCGCCGGAGGGCGTCGAGGTCCTCCGGGGTCTCGTGGTGGGCGATGACGTCGCTGCGGTGGTGTCCGGGGGTCGCGTTGCTCTCAGTCACAGCCGCCACAATAGGCCTAGCCTCCTCCCCTCCCGGTGCCCGAGTCACCGCCGCCGCGTCGCCCGTGCGTTGCGATCTTCGGCGATCTGCCCTACCAGCAAGGGTTTTTGACGCACACTTGCTTTATGGCGCAGACGACTCGAGATCCGTCCAAGCCGTACGGCGGTCTGTGGACACCCCCGGACAAGTACCTCGCGCCCGGCTGCAAGGGCGTGGAACCCGAAGAACCGCACGCCTGCGCGGTCGGCGTGCGAGTGGTCTCGGGCAAGCTCATCGGGTGCGAACACGAGTGCCACGATCAGGAGGTCAGGCGCCTCAAGGAGGTCTCGGCCCGCTACGGCGACACGTTGACCTGATCGGCGGGGCGGTCAGCGCTCGGACAACGCCAGCTCCACGCCGAACCCGATCAGCGTCACGCCGGTCACGGCGTCCAGCGCGCGGCGGACCGTGGCGCGCCGGAGGCGGAGGTGCCGCAGCGCGGCGCGCAGCCGCGTGGTGCCCAGGATCAGCAGGCTGAACCACGCCATCCCCTCGACGTCGTGGACCAGGGCGAGCAGCAGGCCCATGGCCAGGTGCGGCGCGTGCGGCGGGATGAACTGCGGCAGCATCGCGGTGTAGAAGACGCCGATCTTCGGGTTGAGCAGATTGGTCGTCAGCCCGCGCCGGTACGAGCCCGACAGCCGGGCGAGCGCCGGGGCAGGATCGTCGCCCACCGACCCGCCGAGCGCCGCCTCGGGGCGTCGGGCCGCGCGCAGCATGCCGACGCCCAGCCACAGCAGGTAGCCGGCACCGGCGATCCGCAGCCCCAGATAGGCGTCCTGGGACACCGTCAGCACGGCGGTCGCACCGCAGGCCGCCGCCGCACCCCAGCACAGCGCACCGGTGTTGATCCCGAGTGCCGTGGCGAAGCCGTGCGCCCGGCCCCGCGCGGCGGCGCTGCGCAGCACAAGGGCCGTGTCCAGCCCGGGTATCAGCGTCAGCAGGCCCGCGACGACGGCGAACGAGGCGAGCGCGGAGGGGATCGTCATGTGGCCATCATCGCTCAGCCGCGCGACCGTTCGGCCGTCATCGCTCAGCCGTGGAGCCACGCTGGCGTCAGCACGGACCGCAGCGCCTCGCCCCTGCGTTCGCCGCCCTGTCGGCAGCGGACCCGGTGGACCAGGTCGGCCGCCGCGTCGTGCCACTGATCGTGCTCGAAGGCGAACCCTGCGTCCCGCAGTCGTCCGGGCACCACCCGGCGACTCTTGAGCAGCAGTTCGGCGTCGCTCCGGAGCGCCAAAGCGCTGAGGCGCGCCATCTGCCGGGTCGCGGGCAGTCCGACCGGCGTGCCCCACGCCTGGCGCAGCGCGCGCATGAACTCCCGCTGCGGCAACGGCCCTGGGGCGGCAAGGTTCACCGGGCCGGAGAGCGCTGCGTCGCTTTCGCCCTTGGCCCCGCCCTCGTCTCCGATCAGGAACCGCACCGCGCGGACGAAGTCGACGTCGTGGATCCAGGACACGTACTGCCCGCCGCCGGCGACCGCGCCGCCGAGGCCCAGCCGGGTCAGGCCGAGCAGCACGTCGAAGACGCCGCCTCGGTCCGGGCTCATCACCATGGCCGACCGCAGCGCCACCTTGCGGGTCAGCGGCGTCACGGCCAGTTCCTGCTCGCGCTCCCAGCTGCGCGCGATCCGGACGCTGAACTCCCAGTAGCCGGGCACGTCGGGCTCGGTGCCGCCGAGCACCCCGTGCGTCTCGTCGTTCGGCGCCGCACCGGCCGCCGCGTGGGCGTAGACGGTCGCGGTGCTCATCTGCAGCCACACCCGGGGTGGACGGGCAGCAGCCGCGATCGCCTGGCCGACGACCCGGGCGGAGTCGACACGGGAGGCCATCATCTCGGCCAGGTTCGCCGGGGTGTAGCGGCAGCTGACGCTGCGCCCGGCCAGGTTGACGACGGCGTCCGCGCCGTCGAGCGCCTCGGCCCAGGGGCCGAGGGTCCGACCGTCCCAGGCCGTCTCGCGCGGGTGGGCGGGGCACCGGGTGAGCACGACCACCTGGTGCCCGTCCGCCTCCAAGGAGCGGGTCAGGATCGTTCCCACCTGCCCTGTTCCGCCCGGAATTACCACCTTCATGCCGACCAGCTCCCCCTTCAGCGCAGCAGCGGACGGCCCTGAGCACGACGCTCGGCCGGCCTCCGCTCGATCAGGAGCGTACGCCAATATTGAACGCGTTCAAAAAGCAGGGTGGGCCCCGGCGCATCGTGCGCCGGGGCCCACCCTGGGGGACCGGTGGCGGCTCAGCCCTGCGCGCTGCGCCCGGCCAGGAAGGACTCGACCTCCGTGCGGACCTCCGGCGTGTCCAGCCCGCGCACGGTCAGCGTCGTGCGTCGCCGCAGGACGTCGTCCGCCGTGGCCGCCCACTCGTGGTCGACCGCGTAGGCGACCTGCGCCCACACGTCCGGGCCGTCCGCGTGGATCGGGCGGCCCAACGCCGGGTTCTGGTCGATCAGGCGGGCCAGGTCGAAGGAGAGCGTGCCGTAGTGGGTGGCCAGGTGACGCGCCACCAGCGGGTCCATCCGGGCGCCCGGCTCGCGGTCCACCAGCAGGCGGTGCGCGACGGCGTTCGGGCTGCCGACGCCCGGCAGCGGCACGGTGCGCGGGATCGCCGACATGTCCTCGGCCAGCCCGGTGCCGGGCACGTGGGCGAGCTTCTCCAGCACCACGCGGCCGATGTGACGGTACGTCGTCCACTTGCCGCCTGCCACGGAGAGCATGCCGCCGCGGCCCTCGGAGACGACCGTCTCGCGCTTGGCGGCGGCAGTCCCGCCCGGACCGCCGGGCAACACGCGCAGGCCCGCGAAGGAGTAGGTGATCAGGTCGCGGTCAAGATGGTCGTCGCGGATCGCGTGCGCGGCCTCGCCGAGTATCTGGTCGACGTCGGCCTCGGTGGCGCGGACGTCGGCCGGGTCGCCGGTGTACTCCTCGTCCGTGGTGCCGAGCAGGACGTGGTCCTCCCACGGGATGGCGAACGAGACCCGGTACTTGTCGATCGGGATGGTCAGCGCCGCCTGCCACGGGGCCTTGCGCTTGACGACGACGTGCGCGCCCTTGGAGAGCCGGATGCTGGGCGCGGCGCCCTTGTCCTCCATCTTCCGCAGGTGGTCCACCCACGGTCCGGTCGCGTTGAGGACGAGCCGCGCGTCGATGCCGAACTCGTCGCCGGTCAGCCGGTCGCGTATCTCGGCGCCGGTCACCCGGCCGCCGGTGAAGCGAAGCCCGCTGACCTCGGCGTGGTTGAGCACGACCGCGCCCGAGTCGACCGCCGCGCGGACCGTCATCACGGCGACGCGCGAGTCGTTCATCTGGTGGTCCTTGTAGACGGCCACCGAGCGCAGGCCCTCGGTGCGCAACGCCGGGACAGCCTGCCCGGCGCGGGCCGCCGTGGCGACGTGACCCATGCCGTCACGGAAGACGGAGAGCGCGGAGTAGAGGAAGACGCCCGCGCCCAGCTTGGGCGCGGAGTGCGGGCCGCCCTTGTACACGGGGACGAAGAAGGTGAGCGGGTTGACCAGGTGCGGGGCCACGTCGGTGGAGAGCGCGCGGCGCTCCTTGTGGTTCTCCGCGACCAGCCTGACCGCGCCGGTCTGCAGGTAGCGCAGGCCGCCGTGGACCAGCTTCGACGAGGCGCTGGAGGTCGCGCCCGCGAAGTCACCGGCGTCGACCATGGCGACCCGGAGCCCCGACTGCGCGGCGGTCCAGGCGACGGCGGTGCCGAGGATGCCGCCGCCGATGATGAGCAGGTCGTAGGTGGCACTGCTCAGCAGTTCCCGCGCCTGGGCGCGGTCGGCCGTGCGGTTGGCCCCCAGGGTCGGCATGGAGTGCATCGGAAGATCCCTCAACTTCTCTGGTGGTGGTGCGAACGGCGCGGCGGGCCCTCCCCGTGCGGGGCCCGCCGCACCCGTCTTGCGGCGTCCGGGCGTCAGCGGCCGGACGTCGAGTCCTCGTCGATCCAGCCCATGGTCCGCTCGACGGCCTTGAGCCAGTTTTTGTACTCGCGGTCGCGCGTCGCCTCGTCCATCCGCGGCGTCCACTCGGCCGCGCGGTGCCAGTTGGCGCGCAGGGTGTCCAGGTCCGGCCAGAACCCGACGGCCAGACCGGCGGCGTAGGCGGCGCCCAGCGCGGTGGTCTCGGCGACGTAGGGGCGCTCGACCGGGACGTCCAGCACGTCCGCGATGTTCTGCATCAGCAGGTTGTTGCTGGTCATGCCGCCGTCGACCTTGAGCGCGGAGAGCGTGACGCCGGAGTCCTTCTCCATGGCGTCGACGACCTCGCGGGTCTGCCAGGCGGTCGCCTCCAGCACGGCGCGGGCCAGGTGACCCTTCGTCACGTACCGGGTCAGGCCGGTGATCACGCCGCGCGCGTCGGAGCGCCAGTACGGCGCGAACAGGCCGGAGAAGGCCGGGACGATGTACGCGCCGCCGTTGTCCTCGACGGTCGAGGCCAGCGTCTCGATCTCGGCCGCGGTGGAGATGATGCCGAGCTGGTCGCGCAGCCACTGCACCAGCGAGCCGGTGACCGCGATCGAGCCTTCCAGGGCGTAGACCGGGGCCTCCTCGCCGATCCGGTAGCCGACCGTGGTCAGCAGCCCGTGGTAGGAGTTGACCGCCTTCTCGCCCGTGTTGAGCAGCAGGAAGGTGCCGGTGCCGTAGGTGGACTTGGCCTCGCCCACGTTGAAGCAGGTCTGGCCGAACAGCGCCGCCTGCTGGTCGCCCAGCGCGGAGGCGACCGGCACGCCCGCCAGGTCGCCGACGGCCTCGCCGTAGATCTCGGCGGAGGAGCGGATCTCCGGCAGGACGCTCATCGGCACGTCCATCGACTCGGCGATCTTCTCGTCCCACTGCAGCGTGTGCAGGTTCATCAGCATGGTGCGGGACGCGTTGGTCACGTCGGTGACGTGCCTGCCGCCGTCGACGCCGCCGGTGAGGTTCCAGATGACCCAGGTGTCCATGGTGCCGAAGAGGATGTCGCCGCGCTCGGCGCGCTCGCGCAGGCCCTCGACGTTGTCCAGCAGCCAGCGGATCTTCGGACCGGCGAAGTAGCTCGCGAGCGGGAGCCCGGTCTCGCGGCGGAAGCGGTCCTGCCCGACGTTGCGGCCCAGCTCGCGGCAGAGCTCCTCGGTGCGGGTGTCCTGCCACACCAGGGCGTTGTGGACCGGCTTGCCGGTGGTCCGGTCCCACAGGACCGTGGTCTCGCGCTGGTTGGTGATGCCGATGGCGCGGATGTCGTCACGGGTCAGCCCGGCCTTGGCCAGCGCGCCGGCGATCACGGACTGGACCCGGGTCCAGATCTCCTCGGCGTCGTGCTCGACCCAGCCGGGCTGGGGGAAGATCTGGCTGTGCTCCTGCTGGTCGACCGCGACGATGCGGCCGTCTGCGCCGAAGATGATGCAGCGGCTGGAGGTGGTGCCCTGGTCGATGGCCGCGATGTACTGGCCGGTGCTGGTGGTCATGTGTGTCCTCGTTGACAGTGGGGGCGGCGAGGGCCCTGCGGGGTGGCGCGTTCTCGGGTGTGCCTAGCCTGGTCGATCCGTCAGGTTGATCAGAAGGCCGCGTTGTAGATTCCGCCGGCGAGCAGCGCGCCGAGGATCGGGCCGACGATCGGGACCCAGGCGTAGCCCCAGTCCGAGCTGCCCTTCTTGGGGATCGGCAGCAGGGAGTGGACCAGACGCGGGCCCAGGTCGCGGAAGGGGTTGATGGCGTAGCCGGTCGGGCCACCAAGGGAGAGGCCGATGCCGACCACGGTCAGGGCGGTGATCAGGATGCCCATGCCGGAGAGGCCGAGCTCCTTGTTCAGCCCCTGGGTCAGGATCAGCAGGCAGAGCACGGTGGTGCCGATGGTCTCGGTGATCACGTTCTGGACCGGGTTCCGGATCTCCGGCCCGGTGGCGAAGATGCCGAGGGTGGGCTCGTCGTTCTCGTTGAACTGGCCCAGGTAGGACAGCCAGACCAGCACCGCGCCGATGACCGCGCCGAGGAACTGTCCCGCCAGGTAGACCGGGACGTGGCTCCAGTCGCCGGTCTTGACGGCTATCGCGATGGTGACGGCGGGGTTGAGGTGGGCCCCCGACAGTGAGTTCGCGGTGTACGCGGCAACGAGCACGGCAAAGCCCCAGCCGAAGGCGATGGCGAGCCATCCGGCCCCTTCGGCCTTGGAGCGCTTCAGGGTGACGGCAGCGCAGACGCCCGCGCCGAGCAGGATCAGTAGGGCGGTACCGATGAGTTCGCCGAAGAAGATATGGCTGTTGGACACAGCGGCTCCCAGTGCAGTTTGCGGCTCACGTTCGACAATGTCGACCGTTGTGCGAAAACTACGTGGCCCGCTGCACCTGCGTCAATGCAGGTGCAGCTGTGGCTGTGGAGGCGTCGAACAAACGGGACATTGCTCGCTCAACATAGACAAATCACCCGTTCGGACGGGTACGGAACACGCCGAACGGACCGTCAGATCGGGAGTGCGCCCAGTGAATGCGCCCGAGCGTCAGAAGCGCGGCGCGCCCAGGTCGCGGGAGATCGCGCGGGCCGCCTCGCGTACGGAGACGACCAGCTCCGGCCGGATCACGCCGTCCCGGCAGACCCGCTCGACCGGCCCGTTGAGCGCGACCGCGCCGACGGGGTTGCGGCGGCGGTCCTGGATCAGCGCCGCGACCGAGGCCACCCCGGTCCAGGTCTCCTCGACGGCCGCGCCCCACCCGCGCTCGCGGATCTGCGCGGCCTCGGCGTCCAGGTCGGCCAGCTCGGTCAGCGTGCGCGGGGTGAAGGCCTCGCGCTCGCTCTCCTGCAGTTCGGCGCGGGCGACCGGGTCGTGGGCGATCAGCACCTTGCCCAGCGCCGTGCTGTGCAGCGGCTGCATGCTGCCGACCTCCAGCACCTGCCGGGTGTCGTCCGGGCGGAAGACGTGGTGCACGATCAGCACGCCGCGCAGGTGCAGCACCCCGAGGTAGACCGTCTCCCCGCTGGCCCGGGCCAGGTCGTCCGCCCAGACCAGGGCGCGGGCGCGCAGCTCGTGGACGTCCAGGTAGCTCTGGCCGAGTCGCAGCAGCTCTGCGCCCAGCTGGTACTTGCCGCTGTCCGGGTCCTGCTCGACGAAGCCCTCCTGCTGCAGCGTGCGCAGGATGCCGTGGGCCGTTCCCTTGGCCAGTCCGAGTGAGGCGGCCACGTCCGACAGGCCCAGCCGCCGCTCGCCGCCGGCAAGCAGTCGCAGGATCGCCGCCGCGCGCTCGAGCGACTGGATCGACCCGGCCATCGGAGAACCTCCCACTGCGGCTGAAGACAGCACGACGGAACAGACAACGGACACAGACGACGGAACGGACAGAACTAGGGGACGGAACAGCGGTCGACAATGCCGACGGCGCTGTGCGTGACACCGAGTCTGCCAGCAAACCAAGTCAGGCAGCACACAGGCCCACCCCGCCGGGCCGCCGACGGCGTCTCAGACGCCGCGGGTCCCGGCGCTCAGCACTGCTCCCAGCGCCGCGATCTGGTCCGCCCCGACGCGGCAGCAGCCGCCGACCAGCCGGGCCCCGGAGGCGGTCCACTCGGCCACCCGGTCGGGGGAGAAGGTCGCCGGCCCGGACCAGGCGCGCGCCGCCGCGTCCCAGCCCTCGCCGCTGTTCGGGTAGACGACGACCGGCTTGCCGGAGACCTCCGCCGCCAGGGCGACCGCCTCGGCCGCCTCCTCCGGAGCGAGGCAGTTCACGCCCACGGCGACGACCTGCGCGTTGCCGCGCGCCAGCGCGAACGCCTCGGCGAGCGGCTGCCCCGCCCGCGTCCGGCCCTCGGCCGCGCTGAAGGAGAGCCAGACCGGCAGGTCCAGCGAGGCGACGGCGTCCAGCGCCGCCTCGGCCTCGTCGATGTCCGGGACGGTCTCGACAGCCAGCACGTCGGGCCGGGCGGACGCCAGCACCTCGGCGCGCGGCGCATGGAAGGCGCGCAACTGCGCCCGGCTGAGCCCGTACCGGCCCCGGTACTCGGAACCGTCGGCCAGCACCGCGCCGTACGGTCCGACCGAGGCCGCCACCCAGCGCGGCCCCTGTCCGGGCGCCTCGTCCGCGGCCTCCCGCGCCAGCGTGACGCTGCGTCGCAGCAGTTCCTCCGCCTCCGCACGGTCCACGCCGACCCGGGCGAAGCCCTCGAAGCTGGCCTGGTAGCTCGCGGTGATCGCGACCTGCGCGCCCGCGGCGAAGTAGCGCCGGTGCACGGCGGCCACGGCTGCCGGTTCGTCGCGCAGCAGCCGTGCGGACCACAGCGCGTCGGAGAGGTCGTGCCCGTCGGCGGCCAGTTCGTTGGACATGCCGCCGTCCAGTACCACCACGCCCCTGGCGAGCGCGTCGGCGAGCGAACCCTGGATGGACATCGGCAGACCTCCGGACGGACGAGCGGTCGGGCAGGACGAGCGGTCGGGCAACGAGCGAACTGCCAAGCAGGTCAACGGCGCGGGGCGGGCCGCCGGAACTCCGGCAGACCCGCCCCATCGACGTCACCCCAACCCTATCCCCGCCCGCCGTTCAGCTGCGCGGACGGGTCACCTCCTTACGGGGCACCGCCGTATGGGCCACCTCTGTACTGGCCACTGCCGTACGGGCGCTGCTGCACGTGTCACCGCTGCACGTTGAGCCGCGCCCCGCCGTCGACCGGCAGCACCACGCCCGTGGTGTAGGTGTTCTCGACCAGGAAGGCGATCGCGTGGGCGACCTCCTCCGGCCGTCCCGGGCGGCCGACCGCCGTACCGCCGGCCGCGCCGACGATCGCCTCGGTGCGCGCCTCCGCCGGGACCCAGTCCCACCACGGCGTCTCGATCACGCCCGGGGAGACGGCGTTGACCCGGCGCGGCGCAAGTTCGGCCGCGAGGATCCGCGACGCGGTCTCGACGGCCGAGTTCATCGCACCCAGTACCACCAGCCCCGGGCCGCTCAGTTGCGAGCTGACCGCGCCGACCAGCGTCACCGAGCCGTCCGCGCGCAGCGTGCCGAGTGCGGCCTGGACGCTCAGCAGGTGGGCGAGGAGCTTGCCCTCGCTGTGCTTGCGGACCTCGGCTGCCTCCAGGTCCGCCAGCGTGGTGACCCCGCCGTTCCTGGTGACCGTGACCACGAGGTGGTCGAACGTGCCCACCTCCGCGAAGAACTCGGCGAGTTGCCCGCTGTCCGTCGCGTCCACCGCGCGGCCCGTGACCGGGCGGTCGGCGCCCTGCCTGTCGAGCGTCTTCAGCGCCTGCGTGAGGCGCTCCTCGCTGCGTCCGGCGATGACGACCTCGTACCCCCGGTCGAGCAGCAGGTCCGCCGTCGCCAGGCCGATCCCCGAGGTGCCGCCCAGGATGACGACGCGCTCCGACGTGTGTGCCATGTCCGTCCCCACTTCATCTCCGCTCGTGTCTCGTCACGAGTAACGAGACACTGTGCCTCGATTCTGTAACGAGACACCCTGTCTTGTAAAGTCGGGCCATGAATCCGAAGCCTCCCGGGCGTCCGCGGAGCGACGCCGCCCGTCGCGCGATCCTCGACGCGGCCGTCGCCCTCTGCGTGGACGGCGGCTACGCCAACGTCACCATCAAGGCCATCGCGGACGCGGCCGGAGTCGGACGCCAGACGGTCTACCGCTGGTGGCCGACCCGCGGCGCGGTGCTGCTGGAGGCGATGGGCGAAGTCGGCGCGGCCCACGGCGCCCCGCCGCCGAGCGGTGATCCCGTTGCCGACCTTCGCGTCTTTCTGGAGGCGACGTTCCGGCTCGCCCACAAGGCCCCGGTCGCCGACATCCTGCTCGGCCTGACCTCCGACGCCTTCGCCGACGAGCAGTTGGCCGCCAGGCTGCGCGGCTACATCGCCGAGCGTCGCGCGCTGCTGGCGGAGGTGTTGGAGCGCCAGGGCGCGGACGGCTGGAGGGTCCCGGTCCCGACCGTCGTCGACCTGGTCTTCGGGGCGATGTGGTACCGGCTGATGAACCAGCACGGGCCGGTGGGGCCGGAGTTGACGGAACAGGTGCTCGTCGTCGTGGCCGCGCTGCGGCAGGCGTAGCGCCCGGGCGGGGCTGGCACTCCGGCGCGGCATGCGCTATGTTGTTCTCAGAGCGAGAAAGACTCGATCAGAGAAGAACTCGATGAGAGAACAACTCTGACCGAGGGTCGACCGAAACCGATCGCGACAATCCGACCACGACACATCGACCCGCCGGAGCGGCACGCATGCACGAGGACGACGAGGCCGGGTGGCTCGCCGCGTACGACCCGCGCGCCTACGCGCCGATCGCCCTCACGGTCGACGTCGTCGTGCTGACGCTGCGTCAGGGACGGCTCAGCATCCTCCTCGTGGAGCGGGGCGGGCCGCCGTTCCAGGGGCGCTGGGCGCTGCCCGGAGGGTTCGTCAAGGCAGGGGAGGAGGGGCTGGACGAGGCCGCGGCGCGCGAGCTCGCGGAGGAGACCGGCCTCGCGCCGACCGCTCTCGAACGGGTGCACCTGGAGCAGCTCGGCTCCTACGGCGCGCCCGACCGTGACCCGCGCATGCACGTGGTCTCGGTGGCCTACCTGGCCTTCGCACCTGATCTGCCCGACCCGCGCGCCGGCGGCGACGCCGCCCGCGCCGTCTGGGTTCCGGTCGCCGGTCCTCACGGGGGTGGGACCGGCGACCGGGAGCTACCCGCTCCGCTCGCCGAACGCGAACTGGCCTTCGACCACGCCAGGATCGTCGCCGACGCGCTGGAGCGCGCCCGCGGCAAGCTGGAGTACACGCCGCTCGCGACCGCCTTCCTCGGGCCGGAGTTCACCATCCCGGAACTCCGCGCCGTCTACGAGGAGATCTGGGGCGAGCGCCTCCACCCCGGCAACTTCCACCGCAAGGTGCTCTCCGCGCCCGGTTTCGTCGAGGACACCGGCGCGACCGCGGAACGGGGCAACTCCCGCGGCGGTCCGCGCGCCCGCCTCTACCGCGCCGGACCGGCCACCACCCTTCACCCGGCACTGCTGCGGCCGTGACGCCCAGGGCCGAGTCGAGCTGAGTCCGCGAGCTGAGTCCGTCAGCAGCTGGGTCCGTGACGTGAGCCGTGTGACGCGTTCCGTCGACCCTGGCGCGTCCGGCCCCGATCGTGGCAAGGTCAGCACAGGCGTTCCCACCTGCCCTCCGGCGTGCAGGTGCGCCTGACGGTCGGAGGCACGAAGCGCGCATGAGCACCGAAGAGACCACGCCGCTGTGGGGGCCGGACCCGGCCGGAGCCGCGGCCTCCCGGATGGCCGCCTTCCAGCGCTTCGCCGCCGAGTACTACGGCGCGCCCCGCCCCCAGCAGGGCCAGGACCCTG
This sequence comes from Streptacidiphilus sp. BW17, assembly GCF_041262485.1. Classification (NCBI taxonomy): domain Bacteria; kingdom Bacillati; phylum Actinomycetota; class Actinomycetes; order Kitasatosporales; family Streptomycetaceae; genus Streptacidiphilus; species Streptacidiphilus sp. BW17. The sequence goes on along the minus strand of NZ_JBGCCR010000010.1, from coordinate 7,672 downwards.
CGGTCGAGTACGCGAGCTTCCACCGCTGGTCGGTCGAGCACCTCGAGGACTTCTGGAGCGCGGTCACCCAGTGGTTCGACGTCCGCTTCCAGACGGAGCCCAGCGCCGTGCTCGGGGACGCGACCATGCCCGGGGCGACCTGGTTCCCCGGCGCGAAGCTCAACTACGCCCAGCACGTGCTGCGCCACGGCGAGGACCCGCACAACGCCGACACGCCCGCCATCCTCCACGTCGACGAGGCGCACCCAGAGCCGCAGGTCACCACCTGGTCGGAGCTGCGCCGTCAGGTCGGCTCGCTCGCCGCCGAACTGCGTCGCCTCGGCGTCGAGCCCGGTGACCGGGTGGGCGGCTACCTGCCCAACGTGCCGCAGGCCGTCGTCGCCCTGCTGGCCACCGCCGCCGTCGGCGCGATCTGGACCTCGTGCGCGCCCGACTTCGGCGCCCGCAGCGTGCTGGACCGGTTCCAGCAGCTCGAACCCGTCCTCCTCTTCGCCGTGGACGGCTACCGCTACGGCGGCAAGGAGCACGACCGCACCGGCGTCGTCGCCGAGCTGCGCGCCGAGCTGCCGACGCTCCGTCATGTCGTGCACATCCCGCTGCTCGGACGCCCCGCACCCGAAGGCGCGCTGGAGTGGGAGGAGCTGACGAGCAGTCCGACCGTCCCCTCCTACGAGCAGTTGCCGTTCGACCACCCGCTCTGGGTGCTCTACTCCTCGGGGACCACCGGCCTGCCCAAGGCCATCGTGCAGAGCCACGGCGGCATTACCGTGGAGCACCTCAAGCAGGCCGGACTCCACCTCGACCTCGGCCCGGGGGACCGGTTCTTCTGGTACACCTCCACCGGCTGGATGATGTGGAACTTCCTGCTGGCGGGTCTGCTGGTGGGTGCGAGCATCGTCACCTACGACGGCAGCCCCGGCTACCCGACCCCCGACGCGCAGTGGCGCATCGCCGCCGACGCGGGGGTCACCACGTTCGGCACCTCCGCCGCCTATGTGATGGCCTGCAAGAAGGCCGACGTCCACCCCGGCCGTGACCTCGACCTGACCCGGCTGCGCGCCATCGGCACCACCGGCTCCCCGCTCCCGCCCGACGGCTTCCGCTGGATCTACGACGAGATCAGCCCGGACATGTGGCTCGCCTCCGTCAGCGGCGGCACCGACGTCTGCAGCTGCTTCGTCGGCGGCGTGCCGACGCTGCCGGTGTACCTGGGCGAGATCCAGGCTCCCAGCCTGGGCGCTGCCGTCGAGGCCTGGGACGTCAACGGCAAGCCCGTCGTCGGCGACGTCGGCGAACTGGTCGTCACCAAGCCGATCCCGTCCATGCCCATCCGCTTCTGGAACGACCCCGACGGCGTCCGCTACCGGGACAGCTACTTCGAGATGTTCCCCGGCGTCTGGCGACACGGCGACTGGATCACCGTCACCGAGCGCGGCACCGTGGTCATCCACGGCCGTTCCGACTCGACGCTCAACCGTCAGGGCGTCCGGATGGGCTCCGCCGACATCTACGAGGTCGTCGAGCGACTGCCCGCCGTCAAGGAGTCCCTGGTCATCGGCCTGGAACTGCCCGATGGTGGCTACTGGATGCCGCTCTTCGTGGTGCTGGTCGAGGGCGCGGAGCTCGACGACGAGCTGCGTACGGCGGTCCGCGACGCGCTGCGCACGCAGCTGTCGCCGCGGCACGTCCCGGACGAGATCATCGCCGTGCCCGCGCTTCCGCACACCCTCACCGGCAAGCGCATCGAGGTGCCGATCAAGCGGATCCTGGGCGGCACGCCGCTCGCCCAGGCCGTCAACCTCGGCTCCATCGACAACCCCGACGCGCTGCGGATCTTCGAGCAGTACCGCCGCTGAGCGCCAGTCAGCTGAACGCCGACGGGCTGCTGTGCCGGGTCCGGGTCACACCCGGCACAGCAGCTCGCCGTGCAGCACGCTGAACCAGCCGCGCGGCTCCTGGGCCCAGCTCTGCCACGCCGCGCTGATCCGCTCCAGATCCTCGCGCTGGGCGAACCCCTCGGCCACCGCCTGCTCGGCGATCGCGGATCCGGTGATCCGCTCCGCCCACATCCCGCCCCACCAGGCGCGGTCCTCCTCCGACGAGAAGCACCAGGTGGACGAGGACGCCTCGACCCGCTCCGGCGCGAAGCCCGCATCGAGCGCCCAGCTGCGCAGCATCCGCCCGGCGTCCGGCTCGCCGCCGTTGGCGCGGGCCACCCGGTGGTACAGCACGTTCCACTCGTCCAGCTCGGGCAGCGACGGGTACCAGACGAACCCCCCGTAGTCCGAGTCGCGCACCGCGACCACGCCTCCCGGACGGCAGACCCGCCGCATCTCGCGCAGCGCCTGGACCGGGTCCGCGACATGCTGCAACACCTGGTGCGCATGCACGACGTCGAACGACGCGTCGGGGAACGACAGCGCGTGCACGTCCGCCGTCTCGAACCGGACCCCGGCCGACTCCGGTACCGCCTCCGCCGCCTTGGCCAGCACCTCGGCGGAGATCTCGACGGCCGTGACCAGCCCCGGCCCGACCCGCTCGGCCAGCCCGGCGGTGATCGTTCCCGGCCCGCAGCCGACGTCCAGCACGGACAGCCCCGGCTTCAGCTCCGGCAGCAGGTAGCCGGCGGAGTTCTCAGCCGTGCGCCAGGTGTGCGAGCGCAGGACGGACGCGTGGTAGCCGTGGGTGTACTGCTTCTGATGCTCAGTCATGTCTGCCTCCCTGGGTGCCGACCATAGATCAGGTCTCAGCTTGTGAGAGCAACTGTCTCGTATAACAAGACCCGTTCGCGACAACGGCAGGAAATGGCGTGGCGGGTGGCTGTATTCCTGCGGGAGGATCGATGTACAGAGCTGTACGAGAGGAACGCACATGACACATGAGGCGGCGCCAGCTGCGACCGAACGGTCGGTCCCCGCAGGTCAGGCCGGTCCCGAACGGACCCGGAACTTCCTCTGGCCCGCCCTCGGCATCGTCTACGTCGTCTGGGGGTCCACCTACCTCGCCATCCGGATCACCGTCGAGACCATGCCGCCGTTCCTCTCGGCAGCGCTCCGCTTCCTCGTCGCCGGAGTCCTGCTCGTGGGCCTGGTCGTCTGGCGCTCCGGCCCGGGTGCCCTGCGGGTGACCCGCAGGCAGCTCGCCTCCGCCGCCGTCGTCGGTCTGCTGCTGCTCGTCGGGGGCAACGGCCTGGTCGTCCTCGCCGAGACCCGGATCCCGTCCGGGCTGGCGGCGCTGCTGGTCGCCGCCGTGCCGCTCTGGGTCATCGTGCTGCGCACGCTCTTCGGCGACCGCCCCCGCGCCGCCACCTTCGTCGGCGTGCTGATCGGCTTCGCCGGACTGATCGTGCTCACCCTGCCCGGCAGCTCCGGCGCGGTCCGGCTGGTCGGGATCATCGCGGTGCTCGCCGCCGCCCTGCTCTGGTCGATCGGCTCGTTCCTCTCCTCCCGCCTGCCGATGCCCGGCAACCCCTTCACCGCAAGCGCCTACGAGATGCTGGCCGGTGGCCTCGGCGACCTCGCGCTCGGCCTCTTCCGCCACGAGCACCTGAACGTCGGCGCCGTCAGCACCAGCTCCTGGCTGGCCCTGGCCTACCTGGTCGTCTTCGGATCCCTCGTCGCCTTCAGCGCCTTCGCCTGGCTGCTGCAGAGCGCGCCGCTCTCGCTGGTCGCCACCTACGCCTACGTCAACCCCGTCGTCGCCGTCGCGCTCGGCTGGCTGGTCCTCAACGAGTCGGTCACCTGGTCCATCGCCGTGGGTGGTGCGGTCGTCGTGGTCGGCGTCTGCGTCGTCGTCTCCACCGAGGCGCGCACAGCACGTGGCACGCGGACGTCGCAGCGGGCCCCCGCCCCGAAGGACGAAGGCCCGCTCACGTCGTAACCGGTGGCGTGCACCGGTGTCACTCCCCGGAGAGCACCTGGTTCGCCGCCGCCCGTGCCTCGGCCGCGCTGTCCGCGGCCCGCGCGGCGGCAGCCGCGCGCTCGCACTGGGCCAGCGTCACCTTGGCCAACTTCGCCCGCACGTAAGGGATCGACGCCGCGCCCATCGAAAGGCTGGTCACGCCCAGCCCGATCAGCACGCACGCCAGCACCGGATCCGAGGCGGCCTCGCCGCAGACGCCGCAGCTCTTGCCCTCGGTGCGGGCGGCCTCCGCGGACAGCGCGACCAGGTCCAGCAGCGCCGGCTGCCACGGATCCTGCAGCCGCGCCACCGTGCCCACCTGGCGGTCCGCCGCAAAGGTGTACTGGGCAAGGTCGTTGGTCCCGAGCGAGAGGAACTCGACCTCCTGGAGGATCGACCGCGCCCGCAGCGCCGCCGAGGGGATCTCCACCATCGCGCCGAACTTCGCCTGCAGTCCCGCCTCACGGCACGCGTCGGCGAAGGCCTTCGCATCCTGGCGGTCGGCCACCATCGGGGCCATCACCTCCAGGTGCACCGGCAGACCTTCGGCCGCCCGCGCCAGCGCCCGCAGTTGGGTGCGCAGCACCTCGGGGTGCTCCAGCAACGTACGTAGACCGCGTACGCCCAAAGCGGGGTTGGGCTCGTCGGCCGGGGTCAGGAAGTCCAACGGCTTGTCCGCCCCCGCATCCAGGACGCGCACCACGACGCGCCCCTCGGGGAACGCCTCCAGCACCGCGCGATACGCGTCGACCTGTGCGTCCTCCGACGGGGCCTTCTTCGAGTCGTCCAGGCTGTGCTTCTCAAAGAACAGAAACTCGGTCCGGAACAGCCCGACGCCCTCCGCACCCGCCTCAACCGCGGCCGGGACGTCCACCGGGCCACCGACGTTGGCCAGCAGCGGAACCCGGTGCCCGTCCGAGGTCCGGCCCGGACCCGTGGACGCGGCGAGCGCCGCCTTGCGCTCCTCGGCCTCGCGCCGCAGCCGCTGCTGCGTCTCCGTCGAAGGGTCGACGATCACGGCACCGCTGCTGCCGTCGACCGCGACGACCACACCCTCCGGCAGGTCGGTCGCGCCGGGCATCGCCACCACGGCCGGTACCCCGAGCGCGCGGGCCAGGATGGCGCTGTGGCTGGTCGGCCCGCCCTCCTCGGTGACAAAACCGAGCACCAGCGTCGGGTCCAGCAACGCGGTGTCGGCGGGGGCCAGATCGCGGGCGATCAGCACGTAGGGCTCGTCGCTGTCCGGCACGCCCGGCATGGGCACACCCATCAACCGGGCGACGATCCGGTTCCGCACGTCGTCCAGGTCGGCGACCCGCCCGGCCAGGTAGTCCCCGGCCGCTGCCAGCAGCGCCCGGTACGCGGCGAACGCGTCGTAGACGGCGCGCTCCGCACTGCTGCCCACGGCGATCCGCCGCTCCACGTCAGCCATCAGCTCCGGGTCGAGCGCCATCAGCGCCTGCGCCTCGAGGACGGCCTGTGCCTCACCGCCCGCCAGGTTGCCGCGCGCCTGCAGATCGGCGGCCACGGCGTCGACCGCCCGCTGTGCCCGGGCCTGCTCGCGCGCCGCGTCCTCGGTCGGGATCTGCTTGGCCTCCGGCTCCAGCACCGCCGTGCCCATGTGCCGCACCTGGCCGATCGCCACGCCGTGGCTCACGCCCACGCCCTGCAGGGTCTCTGTCATCTCACCGGTCTCCGCTTTGAGTCTCCGTCGTAGTGTTGTCGGCGTACCGCTGTCGCTGAATCAGTTCCAGGCGAACAGGGTCTCGCCCACCGCGATGTCACCGGACTCCCGGATATCGGTGAGCTGCTCGACCGAGGCCTCCAGCGCGACCACGGGACAGATGGACGACTTACCGGCGGCCTCGACGGCGGTCGGGTTCCACTTGACCACCGGCTGCCCGCGCTTGACGCTGTCGCCCTTCTGCACGAGCAGCTCGAAGCCTTCGCCGTTGAGCTGAACGGTGTCGATACCGAGATGCGTGAGCACGCCGTGCCCCTGCTCATCCAGCACGACGAAGGCGTGCGGGTGCATGGACACCACGATGCCGTCGACGGGGGAGACGGCCTCACCCGGCCCGGGCGCGGGCTTGATCGCGGTACCCGGGCCGACCATGGCCCCGGAGAAGACGGGGTCGGGAACGTTCGCGAGCCCGATGGCCTCGCCGACCAGAGGGGACGTCACGGTCGTCATGGTTGAGCCTCCTAGATGGCGGAACCCAGGACGCGAGCCCTCAGGGGCGCGCATCGGGGATCAGCCTAAATCATGTCAACTATGGACACTTCGGACCTAAGCCACGAGTTGTCCGCCCAGGTCAGGGCCGCTACGCCCGGACCGGGAAAGATCGGCGAGAGGTCTAGACCACCGCGCGGAGCAGACTCTACGTCATTCGAGTGACAGGCGCGGATTTGCTCCTACGGACAGCTCCCTGTAACTTCTTCGTTGTGCCCGGCGCCGACCGGGACAAATCACGAAGGAAGCGCCCGGAGGGCCTCGGAAACGAGGTGCGAAGGAAGCGTCCGTTCCTTGAGAACTCAACAGCGTGCCAAAAGTCAACGCCAGTTACTTTTGAGAACAAATTTTCAGCGAGGACGCTGTGCACGAGTCCGCCTATTCCGGTGGGTGTCGTGCCGCTCTGCGCGGATGTCCCGATTACGGGAAAGCATTCACGGAGAGTTTGATCCTGGCTCAGGACGAACGCTGGCGGCGTGCTTAACACATGCAAGTCGAACGGTGAAGCCCTTCGGGGTGGATCAGTGGCGAACGGGTGAGTAACACGTGGGCAATCTGCCCTGCACTCTGGGACAAGCCTTGGAAACGAGGTCTAATACCGGATATTACCTCTGGGGGCATCCCTGGGGGTGGAAAGCTCCGGCGGTGCAGGATGGGCCCGCGGCCTATCAGCTTGTTGGTGGGGTGATGGCCTACCAAGGCGACGACGGGTAGCCGGCCTGAGAGGGCGACCGGCCACACTGGGACTGAGACACGGCCCAGACTCCTACGGGAGGCAGCAGTGGGGAATATTGCACAATGGGCGAAAGCCTGATGCAGCGACGCCGCGTGAGGGATGAAGGCCTTCGGGTTGTAAACCTCTTTCAGCAGGGAAGAAGCGCAAGTGACGGTACCTGCAGAAGAAGCACCGGCTAACTACGTGCCAGCAGCCGCGGTAATACGTAGGGTGCGAGCGTTGTCCGGAATTATTGGGCGTAAAGAGCTCGTAGGCGGCTTGTCACGTCGGATGTGAAAGCCCGGGGCTTAACCCCGGGTCTGCATTCGATACGGGCAGGCTGGAGTGTGGTAGGGGAGATCGGAATTCCTGGTGTAGCGGTGAAATGCGCAGATATCAGGAGGAACACCGGTGGCGAAGGCGGATCTCTGGGCCATTACTGACGCTGAGGAGCGAAAGCGTGGGGAGCGAACAGGATTAGATACCCTGGTAGTCCACGCCGTAAACGTTGGGCACTAGGTGTGGGTCACATTCCACGTGGTCCGCGCCGCAGCTAACGCATTAAGTGCCCCGCCTGGGGAGTACGGCCGCAAGGCTAAAACTCAAAGGAATTGACGGGGGCCCGCACAAGCAGCGGAGCATGTGGCTTAATTCGACGCAACGCGAAGAACCTTACCAAGGCTTGACATACACCGGAAACGTTCAGAGATGGGCGCCCCCTTGTGGTCGGTGTACAGGTGGTGCATGGTTGTCGTCAGCTCGTGTCGTGAGATGTTGGGTTAAGTCCCGCAACGAGCGCAACCCTCGTTCTGTGTTGCCAGCGG